>JAJNBA010000032.1 GCA_021155985.1 Actinomycetes bacterium
ACGCGCTGGAGACCCGTGAGGGGCACGGCGTGTGGGGTGGCCTGAACGAGACGGAGCGGCGGGCCATCCTGAAGCGGAAGGCGCTCGAAGCGAGCTGACCGCCGCGGGCGCCGACCCGTCTGAGAGGATGCGGCCGATGCGTGACGCGGACATCCTCGAGCGTCTCGGCGAGTTGGGATGGGAACTCCCCGGGCTGCCCGCGCCGCTCGCGAGCTACGTCCCCGTGAAGCGGGCGGGAGCGCTGGCCTTCGTTGCGGGGCAGGTTGCGATGGTCGAGGGGCGCCTTCTGCACCCGGGCAGGCTGGGCCAGCAGGTCCCCGTCGAGATGGGACAGGAGGCCGCCGCGCGAGCGGGGCTCCAGGCGTTGTCCGCGATCCGGGATCACCTCGGCGGGAGCTTCGATCGACTCGTCCAGCTCCTGCAGGTCACGGTGTACGTGGCCGCGGACGCAGATTTCGTCGAGCATCCCACCGTCGCGAACGGAGCCAGCGACGCCCTCGTCGCGGTGCTCGGGCCCGACGGGCGTCACGCGCGTGCGGCCGTTGGGGTGGCCTCGCTCCCCCTGGGAGCCTGCGTGGAGGTAGCCGTCACCGCCGAGGTGTCGGAGGATCCAGGCGTTATGACGAACGCGGATACCGGAGGTCGCCCTCCCGTCGCGTGATGCCCCGCTGATCGAACCATCCGAGCAGGGGGACGGCGAACTTCCGGCTGGTCCCCAGGGCTTCCCTGAAGGCGCTCACCGTGATCCCCGTCTCGCGCGCGTCGGTGACGATCGCCTCGGCGCGTTCGATCACCGAGGGGAGGAACACCAGATCGGGGGCGACGCGGATCACGTGTCCCGCTCTCGTGGCCGCGTCCACCGCGTCGCGACCGATCCCCCGTTCGGCGAGCTCCTTGATCGTCGGAGGCTGCGCCGGTTCGTCCGAGATCGCCTCGACCACCCGTCGCATCAGGGGGTCGAGCCCCGGCGGTCCCTCGTGCGACGGGAGCGCGACCGCCGTGGTCGTCCGCACGAGGAGCCCGTCGCCGACGAGGCGATCGAGGATCAGATCGATCAGCCGCGGGTCGGGCGGGCCCATCTCGCCCCGGAGGTGGCCGGCGAGCGCGCGGCGAGCCGCTGCCAAGGGTTCGCCCTCATCGAGTGGGTGGGCGAGGTGGTGCGCGGACACGTGGGAGACCAGGGCGGCGCCGCTCCGCGCGAGCAGCCCGTCCCGGAGGAGCCAGTCCCCGGCCTGGGGGACACCGGCGTCGGAGCCGGTGAGGACGAGGGCCTCCGTGGCGTGGACGGCCCCTCGCTCGTCGGCGAGGATCGCCGGGAGCTCGTGGCGCGCCGCCGCGGCGCGCCGGGCGAGCCGCCCTCCCGCCGAGCCCGCCCGCTGTGGCGGCGCGGGATCGAGCACCGTCCCACCCCCGACCGTTTCCTTGCGGCCCGAATCTCGCAGCACGAACCGATCGGAGACGTCCAGCACGAGCGGCCGGGTCGTCGTGATGCGCACGAACACGTCTTCGCCGCCTTCCTTCGATCCTCGCCCGAGGATCCGGACCCTGGCATCTGTCTCCGCTGCGCCGACATAGACCTTGAACGCGCCGCGCCCGGTCACGGGATGTGCGAGACCACGGACGGGTCGGAAGACGCCGTCGAAGGTGGTCGTGGGTCTCCACGCTCCCGGGGGCCCGACCACATCGCCTCGCGCCAGGTCCCCTCTGCCGGTTCCGGCGAGATTCGCAGCGACCCGCGCGACGGGGATCGCGCGGGTCGCGTCCCGCTTGTGCGACTGGAGCGACCGGACCCGCGCCGTTCGCCCGTGGGGGTAGAGCTCCACGTCGTCCCCGACGGCGAGCGCCGAGCCCCCCAGCGTTCCCGTGACGACCGTGCCCGCCCCGGAGATCGTGAACACCCGGTCGACGAACAGCCGACCCCGCGTCTCGGGAGGTGGCACCGCCGCGGCAAGAAGCTCATCGAGCGCCGAGCGGAGCTCATCGAGTCCGTCGCCGGTCGTCGCCGAGACCCGCACCAACCGGGCACGTTCCAGCGCGCTGCCAACCATCTGTTCCCGGATCTGCTCCTCCGCCAGATCGAGCGTTTCGCCGTCGACCAGATCCTGCTTCGTCAGGGCCACGACACCGCCCTCCACCCCGAGCACGTCCAGGATCGCGAGATGCTCCTCCGACTGCTGGCGCCACCCCTCATTGGCCGCGACGACGAACAGGACGAGTCGGACGGGACCCACGCCCGCGAGCATGTTGGCGATGAACCGCTCGTGTCCGGGCACGTCGACGAAGCCGATCTCACGTCCGGACGGGAGCTCGCACCAGGCGTAGCCGAGGTCGATCGTGAGGCCTCGCCGCTTCTCCTCCTCCCAGCGGTCGGGGTCCATGCCGGTGAGGCGGAGGATCAGCGACGACTTGCCGTGGTCGACGTGGCCCGCGGTGGCCACGACGCGGATCTCGGTCATCTACGCGCGAGCGTCGCCACGATCGGGGTCGTCGCCGGGATCGCCGCCGCCACCGCGGTGGTCCTCGCCGCCGTGGACGTCGTGGTCGTGCTCCTCGTCGCCCTCGAGCGCGTAATGGACCGCTCGGGCGAGGTGTCGGATCTGTGCGTCCGTCACCGTCCTGCAATCGAGGAGGACGAATCCGTCCTCGACGCGCGAGAAGGCAGAGGGTGTTCCCGTGCGGAGACGGGCGGCGAACGACGGGCCGTCCGGCACCCGGATCCGAACCCCCCACGACGGCAGAACCGTTCCCGGCATCGAGCCACCCCCGACCGCCGATTCACAGCGAACGACCCGCGCTCCCTCGAGCTCGCCGCCGATCGTCTCGGACAGGAGCTGGGCCCGGCTGCGGACGATCTCGGGAGACTCCCTGAGCATCCGGAACACGGGGATCTCCCCTTCCTTGCCGGTCGCGATGATCGAGAGCACCTGTTCGAGCGCGGCCATCTGCATCCTGCCGATGCGGACGGCGCGAGCGATCGGGTGCCGGCGGAGCCGCTCCAGGAGCGCCGCCCTCCCGATGATGATGCCGGCCTGCGGACCCCCGAGGAGCTTGTCCGCGGAGAACGTCACGAGGTCGGCTCCCTGCTCCAGGGCGTCCGAGACCGAGGGCTCGTCGGCGGGATGTCCGTGCCCGTGATGGAGGAGCCCCGAGCCGATGTCGTACAGGAAGGGGATGTCGTGCGTGCGCGCGAGGGCCGCGAGGTCGGCGGCCGGCGGCGTGGCCGTGAATCCGATCACGCGGTAGTTCGAGGGGTGTACCTTGAGGATCATCCCGGTCTTGTCCGTGACCGCCGCTCGGTAGTCGGCGATCCTGGTTCGGTTCGTCGTTCCGACCTCGGCGAGCCGCGCGCCCGAGGCCGCCAGGATGTCGGGGATCCGGAACTCACCGCCGATCTCGATCAACTCCCCGCGGGAGACGATGACGGGCTTGCCTTTCGCGAGCGTGGCCATCGCCAGCAGGAGGGCGGCGGCGCAGTTGTTGACCACCATCGCCCCCTCCGCTCCCGTGAGCGCGGTGAGCAGGGTCTCGGCGTGGCCACCGCGCCCGCCCCGTCTGCCGGTCCGCCGATCCACCTCGATGTCCGTGTAGGACCGCGCGGCTCGCGCGACGGCACGCGCCGCACGCTCGGGGAGCGGGGCGCGTCCGAGGTTGGTGTGGAGGATCACGCCGGTGGCGTTGATCACCGGCACCATCCCCTGTGCGGCTCGGGACGCGCGACCGAGGGCTCGGGCCAGCAGCACCTCGTCGGGCGGCGGGTTCTCTCCGCCGGCCGCTGCCGACCGCACCTCGGCGAGGACGTCCTCGAGCATCCTCTTCAGCAAGGGGCGCCCCAGTGTCGACGCCGCGCGTCGCGCGGGGCCGGAGCGCAGGAGCGCATCCACCGAGGGAACCTTCCGGCGGACGTCGACGGCCATCGTCCGGGCAGCCTATCGCTCGCCGTCGCCCTCCCACCCTCAGGCGTGGTGCGCGTCGGCCTCCGTTAGGATGGCCGCGGATGGACACCCGAGAGGCCGCGTTCGAGAGCTCCCAGGTCGCCTCGATGATCCGGGGCGGCGGACTCGACGTCGAGGTCATGCCGAGCGGCGAGTTCTCCACCGAGGAGATGATCCTCAACATCGGTCCGCAGCACCCGTCCACCCACGGCGTCCTTCGGGTCGTCCTCGAACTCGACGGCGAGGTGATCACGAAGGCCGAGCCGGTGATCGGGTACATGCATCGGGCGGCCGAGAAGCTCGCGGAGTACCGAGACGCCCGGCAGGTCCTCGTGCTGATGAACCGGCACGACTGGATCTCCGCGTTCAACAACGAGCTCGGGTGGACGATCGCCGTCGAACGGCTCGCCGGCATCGAGGTCCCGGATCGTGCCCAGTGGATCCGCACGATGTTCGCGGAATGGAACCGGATCCTCAGCCATCTGATGTTCAGTGGCTCGTACCCGCTCGAGCTGGGCGCGATGACCCCGATCTTCTACGCCTTCCGAGAGCGCGAGATGATCCAGGACCTGATGGAGTCCGCGACCGGCGCCCGGATGCATCACTCCTACTGTCGGGTGGGCGGGCTCAAGGACGACCTCCCGCGCGGCTTCCTGAAGCGATCGGCGGAGGTCCTCGCCGAGACCAGGAAGCGGATCGGGGAGTTCGAAACGCTGATCATGGGGAACGAGATCATCTACGCGCGGACGCGTGACGTGGGCCTCCTCCCCGCCGAGACCGCGATCGCGTTCGGCACGTCCGGCCCGGTGCTCCACGCGAGCGGCGTTGCGATGGATCCCCGGAAGGACGAGCCGTACGAGAAGTACGCGGAGGTGGAGTTCGACGTTCCGGTGGGAACCAAGGGTGACTGCTACGACCGCCTCTGGGTCCTGATCGAGAGGATGAAGGAATCCTGCAACATCATCGAGCAGTGCATGGACCGGCTGCCCCCTGGGGAGTTCCGGGCGCCGAAGCTCCCGAAGACGCTCAAGATGGACGGCGAGGTGTACGTCCGGACCGAGAACCCGCTCGGCCTGATGGGCTACTACGTCGTGGGGGACGGCAAGAAGCAGCCGTACCGGCTGAAGATGCGGACCGCATCCTTCTCCAACGTCAGCGTGATCCCCGCGATGCTTCCGGGCACCCTGGTCCCGGACCTGATCGCCATCCTCGGCTCGATCTTCTTCGTGGTCGGCGACGTCGACCGCTGACGGAACTCGCTGGCTCCGGCGCCGGCGTGCTCACGGCTCAATGTTCGGGCCGGTCGCGCCGATACCCACCTGGGGATGAACATCGAGCACATCGGCTCGTTCCGCACCCGCGTCGCGGATGACGGATCGCTCGAAGTCTGGGCGCGAGGCTGGCGCTTGGAGTCTCAGCTGTACGCACTGATCCCCATGGGTATCGCGTTGATGTTCCTCCTCGCTCCGATGTCCCTCCCGATGCGGGTCGTCGGCGCCGGGATCTTGGTCGGGGCGACCTTGTTCGTCTTCCGGATGACGAAGCCCGGTCTCGTGCTGACGCCCGAGGCCATCTCCATCGTCAGTGTCATCCGCACCCAGCGGTTCCCATGGGAGCAGGTCAACGGCTTCATCGGAGAGCGGAGGCACGACGAAGCCCGCGTGCTGATGGTCCTGGAGGACCAGCGGCAGATCCCGCTCCCCGGGACGCTCGATCCGGAAGAGCTGGATCCGTACGGCGACGAGGGGCAGATGCTGTCGGCCGCGGACCAGCTGAACCATCTCCGCGGAGTCGCGATCTCAGGCGACCTCCCGGCGCCGGTCCCCGTCGCGCAGGCCTCCGCCGCTCCTGCCCGCGTCGGCGACTCCGGGGAGTCCCGGAAGGATCGCCGCCGAGAGCAGAAGGAGCTCCGGGCGGCTCTGAAGGCCGTCCGCCTCCCCAAGGCGGGCGCGCCATCGAGCGTCCCCGTCGATGAGGAGCCGGACCCTCCGCGGCGCCGGCGTCGGCGGAGCCGCACCGAGCCTGCCCCAGAGCTCCTGGAAGTTGCGATCGCTGAGCCGGAGCCGGTCGCCGTCCGCACGCGACGGGAGAAGCCGGCGACCGAGGGCCTGCCCTCGTACTTCCCGACCCCGACCTACATCCCCCAAGCCGAGTACGCGCAGATGCTCCGCGACCAGAAGGCGGCCGAGAAGGCCGCCGCGGAGGCCTCCGCCGAGCTCGCTCGGCTGGCGGGGCTCGAGGAGCTGGCGAAGAAGGAAGAGTTCTCCGACTGGACCTCGTAGTCGATCAGGTCTGGCGGTTGAACCAGGTCCCTCCAGGTCCCGTGTAGCTGAAGCTCTCGCCCCACACGCCGATCGTCTTCCCGGTGTTCGTGATGGCGATCTCGCCGAAGTCGCCGTAGAACTCCTGGAACCCGGCTGCCGTCTTGTAGCCGGCACCCGAGATGGCATCGGAGATGTTCACCGCGGCTGCCCAGGTCACCCCACCGTCCGTGGAGCTTCGGTACCAGATGTTCCAGGCGTCGTGGTTCCCGCCGTTCGTCTGGGCGAACCACATGCGCACGTCACCGGGGCCCCGGGACTCGACGACGGGAGCGGGGGACTGCTCGGTCGCGCCCGACGACAGATGCCGGACGAGCTGTACGAGATCGCTTCACTGAGCGGCGCGGGACGGTGGTCGAGGTTCGTGAGGGTCACCCTCCCGTGATGGCTCCGGTGCTGCTGCTCATCGCGATGCGCGACACGATCGTCACGCTCCAGGGGACGTTCGTGCCCGCGCTCGCCGTGACCGAGGGAGGGCCGCCGCCGTACGCCACCACGTATCTCCCGCTCTTCATCTATCGAACGCCTTCGAGTACCTTCGCTACGGATACGCCTCTGCCGCAACGGTCGCGATGCTCATCGTCACGGCGTCGATCCTGTGGTTGCAGTACCGGGCCTTGATCCGATGGCGGGGGCGCTTCGTGCCGGCCCCGTGAGGGCACGTCCGTTCAGATCCACGAGGGACCATCCAGGCCCGGCGTGGCGAGGAGGAGCCAGCGGAGCCGGCCGAGCGCCGAAGGGTCGACGAGCAGCGTGGCCCGGCTCCTCCCGCTCCACGTTCGCACCGCGTCGAGCCCCTCGCGACGCTCCAACTGCTCGGCCTGCCAGCGGAGCTGCTCGTGGACCCAGTGGTCGAAGCCGAGCGCGGTGAGCGCGTGACGCTGCGTGACGCTCGGGAACGCGATCAGCCCCTGCTTCTCAGCATGCTCGCTGATGAGATCGAAATCGAGGCCGCACGTGATGTCGGTTTCGCCCGGCCGCTCGAGGAGATCCGCGACCGGCCGGTGTGCCCGGTACCCGTGCGGCGAACCACCCGGCTCACCCACGCCGCCGTAGTCGATCAGGAGCGCGTAGCCCGGATGGGCGAGCCGAGCACCCACCGCATCGATGAACGCCATCGCTCCTTCCGGGAGCACCGCTTCCTCTCCGTCGCTCAGCGCGAACACCTCGTCCGGCGGTTCGTCGAGCTGCTCGACGAACCGATCGCCGTCGAGCCCGACCCTGACCTCCTTCGTCCCCGACGCTGTTCCGCGTAAACGTCGGAAGGGCAGGTTGTCCATCAGCTCGTTCGCCAAGATCAACTGCGGCGCGCCGTCGAGCTCCTCCGCGACGTGCACGCCGTCGATCGCGCTCAGGGCAGCACGTGCGCCGGGACTGGTGTCGATCGCCGTATAGGTCACGTCCACGCCGCGCAGGTGCTCGGCGAGCTGCCGGGCGAGCGTCCCGTCGCCCGCCCCCACCTCCGACAGCCGGAGCGGCGCCGGTCGGTCCAGTCGGTCGTGCAGATCGACGATCGCCCGGCCGAGGAGCTCCGAGAAGACCGGATGGACGTGCGGACTGGTGACGAAATGGCCATCGGGTCCGATCGGTGGGTGTTCGAAGAAGCCTCCCGGGCCGGAGAGCGCGAGCGCCATGTACTCCGAGAACGTGATGGGTCCGTGATCCCTGATCGCGTTGGCGATCGCTTCGCGCGCCTTCACGGGCCCAAGCGTACGGCCCTGGGTAGCATCGGGTTCGTGAGCGATGAGATCCGACAGGCGGCTTCGCTGATCGGCGTACGGGACGGCCGACGCGGTCCCGAGGTGCTCGTGATCGAGCGTGCCCCCGATCAGCGTTTCCTCCCCGGCTACGTGGCCTTCCCGGGCGGTGCGGTCGATCTCGCCGACGGGGCGTTGGCGGAACGCTGGTTCGGTGACACGGAGGAGGGAGCCCGGGCCGCCGCGGTGCGCGAGCTGGCCGAGGAGGTGGGGCTCGCGGTGACGCGGGATGCCGTCGTAGCTGCGGGTCCCGATCGCTCCCTCGTATCGATCGACGGATCGCCGCCAGCGATCGACGCCCTCCCGGAGATCGCTCGGTGGATCGCACCGGAACAGGTCCCCGTGCGCTTCGACGCCCGGTACTTCGCCGTCCGCATGGACGACGATGCCGATCCGGTACCCGACGGCGCCGAGGCGGCGAAGGCCTGGTGGGTGTCGCCGACGGATCTCCTCGCCGCCTGGGATGCCGGGGAGGTGCAGCTCTACTGGCCGACCCACTACACGATGCACGCGCTCGCGGATCGACGCGACGCGGACGACGTCCTCGGTCTGCGGCTCGTCACCCGTGAACCCGATGACGACGAGCTCGGCCGGTTGCCACGATCGGTCTTCTTCCAAGACCGATGATCGGCTCCCTGCTGCCGATCCGAAGGGTGTTGGCGCCGAACGCCGGTGTCTACACGCTGGAGGGGACGAACACCTGGATCGTCGGTCGCGATCCGACGTTCGTGATCGATCCGGGACCCCACATCCCGGAGCATCTGAAGGACGTTGCGGCGGAGGCCGGATCGGTGGGAGCGGTGCTCGTCACGCACGATCATCCGGACCACGCGCCGGGCGCGGTCCCGTTCGGCCGGCTCGTGGGAGCGCCCGTGTACGCGTTCCGGCTGACGGGCGCGACCAAGCTCGCTGCCGGCCAGCGCGTGCGTGCCGGCGAGCTCGACCTCGCGGTGATCCACACGCCGGGTCACACATCTGACCATGTGGCCTTCTTCGAGCCCACCAGTGGCGCGCTCTTCACGGGCGATACGGTGCTCGGAAGAGGCACCAGCTTCATCGATCCGCCCGACGGAAACCTCGTCCAGTACCTGCGGTCACTTCGACGGCTCACGGATCTGGGTGCTCGGTCGATCTACCCCGGTCACGGCCCCGTGGTCCTCCACGCCCGCGACAAGCTGGTCGAATACCTCGCGCACCGAGACGAGCGGGAAGCGCAGATCGTGTCGGCGCTCGCCGAGGGGCCGCACACGATCCCCGAGATGGTCGAGGTGATCTACGCGGATCACCCGAAGGAGGTGCATCCTCTTGCCGCGCGGTCGGTGCTGGCACATCTCGAGAAGCTGGCCCACGAGGGGCGCGCGGAACGGATCGGGAAGGCACGCGAGGGTTCCTGGACGGCCTCGACGCCGAGGACCTGCGAGCGTTGCGGGCGTCCGGTCAAAGGGAAGGGCCGCTACTGCGATTCATGCACCCTTGCGATGCTGCAGTCCGACGGGTAGGGCGGCATCACGGACCCCGGTCCGCACGACGTATCGACCCCGGGTTCGTTCGATGCATCCCCTTCCGGCGAGCTCCCCGAGCGCTCGGTTCACGCTTTCCCTCGTGGCGCCCGTGAGCCCCGCGAGGTGCTCCTGCGTGAGCGGGAGCTCGAGCCGCCGTCCCCCGGGGGCGGGTCGGCCGAATCGCTCCGCGAGATCGTCGAGGCGCGCGAGGAGCCTGTCGGAGATCCGATCCCATGCGATCGAGCAGGCGAGCCAGGATGCCCGCCTCGCCCGCCTGGCGAGACCGTCCCGCACAGCGATGGGGCCCGCTGCGAACAAGCCGCTCGTCACCAGCGCGCGGATGGAGGCATCGGCCGTCCATCCGGTGGGGCCACCGACGAGGTCTCCCGGCCCCAACACGTCGAGGACCAGCCGGTGGCCCTCGACGTCGATCGTCTCCATCAGGAGCGCACCCCGACGGATCACCCACGCATCCGGGTAGGGCTCACCCTGGTGGACGATCTCCCGTCCAGGATGAACGTCGAACAGCAGGGGGAGTGGGTCGCCGGCCACGCTCACACGCACCACCCCTTCGCGCGCGTGACCCTATCGACGATCGCCGACACGCCGTCGGAGAGAACGCGCTAGGCTTTGCCGCGCGCAGTCCCGAGGAGGTCACGTTGGCGAAGGCGAAGCTCGATGCCGTCATCGCGGCGGTGCCGCTGTTCGACACCCTGTCCAAGCGGCACCTGAAGAAGGTCGCAGGCCTCACGACGACCGTCGAGTACGACGCCGGCGACACCGTGATCCAGGAGGGCGAGCCGGGAGACTCGTTCTTCGTCACCGTCGCGGGGCAGGCGAAGGTGGTCTCGGGCGGCAAGATGGTCCATCGATTGATCCCGGGCGACCACTTCGGCGAGATCTCCTTGCTCGACGGACGTCCCCGGTCGGCGTCCGTGGTCGCGGAAACGCCGTTGTCCTTGCTCCGTCTCCCGCGTGCGTCGTTCCTCCGCTTGGTTCGGGACGACGCCGACCTCGCACGCGCGCTGCTCGCCTCGCTCGCCAGGATGGTCCGGCGGGTGGACCGCTCGCTCGCGAAGTGAGTCCGCTGCGGATCGAGTTCCACCACCCGGCGGAACCCTCCACGCCGGCCGCGCCTTCGCCGGGAGTTCCGCCCGCGCCCCCGCCTCCTCCTCCGCCTGCCATCGCCGTCGCGACCTGGCTGGAGGGGCGCCCGGTCGTCGAGGCCGGCGATCATGCGATCGGAGCAGCGATCGAGCGTGCGTTCCGTCCGACCCCCGTGGTGGTCGATGATCCATCGCTCCGTTCCGCGGGCAGCCACGGCGAGCAGATGCTCCAACCCGGAGACCTGAGGTGGTTCCGAGCCGTGGCGCAGTTCCGTGTCCCGGCCGAGACGGGGCTCGTCGCTCGAACGGTCCCGGGCGTGGCGAGGGGCGGATACGACCCCGCCGCGAACTACCGGCGGTTCTCGGAGCAGATCGAGCGCCTCGAATCCTGACCGCTCGCCTCCGAACGCTCAGGAGTCGGCCGACACCCAGCGACGTCCGGCGTCACAGAAGGACAGGAAGTCGCAGTGATGGCACCACGGACCCGGCGTGGGATCGAACGCTCCCTCCCCGATCGCGCGGAGCGCGTCCCCGACCCGGGCTCGCACTTCCTCGGGATCGCCCATCGGATGCGAGACCTCTTCGCCACCGGCGAGATAGAGATAGGTGAGGGTGAGATCTTCCGGGCGCTTGCCCCACACCTCGACGCAGGCCAGGCCGTAGAGGTCGAGCTGCAGGCCGGCGAGCGGGTCATCGGCGGGGGGGCGCCGACCGGTCTTCCAGTCGACGACCTCCCACGGGCCCTCGACCGCGGCTCCGAACACCGCGTCGATCCGGCCCGAGACGGCGAATCCATCCAGCCGCAAGAGGAAGGCGCGCTCGGCGAAGAGCGGAACCACGCCCGCGAACCGGCTCGCGAGGAACGCCTGCCGCAACCGATCCACCTTGCCCGGCTCGGTCGCGAGCTCCTCGGCGGTGAGGTCGGGCGCGTCGTCCAGCTCGAGGAGCTGGCCTTGTCCGGAGGACCGGCGCTCGATCCAACGGTGGACCTCGGTCCCGATCCGAGCCGCCGGTCCCGAGAAGCGAGGGAGTGGGCGCACGGACGTCCAGTAGAAGCGCTTCGGGCAGCGGGCGTAGTCGATGACCCCACCCACCGACACATTCCGGGGCGGAGTCATCTCGCCGCCACGACCCTCGACCTCTTCGCGCTCCCTCAGGTGGAGCGCCAGGCCGCGACGATCCGCGCCGAGCCGCTGCAGCGAGGCTCGCCCATCCGGATCGAGCGACTCCAGGAGGGAATCCTGGATGACACCCCCGCTCTCGGCGACGGCCACGGCCGCATGCCGCCAGCCCTCGGGGAACACGGGGTCGCGTTCCGCGGGCAGTGCGGGTCCCGGCCAATCGCGGACGAACCGCTCCCGGTAGCCCAGGATCGGGTTGTGATCCTCGTCGATATCGGCGCCGGGGTCCCACGTGGCGTGCCTCGTCTCCATGACCCAGTCCTTGAGCTCCCTGAGGAACGGGCCGGCCTCCTTCGCCCGCATGTTCTCCGCGTACCAGTGGGCGCCGGTGACGTGCAGCGACCGACGCGCACGGGTCATCGCGACGTACGCGGTCCGCCGCTCCTCGTACTCCTCCTGCTGCTTCAGGTCCTTCTTGAAGGCGGAGAGGTTGCCGTCGTAGCGCGGCAGGTAGGAAGCGTCGCCGCGGAGCTCGAAGTCCATCGACTTGCCGCGTTCGGCCGGGTTGTGCTGGATCGTCGTGTTCGGGAGCAGACCCTTCGCGAGCCCGGGCACGAAGACGTGATCGAACTCGAGGCCTTTGGCCACGTGGATCGTCATGACCTTGACCGAGTCCTCCTCGGACGGTTGGACGGGGGACCATTCCTGCTTGTCCAGGTTCTCGACGGCGTCGACGTACTCGAGGAACGCTCGCAGCGTGAGCTCGCCCTGCACGGGGGAGAACGCGTGCACCTCGTCGAGGAACGCAGCCAGGTTGCGCCGGGCCGCCGTCGCCGTCGCCACGTCGAGGTGGGCGTCGAGCTCGGTGAGGATGCCCGTTCGACGGATGATCTCGCCGAGGAACTCGCCGACAGGTCGTCGCGCCTCCACGCGGAGCTCCGTCAGCTCCTGCCGGCACTCCTCCAGGCGCTCCCGTCCTTCCTCGGAGAGCCCCTCGACCTCGTCGAGATGCTCGAGGGCCTCCGTGAACAGGAACGGAGCGGCGTCCCCGTCGGCCTCGTCCTCCTCCCGCAACGCGTAGCTCTTCGTCTTGGCGAGCGAGGCGACGAGCGCGAGGTCCTTGAAGCCGACCCGGTAGCGCGGTCCCAGGAGGATCCGGCCGAGCGCGACGCTCGCCAGGGGGTCGAGCGTGGCGCGAGCGTAGGCGAGCACCTCCACCACCTCCGGCATCTTGAGCAAGCCGGCGAGTCCGAGGATCTCCGCGGGCACCTCCCGCTCGACGAACGCTTGCTGCAGGGAGAGGAACAGCCGCGAGGTGCGGCAGAGCACGGCGCAGTCCGACCACGCGGCGCCCGCATCGTGCAACGCGACGATCCGATCCGCCACCCAAGCCGCCTCCTTCACTTCGTCGGAGATGCGTGCGACGTGGACCTCGCCGGGCCCGTTCTCCTCCCACGGGACGAGCCGCTTGTCCGGGTCGGGGCGCTGCGCCGCGGGGAGCTGGCCGATCAGCACATCCGCCGCCTCGAGGATCCGCGCACCCGAGCGGAAGTTGGTGTACAAGGGGAGCTTGGTGGCCTCCTCGCCGTCCGCCCTGGCGAACTGCCTCGGGAACTCGAGCAGATTGAACAGCGACGCGCCACGCCAGGCATAGATGTTCTGATCGGGGTCGCCGACGGCCGTCACCGGGTGACCACCGCCGAAGACCCCCGCCATCAGCCGCGCCTGGGCCACGTTCGTGTCCTGGTACTCGTCGAGGAGCACCGCGGCGAACCGGTCGCGGTACTGGCCGGCGACCTCGGGGTGCTGCTCGACGATGTCGAGGGCGAGCTCGATCTGGTCACCGAAGTCGATCACGCCGAGCTCTCGCTTCAGCTCCCGGAAGACCGCGCACGCCTTCGCGAGCTCGATGCGTTCGCGAGCCGACCCGTAGGCGCGGTCCGATCGGTGCTCCTTCAGCTCTTCCAACCGATGCTCGTTGAACTCGACGATCTCGTCCGGGGAGCGGAAGTGGTTCGCTGCCTGGTCGTCGAGCGTGAGGATCCGATCGACGACGCCGGGGAGACGCTGCGCCTCGACGACCTCGAACGTCATGCGATCGAGCACGCGGCCGCAGAGCTCCACCCGCTGCGCGGGCGTCAGCACCCGTTGGTTCGGCTCGATCCCGATCAGGACGCCGTGCCGATCCAGGAGTTGGGCCGCGAAGCCGTGATAGTTGGTGATCTCGGGTTCCTCGCCGTCGGGGAGATCGAGGCCGGAAAGGGCACGGCGGACGCGTTGCTGGAGGTTCTCCGTGGCCTTGTTCGTGAACGTCAGGCACAGGACGTTCCCGGGCAGGACGCCGGCGTGATCGGCGGACATCCGCCCGAGCGCCACGAGCGCGAGGTACACGACGCGCGCTGCCATCACCGACGTCTTCCCCGAGCCGGCACCGGCCACGAGCACGTACGGCTCGAGCGGCCACGAGATCGCGCGCCACTGCTCCTCCGTCGGTGGCCTCCCGCCGAGGACGTCGAGGATCTCCTGCGGGAACGTCATCGTGTCGCTCATCGCTCCGTCGCCGCCTGGGGGCTCCCCACATCGAACAACGGCCGGCCCTCCGGGAAGAGCGGGCAGAGCGATTGGAACTCGCAGAAGAAGCAGTTGGCCTGGTAGTTCGGCCGGTACGAACCGGAGTCGTTCAGCCGCTTCAGCTCACCGACCAGACCGGAGAGCTTCTGGCGCATGACGTCCTGATACGCCTCCTCGCGATCGGGCGTGCCCACCGTCCATTCTCGCGTCACGAGGTCACCGGTGCGCCAGTCGCCCTTCAGGTAGGACAGCTCCACGCCGGACACGGGCTGGAACTCTTCCATCTCCTCGGACTCGAGCACAGCCAGGTAGTAGATGCCGAGCTGGAGGCTCTCGTTGGCCTTGGGAGCCCGGTCGGCGCTGCCGGTCTTGTAGTCCGTGATCCGGGAACCAGGGAACCCGGCGGGGTCGGGCCCGATCCGGTCGATGTATCCGACGATCGACGCGCCCTCGTAGTCGAACTCGAAGCCCTGTTCCGTGGCCGAGGCGGGGTGGGCGCCGTAGCGTTCGAACCAGTTCGGGAGCATCTTCTTCTGAGCGAGCGAACGCCACGCTTCCGAGACGGCCTTCGCCGGGAACTCCTGCGGGCGCCAGCGCTCGTCGACCTCCGCGATGAGTGCCTCGAGCGTTCGGTCGACCGCGCCCTTCTCGCAATCCTCGATGATGCGGTGGACGAGCGAGCCCACCCAAGCCTGGTACCCGACGGGGCGCCCCAGACCGAGCTCATAGCCCAGGACGAACTGCAGCTCGCAGTTGTCGAGGACATCGAGCTTCGAATACGAGGCCCGGAGGTGCTCGTGCAACGGACGGCCCGTGTCCGTCCAATCGCGCTGGAACCACCACCGCCGCGGATCCACGCCGAGCCCCACGAGCCCCTGGAGAGCGGCGAGCCGTTCGGCTGCGGGGGTCGCGCGATCCCCCAGGGCTCTTCGCCAGAGGGCTGCTGCCTCTCGGACGGAGATCGGCTCGGCGAGCCCCGGGTCCGGGATGGCCGACCACTTGAGCCCCAGTTCCTCGACGAATCGTGAGCCGGTGGACGCCTCGTCCGCGTGCGCCCGGCTCGCCATCAGCACCACGCGCTCCCGAGCCCTGCCCACGACCATGCGGAAGAGCCGACGCTCGTCCTCCAGCCGGGCGCGGTTGCGGTCCGATTGGGACACGAGCCGGTCGAGGGCCTCTAGGTCGAACATCGGCTCGGGCCGCGTCAGGCTGGGGAAGTTCCCCTCCACCGTGCCGACCACGAGGACCGTGTGGAACTCCCGACCCACCGCGCCGTGGGCCGTCAGCACCTGGACAGCGTCGGCCTCCCGGCGCTCCCACGCCGAGAACCCGGGTCCGCGTTCCCCGGCGTCCACCGAGGAGAGGAAGGCTTCGACCGACGCGTCGGCGGCGGAGCCGGCTTCCGCGACGGCGCTCGAGAAGGCGACCACGGAGTCGAGCTCGCGCCGCGAATCGATGGACGCATCGGCCGCCTCGACCAATCGGCGCGAGCAGGGCAGCTCCCGCCAGAGGACAGCGAACGCATCCAGCACCGAGCGGTTCGCGGCCTGCGCGGCTCGGTCGAGGACGTCTCGCACGTCGTCCACGTGCGCGGCCTCCTCCGCGGTGAGACCGTCTGAGAACTCGAGCGCCCGTCCCACGGATCCCGTCCTTGTGTGGGCGACACGCAAGAGGCCGCGTGCCGCCGCGGGCGAGAGACGAACGAGATCCGACGTGAGGATGGATTCGATCAGCCCGTTCCGCTCGTCCTCCGACGCGACGAGCCAGCGCAGCGCGAGCACGAACGGCCGCGTGGCCGGCTCCTGCGCGAGCGAGACCCCGCTCTCTGGGGCGGTCCGCGGCACCCGCGCATCGTCGAGCGCCCGCAGCAGCCCGCCGACGTGCGAGCCCTGCCGTCGGATCACGACCGCGAGCTCTCCCCACGCGACACCGTCATCGACGTGGAGCCGCCGGAGCTCCCGTGCGACAGCTGCGTACTCCTCCGACGTATGTGCGGCGGTCCACGCATCGACGCGCACCGTCCGTGGGGCGCGGTGGGGAGTGGTCAGCTCCACGTGCGACGCTCCGGCGAACACCTGCGTGAACCGGAGGGACGGGACGGCGGTGGTGCCTTGGAACGAGAAGACGTGTGCCTCCGGGTCGGCGGCGACGACGAGGTCGCTCGGTCGGAGCGACTGCACGAGCGCCTCCTGCGCGAACGTGGCGTCCTGGTAATCGTCGACGAGGAGATGATCCAGGAGCGGCTCGGATGCGGCGGCCGCGGCTTCCGCGCGACCGATCAGCGCCGCGAAGTCGACGACGCGATCGGCATCGAGCACGTCGAGGTAGTCCCGGGAGAACCGCGCGAGCTCGAGCCAGCCGCTGAGTCCGCGGTATCCGGCCTTCGCCTCGATCTCCTCGGGCGTGATCCGGGCCTCCTGCGCGCGGAGCAGGAACTGTCGGATCTGGTCCGCGAACCCCCGCAAGGTGAGCAGGTGGCCGTACGCCGGCCACTCGGAGGGGTCCTGTCCCTGGAGCAGGTCCTGGACGAGCGCGAACTGATCGGCCGCGGACAGCACTTCGGGCGGCTCCGCGTAGCCGAGAGCCGAGAAGCGCTCACGAAGGATCAGGTGAGCGAGGCCGTGGAAGGTCAGGACGTGGAGGCTGGACAGCGACGCCGGCAGCCGGGTGATCAGGGCGTCGCGCGCGGCCTGCCGCGCGCGACGCGATCCCACGATCAGCGCGACGCGCTCGGGATCCGCCCCGCCCTCCACAAGCCGCGCGAACCGTTCGCGGAGCACGGAGGACTTGCCGGTTCCGGCGGCGCCGGTGACGAGGAGCGCACCCGTTGCGTGCGAGAGGACGGCGTCCTGCGCAGCATCGGGAGAAGAGGGGGGGTTCACGAGGCGGATGCTACCGCCAGTCGCCGACACCACCGAGGTCGGGTCGTGGTGGTACCGGCGCCGCATCCTCGGGCGTGGTCTCGCCGGTGATCCGGCGCCGGTACCACCGGTCCACCTCGTTCGTCGTGAGCCGCCCCACCAGCCGTTCACCGTCGACGACGAGCGCCTGGCCGTCGCCGGCGATCCACTCGAGGGCTCGATCGAGGGGCAGGTCCGGCGCCACGACGCGCATCCGATCCCGGGGCGTCATCGCGGATCGGACCCCTCGCGTGGGGTCCTTCCCTCCGACCTTCGAGGCGGTCGAGAACGAGAGCGATCCGATCACCCGCCCGAACCCCTCCACGACCGGGAACTCCGTGGTGCGATCGGCGCGGAGATGCGTCTCGAGGGCGTGGAGGAGTGTGGCATCCGCGGGGATCGGCGGGGGAGGTGGTCCCATCGCCTCCGAGACCTGTCCGCGCGACAGGTCGCGCAGGATCGGTGACTGCTTCCCGACCTGGAGCCCCTGGCCGATCATCATCCAACCGATGAACGCGAAGAAGAGCCAGTCGCCGTTCTGCGCTCGGAGCCGCTGGATCGCGATCATGCCGAGGACGGCACCGACGATGACGCCGCCCCACCCCGCCACCCGCAGGGCGAGGAACCGATCCTTCGTGATCCCCCAGACGACGGCAAGGAGCATGCGACCGCCGTCGACCGGGAACCCCGGCAGCGCGTTCAGGCCGGCGAAGAGGAGGCTGAGGAAGGCGAGGTTGCCGAGGATCGCCGCCAAGACGTCATCGGAGAGCTCCGATCCGATCCAGAACACGCCGGCCAAGGCCAAGGTGCTGAACGGGCCCGCCGCAGAGATGAGGAACGACGCGAGTGGGCCCCGCTCACTCGAATGGGTCTCCGTGTAGCCGCCCCAGAACACCATCGTGATGCCGTGCACGTGCAACCCGAACGCGCGGGCGGTCGCCGCGTGCGAGAGCTCGTGGAAGACGATGCTCCCGTAGAACAGGATCGCGTTCACGACCGACCACCACAGGGCCTGCTGGTCGGTCAGGGCGCGCGTCCGCGCGAGGCTGTCGTAGGTCCCGTACACGACGAACGCCGCGAAGATGAGCCACGGGACCGTGATGTAGATCGGGATGCCGCCGATCGACGCGACCTTCCAGCGCCTCTCCACGGTCGGCAGCCTACCCCCGCTCGCGCGGAAGCCGACGTCACGGCGCCGGCGAGGAGGGGCATACTGCCTCCGTGCAACGTGTGGCCTTGGCTGCGTTCGTCGTGGCGCTCGCCGGTGCCTGCCCGATCCTCCCGTCGCCCCACCGACGACGGGCGAAGCCTCCGACACCATGCAGATCCGCTGTGACGGCGCGACGACCGACGTGCTGACCCCGATCGTGCAGGCCCGCACGGACGGTGTGCATCTCGTGCTCGAGAACACGACGGATGACGAGCTGTTCATGCAGACCGATACCCAAGGGGAGGGAGTCCCGCCCGGCGAGACGTCGATGGGCCTGCCGATCCTTCCGGGCAGCGCACCCTTCCGATGTCTGCCGGTGACCGACGATCTCGACACTGGTGTCGAGGGTGGGTGGGCCCGATTCGACGTCCTGGCGCCAGGCGGGTGGGTGTCGCCGGACGTGGACTGTCCGGGAGCCGGATACGGAGGCGTCGTGGACTACAAGGAGGGCGCCCGGGGGGTCGCCGACCCGCTGCAGGATGCTCCGAAGCACTTCCGGGAGGACGGCGAGGTCGTCCAGGCCGGCTACGCCACCGACGAGGAGCGAACGTTCGTTCTCCTCCGCGACGGCGAACCCGTCGCGGGACTCGTCTACGTCTCCGACGGACACGGAGGCTGGCTGCGGTCCGAGTCGTTCGGATGCAGCGACTGAGCTACTCGGGCAGGTTGAGGTCGAGCATCGCACCGAGGTCCCGCGCGTTCCGCACGGCGAAGTCCCGATAGCAGTTGTTCATCAGGACATGGGTCTCCCTCGTGTCGCCGGCGAGACCTTGGATCTTCGGAACCCATTCCTTGAGCTCGTCGTGCCCGTAGTCGTAGCGGAAGCGCTCGCTCGCGCTCTCGCTCTTCGTCTTCCATGCTTTCGGGTCGCGACCGTGGAAGCGAACCATCGAGATGTCCTTCGCCGTGGCCGCGGCGATCGGTGGCATCGACGAGTCGAACCCCTGCGGCATGTCGACGCACACGAGCGGAAGATCACGTTCCTCCAGGAACGACAGCGTCTCCTCGACGGTGCGATCCTCCAGCCACGACTTGTGGCGGAACTCGACGGCGATCCGGTAGTCCGGGAGTCTCGAGACGGTCTCTTCGATGTAGGCCTTGTTCTTCCTCGAGATCGTGAAGTACTGCGGGAACTGAAACAGGATGGCGCCGAGCTTGCCGGCGGAGTGCAGCGGGTAGAGGGCGAGACGGAAGCGTTCCCACACCTCGTCCACCGCGTCGTCAGGGAGTTTGTCGCGGTAGAGACGACGCTTGTCGAGGAGCTCCTTCGGGAGCTCGGCCTTGATGTCGCCGTAGAGCGAGTCGGGCCGGGTGGGGTGGTTCGTGAGGAGGGAGTACGCCTTGATATTGAACGTGAAGTCCTTGGGCGTGCGTTCGATCCAGAGCTCGGAGTTCCGCTCCGACGGTGGGAAATAGTACGTCGAGTCGACCTCGACCAGCGGGAACTTGGAGGCATAGAACTTGAGCCTCCCTTCCGCGGACTTCGTGCCAGGTGGATAGAAATTGCCATCCTTGATCAGCGTGGGATCCGTCCACGACGACGTGCCGATGAGGATGGCGCCGCCGGTCACGACTCGGTCTCGCCTGCGTTCTCCTCAGTCTTCTTACGGAGGAGCCTGTCCTTCGCCTGCGTGGCCTTCTCCTTCGCGATCTTCAGCAGCCGCTGGGCCCAGACGTACTCCGTTGCGAGTATCGCGAGTCCGGCGATGATCACGAGCAGCCCTGGCCCAGGGAGCACGAGCATCGCAGCACCGGCGAGGATCACGACGAAGCCGGCGATCGTGACCGCGACACGCTTGCTGTTCCGACCGATGAATCGACCGACAACCTTGAACGGAACGATGGTCGGGTGGTCGTGCCACCGGCTTGCGAGCTCAGGGCGGCTCGTCTCAAGCTCCTCGACGAACTCCGAGGCATCGACCTCCTGAGGCTCGTCACCCCAAACCTCGTCCCGGAAGGGGTTCCGGCGCTTCCTCCGATCCGGGCCGCGTTCGGTTGTCATGGCATCGAGTTTCGCACGGTGAGCCGTGACTGGCTTCTCGACCGGGATTGTCACTCTCGAACGGGACATCCCTTGAACGGGACGTAGGGGATGGGCTACAAATCGGCAGGTCTTCGTTCCCGCGGTGACCGGGGAGGCCGCTTCGTCCCGAGGAGGGCAGATGTCGGTCTACGCAGCAGGCAGTCCCGGCCAGGCGAACAGCAGTCTGCGCGAGGGAGATACACCCAATTCCGATTGGTCGCTGTGGGTGTCGTCGGCCTGAATCTCGCTCTATTGGGTATGGCTGCACTCCAGACTAAAGCACCGCTTCCCAACTCCGCTGAGTTCCTGGCGTGGGTTGTCTTCGTCGCCATCGCAGGCTTCGTCCCACTGAGTTCTGGCCGAGGACCCTCACTAGCTATGGACTTGCCTCTGCTCCTTGCAGCCGCATTCATCTTCGGCCCAATGCTCTCAGGGCTGATCGCTCTTCTGGGCGCTGTAGACATTCGGGAGCTTAGGCGAGAGATCAGCTGGCCTCGAGCGATCTGGAACCGGTCACAGACCTCCAGAAGCGTCATGTGTGCCAGTGTTGTCTTCTCTGAACTTAGCCATCTTGGAGATTGGCCCTTGACACCTCTCGTGGCCTTGGTGGCCTTGGGGGTGGATGTCGCAGTCAACTACACCATCGTTGCTTACGGGACCTCTCTACGGCGCGGAGCTTCTTTCCGCGAGTCGCTTCGAGCGATGCGCTTTGGCTCTCCGAGTTCCTTCTTGATGAGCTATCTCTGTTTCGGGTTCATTGGGATTCTGATCGCTGAGGCCTACACAC
>JAJNBA010000033.1 GCA_021155985.1 Actinomycetes bacterium
GGGGGTGGACGCGGCGGTGAACGCCGCGGTGCTCGCCGCGCAGATCGTGGGGCTCGGCGACGAGGCGATCCAGGCGACGCTGTGGAAGTTCAAGGACGATCTCGCGGAGGGGCTCAAGCTGTGATCCCGCGCTACCGGCTCCCCGAGATGGAGGCCGTGTGGTCGGACGAAGCTCGACTGGCGAACTGGCTCGAGATCGAGCTGCTGGTCGTGGAGGCGCTCGCCGAGCTCGGAACGGTGCCGCCCGATGATGCCGCGGCCTGTCGCGCGCGCGCCTCGTTCACGGTGGAGGCTGTTGCCGAGCGGGAGGGGGTCACGCGCCACGACGTCGCTGCCTTCGTCGACGTGGTGGCCGGAACGATCGGCCCCGAGGGGCGCTGGCTCCACTTCGGCCTCACGTCCTCCGACGTGCTCGACACGGGATTCGCGCTCCAGCTCCGGGCGGCGGCGGACGTGTTGCTCGCCGAGCTCGAACAGCTCCTGATGACGACCACGCGGCTCGCGCTGCGGCATCGCGACACCGTGATGGCCGGCCGCTCCCACGGTGTGATCGCCGAGCCGACGAGCTTCGGGCACAAGCTCGCCGTCTGGGCCTTCGAGCTGGACCGTGACCGCGACCGGCTGCGTCGCGCGCGAGAGGTCGTCTCCGTCGGGGCGATCAGCGGGGCCGTCGGGACGTACGCATCGGTGGATCCACGGGTGGAGGAGCTCGTGTGCTCGCGGCTCGCCCTGCGCAGCGTCGAAGCCTCGACCCAGGTGATCCAGCGGGATCGTCACGCGGAGCTGATGACCGCGATCGCGATCACGGCCTCCACCCTCGACAAGATCGTCACCGAGATCCGTCATCTCGCGCGGACGGAGGTCCGCGAGGTCGAGGAGCCCTTCGCCGAAGGGCAGAAGGGCTCGTCGGCGATGCCGCATAAGCGGAACCCGGTGGTGTCGGAGCGGGTGTCCGGCCTCGCCAGGGTGATCCGCGGCCACGCCCAGGCCGCGCTCGAGAACGTCGTCCTCTGGCACGAGCGCGACATCTCCCATTCGTCCGCGGAGCGGCTGATCTTCCCCGACGCCACCGGCCTGCTCGCGTTCATGCTCCGCGACGTGACGTGGGTGCTCGACGGGCTGCGGGTCTTCCCCGACCGGATGCGCGAGAACCTCGACGTCGGAGGAGGCGTCGTGTACTCGCAATCGGTTCTCCTCGCATTGGTCGGCACCGGGATGTCCCGCGACGAGGCCTATGCGCTGGTGCAAGCCGCAGCCGCGGCGGCATGGGACGAGGGCGCGAGCTTCCGGGCCGCCCTGGAGTCCGACGATCGGGTCGAGAGCCGGCTCGACCGTGCCGGGCTCGACGCCATCTTCGACCCCGGCCGATACCTCGCGAACCTCGACGGCGTCTTCGACAAGCTCGAGAAGCTCCCCGTGGAGTCGGCCCCGAGGTCGGCGACGGAGTCAGGATGACGCCGGCGCCGCGGCTGCGGGCTCGAGGGAAGGTCCGCGACGTCTACGACGTCGGCGAGGACCGGCTCCTGCTCGTCGCCACGGATCGGATCAGTGCGTTCGACGTCGTGCTGCCGGATCCCGTCCCCGACAAGGGCAGGGTGCTCACCGGTCTCTCGTCGTACTGGTTCGCGCGGACCGCCGACCTCGTCCCCAACCACGTGCTCTCGACCGACGCCGCGACGCTCCCGCCGCCGTTCGTCGGGGAGCCTGTCCTCGCGGGGCGCGCGACGCTCGCGCGGAAGGCCGCCGTCGTGCCGATGGAATGCGTCGCCCGCGGCTATCTCTCGGGTTCCGGATGGGCGCAGTACCGGGCGACGTCCTCCGTCTGCGGCGTGCCGCTCCCGAGCGGTCTCGTGGAGTCGGCCCGTCTGCCCGCACCGATCTTCACGCCGACGACCAAGGCGGCAGCGGGGCACGACCTCCCTCTCGATCCCGATGAGGCCGTGGCCCTCGCGGGGAAGGGATTGTTCGAGCGCCTCAAAGAGCTCACGCTGTCGATCTACGAGCGGATCGCGGACACCGCGGCCGCGAACGGTGTGATCGTCGCGGACACGAAGCTCGAGTTCGGCTTCGCCGACCGCGAGCTGATGTTGATCGACGAAGTGGGGACGCCGGACTCCTCCCGTTTCTGGCCGGCCGACGCGTATGCAGCGGGCGGCGCGCAGCCGTCGTTCGACAAGCAGTTCGTCCGTGACTGGCTCGGCGGTATCGGCTGGGATCGCGAGCCGCCGCCGCCCGCTCTCCCCGCCGACGTCGTGGAGGGCACCGCCGCGCGGTACCGGGAGGCGTACGAACGGATCACCGGAGAGCCGTTCGGCGCGTACCTCGCCCGCGCCGGAGTGGTCCCGCGCGACGAGGAGTCGCCCGACGAAGACGCGGCGCTCGAGCGGCTCCGGGAGGGTCGCGGGTGAGGTTCACGGTCGAGGTCCTCGTCACGTTGAAACCGAGGCTCGCCGACCCGCAGGGCAAGGCGGTCGAGAGCGCCCTCCCGGCGCTCGGGTGGACGAACGTGCGCGGCGTCCGCGTGGGCAAGCACGTCCGCTTCGAGGTCGAATCTGACGACGAGACGTCCGCGCGGGCCCAGGTCGACGAGATGGCCGCCCGGCTGCTCTCCAACCCCGTGATCGAGGACTCACGGATCCTCGAGGTCCGGGAGGTGCAGCGCACGTGAGCGCTCGGATCGGCGTGGTGACGTTCCCGGGTTCCCTGGACGACCGGGACGCGCTCCGCGCGATCGAGCTGATGGGCGGCCAGGGCGTGGCGCTTTGGCACGCCGACCGGGACCTACGGGGCGTCGACGGGGTCATCCTGCCCGGTGGCTTCAGCTACGGGGACTACCTCCGGTGCGGCGCGATCGCCCGGTTCGCGCCGGTGATGGAGGAGATCCGGACGTTCGCCGAGGGCGGCGGCCCCGTGATCGGTATCTGCAACGGCTTCCAGATCCTGTGCGAGTCCGGCCTGCTCCCGGGCGCGCTGATCCGCAACCGATCGCTCCGGTTCGTATGCCGCGTCGTTCATCTGCGCGTCGAGACGACGCGGACACCGATCACGGCGGACGCGACGCAGGGTGAGGTCCTCGAGATCCCGATCAAGCACGGCGAGGGTCAGTACGTCGCGGCCGACGATGTCCTCGATCGGCTGGAGGCCGAGGGACGGGTCGTGTTCCGCTACTGCGGGCCTGACGGCGAGACGTCGGACGACCACAACCCGAACGGGGCCCTCCGCGCGATCGCCGGCATCCGGAACCGGGCCGGGAACGTGGTCGGCCTGATGCCCCATCCGGAGCACGCCGTCGATCCGGACGTCGGGCCGACCGGCGGCCAGGCGCTGTTCGCGTCGCTGTTCACACACGTGATGGCTCCGGCGCGGTGAGCTCCGAGCCACTGCACCGGCAGCTCGGCTTGCAGGACGACGAGCTTGACCTGATCCGGGACACGCTTGGTCGCGATCCCAACCGCACCGAGCTCGCGATGTACGCGGCGATGTGGTCCGAGCACTGCTCCTACAAGTCCTCGAAGGTCCATCTCCGCACGCTGCCGACCGAGGGACCATCTGTGCTCGTCGGCCCGGGACAGGACGCCGGCGCGGTCGACGTCGGGGACGGGTTCGCCGCCGTCTTCAAGATGGAGTCCCACTCGCATCCGAGCGCGATCGAGCCGTACCAGGGCGCCGCGACGGGCGTGGGCGGGATCGTCCGTGACATCGTCTCGATGGGCGCGCGCCCGGTTGCGTTGCTCGACCCGCTGATGTTCGGCCCGCTCGACGAGGAGCGGAACCGGTGGCTGCTCGAGGGGGTGGTCGCAGGGATCGGAGGCTACGGCAACTGCATCGGCGTGCCGACCGTCGGCGGCGAGGTCCGGTTCGCTCCGCCGCACTCGGCGAACCCGACCGTGAACGTGCTGTGCGTCGGCATCGCGAGAGCCGACCGGCTGATGACCGCCGCGACGCACACGCCGACCCCGGGCTCCCTCATGGTCCTGTACGGGGCGACGACCGGACGCGACGGGATCGGCGGCGTCTCGGTGCTCGCCTCGGCGACGATCGAGGAGGGGAGCGAGGGATCGCGCCCGTCCGTGCAGATCGGCGACCCGTTCGCCGAGAAGCTCCTGATCGAGGCCTCGCTCGAGCTGATCGAGGACGACCTGTTGGAGGGACTTCAGGACCTGGGTGGCGCCGGTCTCACCTGCGCGGTCAGCGAGTCCGCAACTCGGGCGGGCCTCGGCGCGCGGCTCGACCTCGATCTCGTGCCGCTCCGGGAAGAGGGCATGGAGGCGTTCGAGATCCTGACGTCGGAGTCGCAGGAGCGGATGCTCGCGATCGTCCACCCTTCGAACTTGGAGCACGTCCTGGCGGTGTGCGCGAAGTGGGGCCTCGCCACCGCGGTCGTGGCGACGCTGGAGTCGGGCGGGGACCTGGACATCCGGATCGGGGGCGAGCAGGCAGCACGGGTCCCGGCGCTGTCGCTCACCGAGAAGGCTCCCGTCTACGAGCGGCTCATGCGGCCGATCCGTCCGAACGGTGACGATCCCACGTTCGCCTCGTTCGAGAGCGATCTCGATGAAGCGCTCCGCTCGCTCCTCGCGGCCCCCAACGTCGCCTCGAAGCGATGGGTGTTCGAGCAGTACGACCGGATGGTGCAGGGGCAGACCGTCGCGGGACCGGGATCGGATGCCGCCGTCGTGCGGGTGCCGGGAACGATGAAGGGACTGGCCCTGTCGGTCGACGGCAACGGCCGGTACGGGTCCCTCGACCCCTACCTCGGCGGGGCCCACGCGGTCGCCGAGGCCGCCCGGAACGTCGCGGTCACGGGAGCGCGTCCCCTCGGGGTCACGAACTGCCTCAACTTCGGCAACCCGGAGCGCCCCGAGGTGATGTGGCAGTTCTCCGAGGCGGTCCGGGGGATGCGGGACGCATGCCTCGCGCTCGACACGCCGGTCACCGGCGGGAACGTCAGCTTCTACAACGAGTCGGGCGGCTCGGCGATCTGGCCCACGCCGGTGGTGGGCGTCGTCGGTTCGCTCGCGGACTATCGCCTCCGCGTGCCGTCGGGATTCCCGATCCCCGGACTGGCCGTGTACGTACTGGGGGAGTCCTTCGCGGAGCTCGGAGGGTCGGAGTTCGCGGAGACCGTGCTCGGGATGGTCGCGGGGGCGCCGCCGGCCCTCGACCTCCAGGCCGAGCGCCGGCTCCAGGACCTGCTCCAGGAGGCCGCCGCGGGCGACCTCCTGGCCTCCGCGCACGATTGCTCGGATGGGGGGATGGCCGTCGCGCTCGCCGAGTCCGCGATCCTCGGCGGACACGGCTTCGCCGTCACCCTCGACGGCGACATGCCGCCACACGTGATGCTGTTCGGCGAGTCCGCCTCGCGGGTCGTGGTCTCCGTGGCGCCCGAGCGGGAGGGCTCGCTCCGCGGGCTGGCCGCGACGCGCGGCGTGCCGTTCCGGCGCCTGGGAGAGACGGGTGGACCGCGGGCGGTGATCGACGGGATGGTGGACGCGACCGTCGACGAACTCACCGAGGTCTGGGAGAGGGCGATCCCTCGCCTCCTCGGCGAGGCGTCGTAGGCGCCGGTTTCACGGCATCGGAGCGTCGGTCGTTGTTCGGGGTGTGATTGCATCTGTGGCCGTGGAACTCCCGCCGTTCAGCGAATTCCTCGCCGAGCACAAGGGAACCGTGTACCGGTTCCTGATGGCCGCGGTGGGTCCACACGAGGCTGACGACGCGTTCCAGGAGACGTTCGTGTCCGCGCTCCGGGCGTACCCGCGGCTGACGGATGCGTCGAAGTTGGACCGGTGGGTCCTGCGGATCGCCTCGCGGAAGGCGATCGACCACCACCGGGCGGCGAGCCGCCGGGCGATCCCATCCGGAGACCTGCCCGAGCAGGCCGCCTCACCCGGCGGAAGGCCGGAGCTCGACAGCGACCTCCGGGCAGCGGTCGCGAGCCTTCCGCCGAAGCAGCGGGTGGCGGTGGTCCATCGGCACGTCCTCGATCGGAGCTACGCGGACGTCGCAGAGATGATGGGCATCTCCGAGGAGGCGGCCCGGGCGAACGTCTACCAGGGCGTGAAGAAGTTGAGGGAGCTGATGACATGAACGGGACGATCGGAGCGCCGATGAACGCGAAGGACCTGAAGAAGCTGGGCGGAGGCCGGGACGTCGACCGTCTGGCCGCGTTGGCAGCGGCGGCGCTCGCCGAGACCGCCGCCGACCGGGGCCTGCTCGACGTCGCAGTGGGCGAGGTCGAGAGCCCGGTGGGGGAGCTGCTCCTCGCGGTCACTCCGCGGGGCCTCGCCTACGTGGCGTTCGAGGACGAGGAGCGGGACGACCTGCTCGCCAGGCTGTCGCGGCAGCTCTCGCCTCGGATCCTCGAGCACCCGAAGGCAACCGACGAGGTCCGGCGGCAGCTCGACGAGTACTTCTCCGGCGAACGGACCCGCTTCGAGCTGAAGCTCGACCGCCGGCTGATGCGGGGGATCGCGCGGGACGTGCTCGCCGCGACCGCCAAGGTCCCGTTCGGGAGGACGACCACCTACGGGACGCTCGCCGAGCGCATCGGCCGCCCGCGCGCTTCGCGCGCCGTCGGCAACGCGCTCGGTTCCAACCCGATCCCGATCGTGGTGCCGTGCCACCGGGTGCTCCGCGCCGGTGGCGACGTCGGTGGTTACGCCGGGGGTCCCTCCCGGAAGCGCCGGCTCCTGACCCTCGAGGGGTCGCTGCCCCCATCGCTCGTGTGAACCTCCACGGTCGGGTGACACCCCTCGGTAGACTGACTCCAGGTGGGAGCGGAGAGTCCCAAAGACGAATGCGGCCTGTTCGGGGTCTGGGCCCCGGGTGAGGACGTCGCTCGTCTGACGTACTTCGGGCTCTTCGCCCAGCAGCACCGAGGCCAGGAATCCGCCGGCATCGCCGTCTCCGACGGCCACAACATCCTCGTCTACAAGGACCTCGGGCTGGTCGCGCAGGTGTTCAACGAGGCCACCCTCGCCACGCTGCAGGGCGATCTCGCGGTGGGGCACACCCGTTACTCCACCACCGGGTCCACCACCTGGGACAACGCGCAGCCGGTCTTCAAGAACGACGGCGTGCGAGCACTCTCCCTGGGCCACAACGGCAATCTCGTGAACACCGGCGAGCTCGTCGCCCGGCTGGGGCACTCCTCGGCCGCGACCACCGATTCGGATCTCGTGGCCACGATGCTCGCGTCCGAGATGGCTCACCACGACCTCGAGGGAGCCGCGATGCGCGTGCTGCCCGAGCTCGAGGGCGCGTTCTGCTTCGTGATGTCGGACGAACGGTCGGTCTTCGCCGCCCGCGATCCCCACGGACTGCGGCCGCTCGCGCTCGGGAAGCTGCCGCAGGGGTTCGTCGTGGCCTCCGAGACGTGTGCCCTCGACATCGTCGGTGCCACGTTCATCCGTGAGGTCGAGCCGGGCGAGCTCGTGCGGATCGACGACCGTGGGTTGCACTCGAGCCGGTTCGCACGGAGCCCGCGCGCCGCGCTCTGCATCTTCGAGTTCGTCTACCTGTCCCGCGCGGACTCCCGGATGAAGGGGGCGTCCGTCCACGAGGTGCGCCGGGAGATGGGCCGGCTCCTCGCGATCGAGCATCCGGTGGAGGCCGACCTCGTGATCGCCGTGCCCAACACCGGCCACTCGGCCGCGCAGGGGTACTCGGAGGTGTCGGGGATCCCCTACGGCGACGGGCTGCACAAGAACCAATACGTGGGTCGGACGTTCATCCAGCCGTCGCAGTCGCTGCGGGAGCGAGGCGTGAAGCTGAAGCTCAACCCGCTCCCCGACACGATCCGCGGGAAGCGGCTGATCGTGGTGGACGATTCGATCGTCCGCGGCACGACCACCCGCCAGATCGTCGCGATGCTCCGGGAGGCCGGTGCCTCCGAGGTCCACATCCGGATCACGTCCCCACCGATCCGCTGGCCCTGCTTCTACGGGATCGACATGAGCACGCGGAACGAGCTGGTGGCCGCGGACCTAGCCGTCGAGGAGATCCGCACGTACGTGGGAGCCGATTCCCTCGGCTACATCTCGCTCGGGGGGCTCGTCGAATCGACCGGTGAGCCGAGCGAAGACTTCTGCCGGGCGTGCTTCGACGGTGAGTACCCGATCCCCGTTCCGGAGCACGCCGGCAAGTTCCTGCTGGAGGATCAGCTCCAGCTCCCCACGGCGTGAGCGGCGCGTACCGCGACGCGGGGGTCGATACCGAGGCCGCGGCGAAGGCGGTGGCGCTGATCGCCGACCTCGCGTCGGCCACGAGGACTCCCGAGGTCGCCGACCAGGTCGGAGGATTCGCCGGCCTGTACCGGATCGACGAGCACCGGTTGCTCGCGGCGGCGACCGACGGCGTCGGGACGAAGCTGGAGATCGCCCGGTTGACCGGACGGCTCGACACGGTGGGGATCGACCTCGTGGCGATGTGCGCCGACGACGTCGCGTGCACCGGCGCCGAGCCGCTCTTCTTCCTCGACTACCTCGCGGTCGGCCGGATTGACCCCACCCGGGTCGCTTCGTTGGTCGAAGGTGTGGTCGACGGGTGTCGGCGGGCGGGGTGTGCCCTCCTCGGCGGCGAGACGGCCGAGCACCCCGGCGTGATGGCCGAGGATGCGTTCGATCTCGCGGGTTTCTGCGTCGGCGTGGTCGAGGAGGCGTCGCTTCTGGGCCCTCACCGCGTCTCGGAGGGGGACGTCGTGATCGGCCTCGCCTCCACGGGTCTCCACGCGAACGGCTACTCACTGGTCCGATCCGCGCTCCTGCCGGCCTTCGATCTCGAGATCACGCCACCGGGACTCGATCGAACCCTCGCGGAGGAGCTGCTCGAGCCGTGCGCGATCTACGCGCCCGACGTCGTCGCTCTGGCGCGGGACGGGCTCCTCCATGCCGCGGCCCACGTCACCGGAGGCGGGATCGTCGAGAACCTCCCCCGAGCGTTGCCGCAGGGCCTGGGAGCCACGATCCGCCGGGGGAGGTGGCCTGAGCACCCGATCTTCGGCCTCGTGCGCGAGATCTCGGGCGCCTCCGAGGACGATCTGTTCGCGACGTTCAACATGGGGATCGGCATGCTGCTGATCGTCGAACCGACGTCGGCCGATGACGTGCTGGCCCGCAGCTCGCATCGAGCTTTCACGATCGGCGAGGTGACGCCAGGGTCCGCCGTTCGCGCCGTATGACGATGGGATGACGCTTCCGCGCGCTGCCTCGGGATGACTAGGCGCTCGTCACCCGTGCTGGGAGCATCGGTCGGATGGTGGAGGCCAAGCGGCCCAGAGGGAAACGACCCGTTGGACGTATGCAGGTCCGGTCGTCGGAGGCCGTTGGGATAGGTGATGAACGTGCAGAAGCACCCGATCGAGGGAGATCACGACAGCGTGCTCGTCGTCGACGACGAGCCGCAGGTGGCATGGGTCCTGCGGTTCAGCCTCGAGCACGAGGGCTACAAGACCTACACGGCCAGCAACGGTCTCGAAGCGATGGAGGAGCTGCGGAAGCACCACCCGATGCTGATGGTGCTCGATCTGATGATGCCCGAGATGGACGGCTGGGCGGTTCTGCGTGAGCTGACCAAGCTCCCAGAGGATCAGCGCCCTCGGATCGTGATCGTCAGCGCGCTTACCGGTCCGGACGACAAGGCGAAGGCCACCGCCCTCGGCGCCGACGCGTTCGTCCCGAAGCCGTTCGACGTCGAGGAACTCATCGGGGTCCTCGGCGGTCTCGCCAAGGCGTCCTAGCCCGCCCGGCTCACTCCACGATCTTGCCGTAGCGGATGCCTCGCGCCGGCACCCGCACCTCCGTCCCGTCCTTCTTCCGCACGAAGTAGGTCTCGGCGTCCTCATCCCATCGCTCCAGCACGCCGACCGCCTCGCCGACGTAGCCGTTCGGGAGCTCGAACTGGAAGGACACGCGCTTGCCGAGGTCGTGGGGCGTGACGAGGTTCCTGGCGGCCATCGCGCGAGGATAGCGCGTCACGCCACACGGGCCGGCTCAGCTGACCCGCGAGATGCTGCCCGCCGGCGGGACGGGGTACGCGTCCGAGTGCAGCGCCCACGCCAGGATCTCGAGCCCGTCGACGATCCGAGGTCCGGGTCGTGAGAAGTACGACGTCGCGTCGACAGCGAAGACGTTGCCGTTTCGGACCGCGGGCGTCTCCCGCAACTCCGGGTGCGCGAATACGGCGGCGGCCTCCTCCTCGGCCTCCTCGAGGTAGTAGCCGCACGGCATGAACACGATCGCCTCGGGATTCGCATCTCGGATCTCACGATGCGTCACGATCCGCGAAGGACCGCCCTTCTCCGAGAGGAGGTTCACGCCGGCCACCGCCTCCACCATCTCCGGCACCCAGTGACCCGCAACGAAGGGCGGGTCGGACCACTCCAGACAGAACACGTTGAGCATCGGGAGGCGCGCGGCGACCTCCCTCACCTTCGCCACCCGCATCCCGAGGGAATCGGTGAGCTGAGCGGCCTCCTCCGGCCGCTCGAGCAGCTTCCCCACCGCGTCGATCTGCGCGATCACGTCGTCGAGGGTGTTCGGGTCCAGGGAGAGCACCTTGGCGTCGGGGAGGCCGAGCTTCTCCAGCGCCCGTTGGACCTGTCCGGAGGGGACGGCGCAGACCCGGCACAGGTCCTGGGTGAGGACCACGTCGGGCTGCTCGCGCCGGAGGAGGTCGGTATCCAAGACGTAGAGGGGCTCCCCCGCGTCCAGCGTGCCGCGCACCGCCTGGTCGATCTCACGGGCGGACAGCGGGCGGCCCTGGGGCAGCGCGCTCCGGGACACCACCGGCTTCGTCACGGCCTCGGGCGGGAAGTCGCATTCGTCGGTGACGCCGACGAGGGAGTCTCCGAGACCCAGCGCGAACACGATCTCGGTCGCCGACGGGAGCAGGGAAACGATCTTCATGGCGCGCTACGGTACCGGTGCGGTCCCACTTCAGCTCCTGGGTCGAGGACGCCGAGAGCATAGGAGATGCCCTCCCGTCGCTAGACTCCCGGAGATGGTTCCCAGCGCCTACCTGCGCGTGTTCCAGCCCCTCGACGCGTTCGAGGGGGAGGAGCAGCTGCGGTGGGAGCGGTACCTCGTGTCGAACCGATGGGTGCCCGGGAGCCCGCGCCGCTACCGCGACCACGCGAAGGGGGGCTTGGGGCTGATCGCGCCGGCCGACGGTGATCATGCGGAGGTCCGGGTCGTCGACGGCCGGACCTACGTGAGCCCCTGGCGGATGCGGATGCGCGTGCTGGCCGCGGGCCTGGCGTTCCGCGAGACCCGTCCGATCGAGCTCTCCGAGCGCTTCCTCTCGAAGAAGGACGCGAAGCGCGTGGCCCGCGAGCTGAAGCGGCTCCGCCGGCGCGACCCACTCGCGGTGGCCTTCTGTCACCAGAGCCCGTGGCACGTGCCGATCCGTTGGTTCGCGCTCTTCGCGGAAGAGGAGCGGTGGCTGGGGGAAGACGAGTACGGGGACCTGCGGCTCCGGTATCGAACGACCGCCCGCAAGGCGCTCCGACGAGCGGGCCAGACGATCCCGCTCCTGCGAAGGTCGGACCTGGGGCCGATCGGCGATCTCCTGATGGACCTCCACGAGTGGATCGCGCTGTTCGACGTCCGATCGCTCGTGGAGCTCGACTACGGGGGGCTCTGCGACTTCCTCACGTGGGATGAGCTCGACGACGATCGCAGCGTGCGCGATCTGGGCCTCGCGCTGGAGGCGCTGGCGCGGCACGAGTTCCCACGCTCGGCCGAGATCTACCAGGGCGTACTGTCGCATTGGGCAGAGATCCGGGGCCACGAGCTCCTGAACTGAGCACGACCCGCAACAACACTGATCGCCCGCCGGGGGTTCATCAGGGGGATGGACGAACGTTCCGACTCGTGACTGGATCCTCCGAACGCTCAGATCTCAGGTCGACGCGACGATCCTAGATCGACAGCAGCGTTCCTCGTCCCTCGAGGGTTCATGCATGTGGAAGCGGAACACTCGCGAGCACGCGGGGATGCGGACGATCACCCCGCTCCTACGCGTTCTGGCGTCGTTGCGCATCCATGGCATCGAGAACGACCGCCGGATGCGACGACGTTCGGCTTCCTGCGGGGGTGACGGGCGACTGGAGAGACGGAGATGGACCGCGTGGGCCTCGTGGTGACATCCGCAACGTTCGCACGGTGTCGTAGGTCCTTGCCCGTCGAAGCACCCCCTCGCAAGCTACGTGGATACCGGACGATCAGAGGAGGTGACGGCTCAGCGTAGAAGGAGTGGCTCGTATCGGTTCCCACCCCCGGGAGGAGACGCATCATGTTGAGGAAACGAAGGCGAGCCGCGATGGCCGTCGCCATCGTCGTGCTCACGACCGTACCGGTGCTGCCGACGTCCGGGTCGGTCGCAGCACAGAATGTCCCGGATCAGGTTCTCGCGTGGAACCAGCACGCGTACGACGAGCTGATCTTGGGCCCGGCCGCACCGTGGAAATCACCGGTCGTGTCGGCGCTGCATCTCGCGATGGTCCACGGCGCGATCTACGACGGTGTGAACGCGATCACGGGCGGATACGAGCCCTACCTGGTGGCCCCCGCCGTGGCGGACGCCACCGACTCGGAGGATGCCGCGGCGGCCGCGGCCGGCTATCAAGTGCTCCTGGACATCCTCAAACCCCCGCTGATCCTCGAGGCCGATGTCCCCACGGTCACCGCGCGACTGCAGGGGTACTACGACGCTTCGCTCACCGCGATCTCGAACGCCGGCGTCTCCCAGAGCTCGATCGATGGCGGCGTGGCGGTCGGCAACGCCGCGGCACAGGCGATGATCGCTGAGCGGACCGGCGACGGTCGCTACGGCGACCCGTCGTTCGACGTTGGCTTCGACGTAGGAGAGTGGCGGCCTCTCGCGGAGGGCCTGGCCGGCAACAACTTCTACTGGGTGGGCCAGATGGTGCCGTTCCTCGTCCCGGACGCCGCGATGTTCGGCACACGGGGTCCGAACGCCGTCACGAGCGCCAAGTACACGAGGGAGTTCAAACGTGTGAAGTCGCTCGGCGCCATCGACAGCACCACGAGGAGAGCAGATCAGACCGCGATGGCTCTTTTCTGGGCCGACCACGCGATCGGGATGTGGACCCGGATCTTCCGGCAGCTCTCGGCGGCGAACGAGCTGTCCACCGCTGAGAACGCTCGATACTTCGGCATGCTGTACCTCACGGTGGGGGACGCCGTGATCGCCTGCAACCTGGATAAGGCGAAATGGGGCTTCTGGCGGCCGACGACCGCGATCCGGGAAGCGGCAACCGACGGCAACCCGTTGACAGAGGCCGACGAAACCTGGGAGTCGCTCAACCCGGTTCCCCCTTATCCAGAGCATCCGTCCGGGCACAATTGCGGCAGCTGGTCGATCGTCGAGACCCTGAAGGACTTCTACGGGACGAACCGCATGACGTTCAGCGCGACACGCACGTTCCTGCAGCCGGGTCCCGCACCGATCACGCGCACATTCACGCGGTTCTCCCAGGCGGGCCGGGAGATCCTTCGAGCGCGTGTCTTCGGTGGACTGCACTTCTGGACCGCGGAAGCGCAGGGTGCACGACTCGGCCGGCGGGTGGCGAACTTCCGGCAAGCGCACTATTTCCAGCCGGAGTGAGACGAAGGGTGGGCCGCCCGGGAGGGCGGCCCACCCCCCCATCCGGTGGGGAGGGGCGGGATCGAACCGCCGACACCGCGGTTTTCAGCCGCGTGCTCTACCGACTGAGCTACCTCCCCCGATCTCGCCTGGGGGCGACGCTCGCTGCACCCCAGACCGGTGAGCGAGCCGTTTCCGACTCGCTCGCCCAGCGCGCCCGACGGGCTTCGATCCCGCGATCTCCTCCTTGACAGGGAGGTGAGGACGACCGGACTCCTCTACGGGCGCATATGTGGTGGTGCCGTGCCCCCAACGGGATTCGAACCCGTGCTACCGCCTTGAAAGGGCGGCGTCCTAGGCCGCTAGACGATGGGGGCCTGCCCCACGCCATCTTCCCATCGGGGACAGCTCAGAGAGTATAGCCAGGGCCCTCAGCCCCGGAGATCGAGCCCCCCGTCAGGACAGCCGACCGTCGCACACGAGGTCCACGTCGGAGCCCGCTGCCGCGACGGCCGCTTGGAGGTCGTCGCAGCGTGCCCGGATCTCCGCTGCCGCGTTGCGGAAGACCGGGGCCTCGAGCCGCTCGAGGACCTCGTCGGCGGTCGGGAAGCTCGCATCGCGGACCTTCACGATGAGATCGAGGTGGGACGTCCAGGCGTCGCGGAAGGCTTGCTGCGCGGAAGCGAGTTCCGTGGGGGGATCGAGCGCTCCGAGGGCATCCAGGACGTCCTGGTCGAGGCGGGCGCTCTGGTCCAGGAAGACCGACACCACCGCCCTGCGATCCTCCCCGGGCGTCGCCTCCTCGAGCCGGCCCCGCAGGTCACGGCGGAGCCCTCGCTCCTGGATGTGCGCGGTCTCGCTGACCCGCTGGAGCTGGGCGAAGTAGTCGCCGGGAGCGGGATCGGCATCGGCGTCCCCACCGCAGGCGGCGGCCAGGAGCAGGAGCGGGACGAGCGGCCGCGCGATCCGCATGGCCGCAGCGTGCCAGCGCGGCGACGGGAACGACAACCGGGCACTCAAGGAGGGTCTTCGTTCGCCCGAAGCTGTCGTATGCCCCATCGCGAGGTCCGCGTGGTCCTGGAGTGGCTCGGCCTGATCGAGCCCGATCGCGCGCGACGTGAGCCGGCCGCACTGCCGAGCTGGGCTCCGTGGGTGGTCGCCTTCCTGCTCGTGTGTGCAGCGGCGATCGGGGCCGTGGTTCTCATCGCGGTCCTCCAGCCGGGGGGCTGAATCGATCGCCCACCCTGGGCGCCCAACCCTCGGCACACTCCAGAGCGTGACGCGCGCCCGGTGACCGAGCCCCGACGATCCTCCCTCGCGGGCATCGGCGGACCTCCAGCACCTGCATCGTTGGGCCGAGGAAGGCCACCGTGATCGTCTGCCGCAGCCCGAACGTCTGGATGCTGCGGCAGCGACGGAACAGCATGGCCTCGCGCGGTCCGGGCGGTGGGTGACCTCGGAGCCCCCGCATCCGCTCCCTCCGCGTCTCCGGGACGTGCACGCGCCACGCGCCGCCCGGCCCGGTCATCTCGACCAACTGCATCGGGCGACCATAGCGACCGTTGCCGACGCAGCGTTTCCACCGTCCGCGCCCCGGGTAGTCACCGGTCTGGGCCCGTCGGGGCCCCCGTTCCGAGTCGATGGAGGGAAACCAGTGAACAAGGAACAGCTCGACGAACTCTTGTACCAGTCACTCGAGACAGAGCGCGGGGGGGTCAAGATCTACGAGACCGCCGTCCGGTGTGCTCAGAACGACGACCTGAAGAAGGAGTGGGGCAAGTACCTGGACGAGACCCGCAACCACGAGGTCATCATGCTGCGCGTCCTCGACGCGTTCGGCCTCGACGCGGAGACCGAGACGCCGGGACGTCGGATCGTGCGGACCAAGGGCGAGGCGCTCGTCGCGTCGATGGAGACCGCGCTGCGAGCCGATCCCGCTGCGGCGCAGTTGGTAGCCGCCGAGTGCGTCGTCGAGGCCGAGTCGAAGGACCACATGAACTGGGAGCTGATCGGCGAGGCGGCCAAGAAGCTCACCGGGGAGGAAGGGAAGGCGCTCAAGGAGGCCCACGGCGAGGTGGAGGAGCAGGAGGACGAGCACCTCTACCACACGATGGGATGGGCCCGGGAGCTTTGGCTCGAGTCCCTCGGGCTCCCGGCGGTGCTGCCTCCTCCGGAGGAGCAGAAGCACACGAAGTCCGCGATCGGCGCCGACCGAGCCAAGCAGGCGCGGACGGAGATGCTGTGATCGATGGGCAGACGCCTCACAGCAAGCCCGTGACGGAGGAGTCGGCGACGTCGCGCGCACATGCGTCGTTCGCCGACTTCTCCACCCTGGTGGCGAGATGGACCGGGAACCACTGGGCGTTCCTCGTCGCGGCAGGGCTCGTGGTCGTGTCCTTGCTCCTCTTCGGCGTGGCGATCACGAACATCGCGATCTCGATGGGGACGCTGCTGATGGTGTTCATCCTCCAGAACACCCAGAACCGGGACTCGGCCGCGCTCCACCTGAAGCTCGACGAGATGGTCCGCACGGAACCGGCGGCTCGGGACGACGTCCGGGGCGTGGAGTCACGGCCCGCCCACGAGATCGACGAGCTCCATCTGCACGAGCCCGATGGAACCAGGGTCTGAACGCTGGTGGGGCGGGCAGGATTCGAACCCGCGACACGAGGGTTAAAAGCCCCCTGCTCTAACCGGACTGAGCTACCGCCCCTCCGGAGATTGTAGGAACCTGGTTCCGATCGTGGTCAGTCCACGTAGCGGTTCGTGATCGGCATCCGGCGGTCGCGGCCGAAGGCCTTCGGCGTGATCTTGATCCCCGGGGCCGCCTGGCGGCGTTTGTACTCGGCGCGATCGATCATCCGGACGACCGTGTCCACCGTCGCCCGGTCGTGCCCGGCGGCGACGATCTCGTCGATGCCCAGATCGTCCTCGACGTACCCCTCGATGATCGGGTCGAGCGACTCGTACGGCGGGAGGGAGTCCGAGTCCTTCTGTCCCGGGCGGAGCTCAGCGGACGGGGCCTTCGTGAGCACCCGGCCCGGGAGCGGTTCCCCGGGGCCCGCGCTGTTCCGCCACCGGCAGAGCTCGTACACCAGGGTCTTGGGGACGTCCTTGATCGGGGCGAAACCGCCCGCCATGTCCCCGTAGAGCGTGGCGTAGCCCACGGCGTACTCGCTCTTGTTCCCCGTGGCCAGTACCAGCGAGCCGAACTTGTTCGAGACGCCCATCAGCAGGTTGCCGCGGGTCCGCGCCTGCAGGTTCTCCTCGGCGACGTCCTCGGGGCGGTCCTCGAACAGCGGCCGCAGCGCCGATCGGTAGGCGTCGAACACCGCATCGATCCGCGTGACGTCGAGCCGGATGCCGAGCCTCGCGGCGATGTCGACCGCGTCATCCACGCTCTCGGAGCTCGAGTACGGCGAGGGCATGGCGAGGGCACGGACCGCGTCGGCGCCGAGCGCGTCGGCCGCCAGCACCGCGACGAAGGCGGAGTCGATGCCGCCCGAGAGGCCGAGGACGACGTCGTCGAACCCGTTCTTCCGCACGTAGTCGCGCAGACCGAGGACGAGGGCGCGGTAGATCGACTCGGGCGGTTCCGGCCACACGGCGTCGTGCTCGGCGCGCGCCGCGTCGTCGTCCACGTCGACGATCAGGAGGTCCTCGTCGAACAGCGGCGCCCGGCACGCGACGTGCCCGTCCGGTCCCATGACGACCGACCCGCCGTCGAAGACCAGCTCGTCCTGTCCGCCCACGGCGTTCACGTACGCGATACACCCACCGAACTCGCGGGCCCGATCCCGGAGGACGCCGAGGCGCTCCTCGAGCTTGCGCCGGTGGTAGGGCGACCCGTTGATGTTGGTCACCAGCGGAACGCCGCGGTACTCGGAGAAGGGGCGCCCCGGATGCCAGACGTCCTCGCACACCGAGAGCCCCATCGACACGCCGCCCACCGACACCTGCTCGGTCCGGTCGCCGGGCACGAAATACCGCTGCTCGTCGAAGACCCCGAAGTTCGGCAGGACGATCTTGTGGTACCGGGCGCGTACTTCGCCGCCCGCGAGGAACCCGGCCGCGTTGTGCAGCCCACGCTCCGTCCGGTCCACGAACCCGGCGATCACGGGGCAGGCATCGGCGGTCTTGGCAGCGAGCTCGTCGAGCGCGGCGAGGTTGTCACGGACGAACTCGGGGCGGAGCACGAGGTCCTCGGGCGGGTAGCCGGTGACCGACAGCTCCGGGAAGCACACGAGCTCGACGCCGGCCGCCGCCGCCTCCGACGCCGAGGACGCCATCTTCTCGACGTTGCCGGCGAGGTCGCCGACGGTGAGGTTCAGCTGGCCGAGCGCGATACGAGGCACGCCGTCAGCGTAACGCGGGGAGCCGGTCGTTCAGGGCGGGTCGGCTGCAGGCCGTGCCGACCTATTCCGGTCCGCCGATGTCGACGTTGTAGGCCTCCCACACGAGGTCCGCGCCTTTCTGGCGGTGACGGATCACCTTCCCGATCAACCGCTGGAGGTCATCGCGAGCGTCGTCGAGCGGCCAGGGGAGACCTCCGATATCGACCTGCTCGAGCCGAGCCAGCATCTCGCCGACCGCCTGGGTGATCTCGGGATGCTCGCCCCGCAGGCGATCGATCGTCCCGCTCAGGCGCGGCGACATCGTGACGATCTCCTCGTAGAGGCCTTCCGGTTTCTCGGTGTGCTCGACGTGCTGATCCCACGCGTCACGGACCGCGGTGATCTCCTTGACCACGTGCGAGGTCCAGTCCGGGATGCGCCCCGCGGCGGGGGAGGAGGTGGCGAACTCGAGCGCGACCAGCGCCTCGTGGAGGGTCTTCCGGCGGCGCGCTGCCTCTTTCAGCGTGGGCGTGCGCTCGCGCTCCGTGGGTCGCTCGGCCATCTAGGCACTGTAGCCCTCGCCCGCGACACGACGCAATCTGGACGATCGCACCACACGTAGTACCCGCGACACGGAGGGACGCCATGGTCGGACGCCGCCACAGGAGCATCGTCGTACTTGCGATCACCCTCGCCACGATCTCGGGGACCACGGGGATCGCCGACGCCGTCACCGTGGGTGTCCGCGGGGTCTTCAACGGCACCCGCTACGTCTGGAAGCCCAAGGTGCGCGACGTCGCGCGAACGACCACCGTTCGGTGGCGGGCCGTGCACGGCGATCACAACGTCAAGTCCCGAGGCGCGAACTGGAGCTACTTCCGGAGCATCCCCAACGGGACCTCCGTGGCGAGGACCTTCAACCGCCGAGGGACCTTCCGCTTCTACTGCACGATCCACGGCAACGTCGCGAACGGCGTCTGCTCCGGGATGTGCGGCTCGATCGTCGTCAGCTGACGCTCGCCGACGCGAGCTCGTGCACCGTGGCTCGCGCGAGCGCCGCCGAGACCGTGTTGCCCTTCGCGTCGAACAACGCCAGGGACTCGCGAGCCGCCTCGGCGGCCTCCCCCGTCCGGCCCGCGAGTCGCAGCACCTCCGCGAGGTCGATCAACGCTTCGCCCTGCGAGTTCAGGTCGTCGGAGGCCTGGATCATCGCCACCGCCTCACGCGCGAGCTTCTCGCCCCCGGCCGCGTCGCCGCGCGAGGCGAGGACCTTCCCGCGAACGCTCCGCCACCGGAACTGCGACGACACGTCGTCTTGGGCCGCGAGCTCCTCGCTGATCTTCGTGTGCTCCTCCGCGCCGTCCAGGTCCCCCTGGCGGTACAGGACCTCCGCCAGGAACGCCGCGGTGGTGGAGATGTAGTTCGTCTCACCCATCCGCTCGAGGGCGTCGAAGTCACGTCGCAGCTCGGCCTCCGCGGCCTCGAGATCCCCGGCGAGCATCTCCACCGGTCCCGAGTCGAACGACGTCTGCGCCGCCAGGAACGTCCAGCCCAGTTCCTCGAGCTTCGCGCGACTCGCTCGGTAAAGCGCGCGGGACTCCTCCACGTTGCCCCGCATCGCCTCGAGGTGCGAAAGCGCGGCTTCGAGCAGGGCTTCCGGCTTCCGGTCGCCACGGACCTCCTCGAGGAGCGCGCGGCACCGTTCGATCGCCTCCGGCACCGGCGTCGGTCCGCTGAGGGCGCAGTAGCCGAGCGAGGGGATCGCACGGGCGACCATCAGCCGGTTGCCGGCGAGGCGGGCGTGCTGGAGCGTGCGCTGCGCCGCCGCCTCCGACTCGCCCCACTGCAGACCCATCTCCCGGACGAACATGATCAGCCGCCAGGCGCGCGCGAGACCGTCGTGCGCCTCCAACGCCTCCAGCTCAGGGAGATGCTCCTCGACGCCGGCGACGATCGTCGGCTCCACAGCTTCCGGGTCGACCGTGTACAGGAGCTCCAGCTCCTGGATCTGCGCCGTCGCCTCAAGGACCCGGTCGGAGAGCTCGTGCGCCTCGTCGATCGCGGCGTGGAGCATCGCACCCGCCTCGTCGAACCCTCCCTGCTCGGTCAGGGCCTCCGCCGCGTCCAGGCGGAGCCGTGGGCGCTCCGCGTGGCCCGGCGGGAGCAGGGTCGCGGCCCGCTGTAGGAGGTTGGCGGCCGCCGGGATGTCCCCTCGCGCCAGCGCCCGGCGCCCGGCGGAGGAGAGGTAGCCGCTCCCGCGCACGCCGATCTGCCAGACCTGCTCGTCGTTGGGTGCGAGCTGCTGGAGCGTGAAGAACGCCTGCTCGAGGTGATAGCCGCGGATCTCCTCGAACTCGAGCACCCGGTCGGAGGCCACCCGTTCCAGCCAATCGATGAAGCGGACGTGGAGGTCGGCCCGCGTCCGCTTCAGCAACCCGTGGTACGCCGCTTCGCGGATCAGGATGTGCATGAACCGGTAGGCCTCCTGTCCCGCGAAGGTCGATTCGTGCGGCGCCACCAGCTCGCGGTGCGTGAGGTTCCGAAGGCTCTCGCCCGTGTGGCGCCGCACCTCGTCCGGCGAGAGGTCCTCGACGGCGCCCCGGAAGAAGACCTGTCCGATCACGGAAGCCCGCTCCACCACCACCCGGTCGATCGGACCGAGGCGGTCGAGCCGTGCGGAGAGAAGCGCCTGGATCGTCGGGGGGATCGTGATCGCGCCGACCTCGCGGATCAGGATCCATCGCCCGCGGTCGTCCTTCTCGAGGATCCCGTCGTCCAGGAGCATCGAGAGCATCTGCTCCACGAAGAGAGGGTTGCCCTCGGACGCCTCGACGATCTTCGCGCGCACCGCGGCATCGAGGTCCGTGGTGCCGAGCAGGTTCGCCGCCACCTCCGCGCTCTCTTCGTCGGACAGGGGCTGGAGCACGAGGACGCGGCGCCCGTCCGACTCCTCCGCCCACTCGGGATGGGCATCGAAGAGGTCGGGCCGGGCAGAGCACGCGAGCACCACGGGCACCCCCGTCAGGTTCGACTCGACGTACGTGATGAGGTCGAGGAACGTCCGCTCTGCCCAGTGGATGTCGTCGATCAACACGATCAACGGCCGTCCGTCGGAGAGCAGCTCGAAGAATCGCCGGGCGGCCCAGAACGTCTCCTCCACGGGATAGTTCGCCGTGGACAGGCCGATCGCGCCCGCGATCCGATCCGCGACGTCGCGCCCCTCCGGCCC
>JAJNBA010000034.1 GCA_021155985.1 Actinomycetes bacterium
ACGAGCTTCTCGGCGCCGTTCATGTCGAGGATCACGCGCGAGTCCGCCTGCGACGAGGTCATCAACGCGATGCGCGAGGGGATGTTCGCCTTGATCAGGCCGGTCACCACGTCGACCGACGGGCGCTGGGTGGCGACCACGAGATGGATCCCGACCGCGCGCGCCATCTGGGCGATCCGACAGATCGCGTCCTCCACGTCGCGCGGTGCCACCATCATCAGATCCGCCAGCTCGTCGATCACGACGACGATGAACGGCATGTGCTCGAACTTCTCCTCCATGCCGGGCGGGATCCGGAGCGTGCCGTCGCGGAGTCCCTCCTCGTAGGAGTCGATGTCGCGGACGGCGACCGTGGCGAGGAGCTCGTACCGCATCTCCATCTCGCGGACGATCCACTGCAAAGCCTCGGCGGCCCGCTTCGGATGCACGATCACGGGGGAGAGCAGGTGCGGCACATCGCCGAAGTGACTGAGCTCCACACGCTTCGGGTCGACCAGGATCAGACGGACGTCTTCCGGGGTCGTACGCGCGAGCAGGGAGGTGATGAAGGAGTTCACGAGTGAGGACTTCCCTGCGCCCGTGGCGCCGGCGATCAGCAGGTGCGGCATCTCGGCGAGGTTCACCATCCGCGCGCGGCCATGGACGTCCTTGCCGAGGGCGACCTCGAGTGGATGCGTCGCCTGCTTCGCCGCCGGGGAACGCAGCACGTCCCCCACCATCACGAAGTCCCGATGGGTGTTCGGGACCTCGATCCCGATCGCCGATTTGCCTGGGATCGGCGCCTGGATCCGGACGTCAGGGGAGGCGAGCGCGTACGAGATGTCGCTCGAGAGCGCCACGACCTTGCTCACCTTGGTGCCCGAAGCCACCGCGACCTCGTACATCGTGACGGTGGGACCGCGGTGCGCTCCCACGACCTGGGCGTCGACGCCGAACGTGTGCAGGGTCCGCTCGAGCGCGGCCAGCGTGTCCTTCTCCGCGCGCGAGTCCGCGTTGGAAGGAGGGGCCGTCCGGAACAGGTCGAGCGGGGGAAGCTGATACGGCCCGAACGGGGTCTTGACGGTCCGCGAGCGAGAACCGCTCGTCGCCGGCAGCGCCGGCTCCGAGGGGAACGCAGGATCCTGCGGAACCGAGGCGATCCTCTCGGTCGTGGCCTCGTGCCCATCGTCCGCCTCGGGGAGGTGGATCACGCCGTCGGTGAGCCCGAACGCATCGCGGAGCGACCATCGGCGGCGCGGCTTCACGCGATCCGAGTCCTTCGCTTTCGCGGCCACCGGGTCGCGTTCGTCGCGTTCCTCGCGGAACGTGTCGAACTTCTCCTTGACGGCGGCGAACGGCGTACCGGTGAAGATCAGCAGTCCGAGACTCGCGAGCCCGGCGCACACGATCGCGGCGCCGATCGGAGAGATGACCCGAGCGAGGGGCCACGCGGTGATGGCTCCCAGTGCGCCACCTGCGCCGGCCAGCCCCGTGTCGCTCGCCCATCCGTCGGAGAAGCCCGGATTGCCCGCGAAGAGCGAGACGAGCCCGAGGGCTCCCGCGACGAGCACGACGAACCCGATCGCCATCCGGACGCGTTCCTCCCGAGCGACATCTCGGAGCAGCACGAACCCCCACCACCCCGCGAGCGGAGGGAAGGCGTACGCCCCCAAGCCGAAGCTGCCGCGGATCAGCCAGGTGATCGCCCGGCCGACCGGCCCACCGGCCTCGAGCCAGAGGGACAGGGCCGCGAGGAGCGACAGCACGATGAGCCCGATGCCGAGGGCGTCGCGCGCCCAAGGGGACAGGACCGTCCTGACCGGGGTCCTGGACGGCGTCCGGCTACTCGTGCTTCGGCGCTTGCTCCGAGGGGCGGCCTTCTTGGAGGGACGCGAACGCGACCCGCTGCCCCCGGACCTCCGGGAGGGGGAAGTCTTCGTTGCCATGTGCGGACAAGCATGACGGCTGGGACGGACGCTTCAAGGACCCGGGACGGTCAGACCTCCATGATCACGGGCAGGATCACGGGCTTCCGCTGGGTCGCCTCGTTGAAGTACCGCTTGAGGACGCGACGAACGTTCTGCTGCAATGCGGACGGGTCCGTCACCCGGGCGTCCGCCGACTCTTTCACCGCCTCGATCACGCGCAGGCGGCCCTCCTCCAGGATGGCAGCAGAGGACTCCTCGTGCACGAAGCCGCGGTTCACGAGATCGGGGCCGCCGACCAGCTCACCGGTCTGCGAATCGACGATGATGACCACCACGACCACTCCGTCGGCCGACAGCTTCCGCCGGTCCCGGAGCACCTCCCCGCCCACGTCGCCGATCCCGAGGCCGTCCACGAACGTCATCCCCGCCTGGATGCGGTCGACGTGGCGCACCTCCCCGCCGACCTCGACGACGTCGCCGTCCTCGCAGACGAGCGTCCGCTCGGGCGGGATACCGACCTCGTGTGCCAGGCGTGCGTGATGCTGCAGGTGCCGGCGCTCGCCGTGGACGGGGATGAACCACCGCGGCCGGACCAGTGAGAGCATCAGACGCAGCTCCTCTTGCGCGGCATGTCCGGAGGCGTGGACCGGATCGGACGGCATGTGGAAGACGTCGGCGCCGGTCCGGTAGAGGGAGTCGACGACCCGATGGATCGCGGGTTCGTTCCCGGGGATCAACGACGACGAGAGGACGACGGTTTCCCCAGGGCCGATCGTGACCCACTTGTGCTGTCGCTGCGCCATCAGCGAGAGGGCCGAGTAGGGCTCCCCCTGCGAGCCGGTGCAGATCACCACCACACGGCCCGGATCCAGTCGGTCGATCTCCGAGATATCGACGACATCCTTGTCGTCGATGTGCAGGTGACCGAGTCGCCGCGCGGCATCGACGGACTTCAGCATGGAGCGTCCGAGGAACGAGACGATCCGTTCGTTCGCGCGCGCGGCGTTCACGATCTGCTGCACGCGATGGATGTGGCTCGAGAAGCAGGCCGCGACCACGAGGCCCCCGGCGTTCTCGACGATGTCGAGCAGGACCGGCCCGACGGTGCGCTCGCTGACGGAGTACCCGGGCTCCTCGGCGTTCGTCGAGTCGGAGAGCAACAGATGGACCCCCTTGCCGCGGCCTGCCTCCTTGGCCAGGCCGTGGAGGTCGGTGGCCCTGCCGTCGAGCGGGGTCTGATCGATCTTGAAGTCGCCGGTGTGGAGGATCGAGCCGAACGGCGTGTCGACCACGACCGCCGTCCCATCCGGGATCGAGTGCGTGACGCGGAGGAACCGCATCGTGAACGGGCCCGTCGACGCCTGCTCCCCCGGTGAGACGGTCTTGAGATCGACGAGATGCTCGACCTCGTGCTCCTCGAGCTTGCCCTGCAGCAGTGCGAGCGTGAACGGCGTGCCGTAGACCTCGAGCCGGCGGTCGACGTCGCGGAGCAGGTAGGGCAACGCTCCGATGTGATCCTCGTGCCCGTGCGTGAGCACGACCGCCTGGATCCGATCGATCTTCGTGCGCAGGAAGTCGAAGTCCGGCAGGACGAGGTCGATCCCGGGCATGTCGCCCGAGGGGAACGACAGTCCGACGTCGATGATCAGGATGCGTCCGTCCAGCTCGAGGCAGGCCATGTTGCGGCCGACCTCGCCGACCCCGCCGAGGAAGACGAGTCGCGCCGCAGACTCAGAGGAGACCGGCATCCTCCAGTGCTCGTTGGATCCGCTCGCGCTCGTCCGCGGTGGCGGGCACCAACGGCAGTCGTGGCGGACCCGCCGGCCGGCCCAGCATGTCCAACGCTGCCTTCACGGGGATCGGGTTGGACGTCACGAACAGCGCGTTGAACAGCGGCGAGAGGTCTTCGTGCAGCTTGCGGGCGGCCGGGACGTCGCCCGTCTCGATCAGGTCGATCATCTGCCTGATCTGCAGGCCGACGAGATGCGACGCCACGCTCACGACGCCGACGGCGCCCAGACACACGTAGCCGAACGTCGCCCAGTCGTCGCCCGAATACACCTCGAACCCCTCGGGAGCTTCCGAGATCAGGTTCGAGATCGCCTTGAAGTCGCCCGTGGAGTCCTTGACGGCGACGACGTTCGGCTTCTCGGCGATCCGGAGCATCGTCTCGTGCTCGATCCGGGTCCCGGTGCGGCTGGGGATGTTGTAGACGATGATCGGCAGCTCCGTCGCATCGGCGATGTGCTCGAAGTGCGCGACCAGCCCGCGCTGCGGAGGCTTGTTGTAGTACGGAGTCACGACGACGATGCCGTCGGCGCCCGCGTCCTCGGCGGCCTGTGTCAGCTCGAGGGTCTCGGCGGTGGAGTAGGTCCCCGTCCCGCAGATCATCTTGCCCTTCCCGCTGACCGCCTCACCCACCGCGCGGAACAGGTCCGCCTTCTCGTTGTGGGACAGGGTGGGTGACTCGCCGGTCGATCCCACCACGAAGACCGAGTCCGAGCCGTTGTCCGTGAGCCAGGACGCGAGCTCCTGCGCGCCATCGAGGTCGACGCCGTGATCGGGACGGAACGGCGTGACCATCGCGGTGACGACGGATCCGAACCTTCCGGCCACGCGAATCCTCCTCGGTCTGGGCGGGCCTCGCGATCCGGTCGGATCGGAAGGACGTCCGCAGTGACGCCCTATGCTAGCTCCCCATGCCGCGCATCTACACGAAGACCGGCGACGACGGCACCACGGGGCTCCTCTACGGTGGCCGGATCTCGAAGGACGACGCGGCGACCGAGGCGTACGGAACGACCGACGAGGCGGTGGCCGCGCTCGGACTCGCACGCGCCTCGGCCGAGCCCGTGATGGCCGAAGAGCTCCTCGCGCTCCAGCGGGAGCTCTTCATCGTGGGCGCGGATCTGGCCACGAACCCGACCGAGCGCGCGAAGCTCCAGCCGGGCGTGTCGCTCGTGACGAGCGACATGACCGAACGGCTCGAGCGGCGGATCGACGAGCTCGTCGCCGAACGAGCGCTCCCCGAGGCATTCATCGTTCCGGGCGCGAACGAGGGAAGCGCGGCGCTGGACCTCGCCCGTAGCGTGATCAGGCGGGCGGAGCGGCACGTCGTAGCCCTGGAACACGACGGCCGCGACGTGAATCCCGAGGTCCGCCGCTACCTCAACCGGCTGAGCGACCTGGTGTTCGTCCTGGCGCGCCGCCGAGCCGGCGAGGACGAACCCACGAGCCGCTAGCACATCCTCGACGCATCACGCGAGACCCAGCCTGGCGATCAGAAGTCCGCGACGCACCACGGTGCAGGTGAGGACGCGAACATCGCATCCGCCCTCTCGAGCGAACCCTGCGAGTGCTCCTCGACCTGTCTCGCCCACCACAGCTGGTGGAAGCTCGACCCGCCGAGGTACGTCGCTCCCAGGACGTTGATCGTGCCTGCGAGGTCGGCTGCCGCGTCGGTGCGGGTGCAGCTGCCCTCCCCGCCTTCGACGACGAGCTCGTACCGCCCGTCGTTGTCCGGACGGAACGGATCCGTGACTTCGAACACCAGCCGCCCGTCGGTCCCGTATCGCCGAGCTTCGAGCGCCACGATGACGTCCATGAGCCGGACCCACAGCCCGTCGTTCACCGAGAACCGCAGGCGTCGCGGCTCACGAAGGAGATGGAGCAGCGGTTCGTCGGCCGGTCGGTTCCACGCCTCGACGGTCGCCACCAGGTCGACGTCGAACAAGAAGCGCCAGATATCCGAGTTCCCGGAAGGTGTGGCGCCCACACACTCCTTGACGGTGATCGTTCCCGCCGGCACCGAGCGGGTCCAGTCATGTTTCGTCCAGTAGACCGCGTACGCATCCGCGGTCCCGGCGTCGTCGCGGTGCACCGCGTACATCCACGGGTGATCCTTGTCCTCGCCGACCGTCGCGAAGTTGTGATCGCGGAGGGCCGCGTTCCGCTCTACACCGCCCGGGCGCATCGCGGCGTCGTAGACCTCGTCGATGATCGGCATCGCCTCCTCTTTCGAAACGAGCTCGACGCGGCCGCTCGGCTCGTATCCGCGCACGAACGCCATCCGAGCGGACTCTGCCTGGAACTCGCCGAGCAGCCCGGCGAGGCCGTACCCGAAGCGTCCGTAGATCGCCCCCTCGGACGCGAAGAGCGCCGCGAGCGGCTCGCCCCGCTCCGCGGCTTGCTCCAGGACGACCCGCATCATCCCGGTGTTGATCCCCCTGCGGCGATGGGTGGGGTGGACGCCCACCATCGTGACGCCCGCAGTCGGGATCCTCGCGCCCCCGGGGACCATCATCCGGAAGGTGACGGCAGCCGACGTGCCGACGATCCTGCCGCCGTCGATCGCCGCGAACGAGCGATCGGGCTCGATGACGGGGAGCGATGCCTCCACCTCGTCCTCCTTCGCCACAGAGCTGAAGGCGGTCTCGGCAGCCTGGACCCACTCGGGGCGCTCCTCGTAGGTGATCGGACGGATCTCGATGTCCATGACGCCCGAGCCTACCGGCAGCGGCGGATCTACTCGAGGATCGCGTCGAGGCCGACGGTCAGACCCGCGTGGGTCGTCACCCATCGGATCGCCATCAACACTCCGGGCACGAACGACGTCCGATCCGTGGAGTCGTGGCGGATCGTGAGCGTCTGTCCCTGACCACCGAAGATGACCTCCTGGTGCGCGACCAGGCCGGGGAGCCGGATCGAGTGGATGCGGATCCCCGCCCGCTCGCCTCCGCGGACCCCGCGCAGCGACTCCGATGCCGGTCCGGACCATGTGTCCTCGCGGGCGGCCGCGATCGAATCGGCCGTCGCGGCCGCCGTCCCCGACGGTGCGTCGGCCTTCCCATCGTGGTGGAGCTCGACGATCTCGGCAGCCGGCAGGTACCGGGCGGCCTCGCGTGCGAACCGCTGCATCAGGGCGGCTCCGATCGCGAAGTTGGGGGCGACGAACACACCGACCGGCGCTTCGCGCCACGCTTCGTCCACCTCGAATCCCGTGGTGCCGACGACGATGTGGACGCCGTGCTCGATCGCCCAGGCGATGTGCTCCGGGGCGAAGGAACCACTCGTGAAGTCGACCGCGACCGCGACCTTCGCCGCGTCGAAGGCGTCGAGGTTCTCGGCCAGAACGACGTCGGAGTTCTCCAGGCCGAGCACCGTGGAGGCCGGCTCGCCCGCCTTCGAGCGGGAGATCCCGGCGGCGAGCTCGAGGTCCTCGTCGGCGTGCACGGCACGACACACCTCGGCGCCCACCTTGCCGGTGGCACCGAGCACGCCGACGCGGATCACGCCATCACCCCCGCGAGATCGCGCTGGGCGAACGGCCCGAGGACGGTGAGGGTCATCGGCTGCGACAGCACCCGCTTGGCCACCCGTCGTGCGTCCTCGAGCGACACATCTTCCACGCGTTTCAGCGACTGGTTCACCGTGAGGATCTCGCCGTGCGCGATCTCGGATTTGCCGATCCTCGACATCCGGCTCCCCGGGTCCTCGAGCGAGAGCACCATCGATCCCTTCACGTGTCCCTTCGCGCGATCGAACTCCTCGGCCGTCAGACCGCCCTCCGCGACGTCGTCCAGCTCGCGACGGAGCAGGCCGATCACCTCCTGCGCGCGGGCGGGTGTCGTTCCCGCGTAGCACGAGAACAGCCCCGCCTCGGTGTACTGCGAGTGATAGCTGTACACCGAGTACACGAGGCCGCGCTTCTCACGGATCTCCTGGAACAGGCGCGAGGACATCCCGGTCCCCAGCGCGCCGTTCACGATCAGGAAAGGGAACCGGTCCGGGTCGCTCCGCGCGAGCCCGTTCGTGCCGAGGCAGATGTGTGCCTGCTCGGTCTTGCGCCGCTTCACCAACGGCTTCGCGGAGGACTCGGGCGCGGTCTCGCTGGCGCGGAGGTTCCATCCCTGGGGTTCCCCAGACCGCACCATCCGTCCCGTGTCCATGCGACTGCGGAGCATGTCGAGCAGCGCCTCGTGACGGAGGTTCCCCGCGGCCGCCACGACGAGTCCTGCTGGCACGTAGTGCTTGCGGTAGAACCTGTGGACCTTGTCTCGCGTCGCAGCGCGGATCGTCTCGGCCGTGCCGAGGACTGGCCGTCCCAGCGGATGGTTCGGCCAGAGGGCCTCCGTGAACAGGTCGTGGACGACCTCCTCAGGCGAGTCCTCGTGCATGTTGATCTCCTCGAGGATCACCTGGCGCTCCGCATCGAGATCGGCCGACCGGAGCACCGAGTCCTGGAACATGTCGGAGAGGTGGTCGACCGCCATCTCCAGGTCGCCATCGAGGATGCGCGCGTAGTAGCAGGTGTACTCCTTCGACGTGAACGCGTTCACGTCGCCCCCCACGGCATCGAAGTCCTCCGCGATCTCGCGGGCGGACCTCGTCTTCGTTCCCTTGAAGAGCAGGTGCTCGAGGAAGTGGCTCGACCCGCTGATCACCGGAGGCTCGTCGCGGGATCCGGCGAGTACCCAGAAGCCGAGCGACACGGAGCGGACGCCGGGCATCCGCTCCGTGACGACTCGCAGACCCGAGGAGAACTCGGTTCGCTCGATCCCCACTGTCCGCCTCCGGATCGTTCGGAGCCTTAGGCCGAGGACCCCTTGTCGGCGTCGCGGAACCGGCGTCCGGTGCGACGCGGCCCACGGTCGGCCCCGTTGCGAGGCTCGCGAGACTCGCGGGGCTCGCGTCGCTCACCGCCCGAGGAACCCTCGCCCTCCGGCACCTCCCAATCGGGACCGGTCGGCTTCAGGCTGATCTTGCCCTGGGCGTCGATGTCCTCCACGAGCACCGTGAGCTTGTCGCCCTCCCGGACCGCTTCTTCGACGGAGCTGAGGCGCTTGCCCTTGCCCAGCTTCGAGATGTGCACGAGACCGTCTCTGCCGGGCACGAGGTTCACGAACGCCCCGAACGTCGTCGTCTTCACGACGGTGCCGTCGTAGGTCTCACCCTGGAGGACGGGACGGGGGTTCGCGATCTCGTCGATCATCCGGGCCGCTTCATCGGCGCCCTCTCCTTCGTGGGAGCCGATGAACACCGTGCCGTCGTCCTGGATGTCGATGTCGGCACCGGTCTGGGCGATGATCTCGTTGATCCGCTTCCCCTTGGGTCCGATCACCTCGCCGATCTTGTCGACCGGGATCGTGATCGTGATGATCCGCGGCGCGATCGGGTTCACGGCGTCGCGCGGAGCCGGGATCGCCGCCTCCATCACGTCGAGGATCGTGAAACGAGCCTCGCGGGCCTGTTGCAACGCACCGGCGAGCACGTCCGCCGGCATCCCGCTGACCTTCATGTCGAGCTGGATCGCGGTGACGAACTCCCGCGTGCCGGCGACCTTGAAGTCCATGTCGCCCAACGCGTCCTCCGCACCCAGGATGTCCGTGAGCGTCACGAACGTGTCGCCTTCGGCGATCATCCCCATCGCGATCCCGCCGACCGGCGCCTTGATCGGCACGCCGGCATCCATCAGCGAGAGCGTCGACGCGCACACACTGGCCATCGACGTCGAGCCATTGGAGGACAGCACGTCGGAGACCAGTCGGAGCGTGTACGGGAACTCCTCCTCCGAGGGGACCACGGGGATCAGGGCCCGCTCGGCGAGCGCCCCGTGACCGATCTCGCGGCGGCGAGGCGAGCCCACGCGGCCCGTCTCCCCGGTGGAGTAGGGCGGGAAGTTGTAGTGGTGGATGTACCGTTTGGAGTCCTCGGGATCGAGGGTGTCGATCATCTGGTTCATCCGGAGCATCCCGAGCGATGTGACGTTGAGCACCTGCGTATCACCGCGCTCGAACAGCGACGACCCGTGGGCGCGGGGCAGGAGCCCCACGTGGGCCGCGAGCGGCCGGATGTCCTTCGGGCCGCGACCGTCCAGCCGGACGCCGTCCGAGATCACCCGTGCGCGCATCACCTTCTTCTCGAGGGACTTCCACGCCGGCGAGAACTCGCTCGCACGAGCGGCGAAAGCATCCTCTCCCAGCGTCTCGGCGACGTGGGCCTTCGCCTCGTCCTTGACGGCAGCCATGTTCGCCTCGCGCTCTTTCCGATCGGGCACGAGGGCGGAGAGCACTTTGTCCTTCGCGAACGACTCGAGCGCGTCCCAGAGATCCTGCTGATAGAGCGGGTGCGGTTCGACGTCCGAAGGCTTCACGCCGACCTCGGCCAGGAACTCCTCCTGGAGCCCGATGATGTCGGTGATGACCTCCTTGGCGCGCTCGAGGCCCTGCGCGACGACCTCCTCGGTGGGCGCGGTGGCGCCCTCGCCGGCGGCGAGGAGCGGCCAGGTCTCGTCCGGGGCCTCCCCCTCGATCATCAGGATGTCGATGCCGCCCTGCTCGTTCTTCGAGCCGGCGACGACGATGTCGAACGTGGCCTCCTCGAGCTCCTGGAACGTGGGGTTCACCACCCAGTCCGAGCCGATCAGCCCCAGCCGGACCGATCCGACGGGACCGTCGAACGGCAGGCCCGCGATCCCGACCGCGAGCGAGGCCGCGTTCATCGCCGGGATGTCGTACTGGTTCTCCATGTCGACCGACAGGACCGTGACGACCACCTGCACCTCGTCGCGATAGCCCTCGCGGAACGAGGGCCGCAGGGGACGGTCGATCAACCGCGCGGTGAGGATCGCCGTCTCCGACGGACGCCCCTCACGGCGGAAGAAGCTGCCGGGGATCTTCCCCCGGGCGTACATCCGCTCTTCGACGTCGATCGTGAGCGGGAAGAAGTCGATCCCCTCCCGGGGTGCGGAGCTCACACACGTGGCGAGCACCATCGTGTCGCCGTAACGAACGACGGCCGCGCCGTCTGCGAGCTTCGCGAACGTACCGGACTCGAGGAGCAGATCCTTGCTCCCGATCTGCTTCGACTTGCTGGTGGCCATAGGCCTCGTACCTCCTGTTGTGGGCGGCACCTCGTGGCACCGCAGCTGCGGGAGGCGGCTGGGGCCGGTTGTCAGTGGTGGGCCTCCGGTTTCGATGTTCGGCGCGCGCGCGGGTTCTGGGCGCTGCGCGCGATCCCGGGGGTCCGCGACTGAGAACCGACCTGTGTGGGGCCTCCGCCTCCGGTCGGGTGGTCAGTGGGTCCTGGGCATCACTCCTCTTCTGCGCCCCAGGCGCGCTGCTGATGCCGGTGGGCGCTCGAGATCAACGTCGCAGACCGAGCTTTGCGATGAGCGCTCGGTAGCGTTCGATGTCCTCGCGCTTGATGTACTCGAGCAGGCGCCGGCGACGACCCACCATCTTCAGCAGACCACGCCTCGAGGCGTGGTCCGACTTATGGGTCTTCAGGTGCTCGGTCAGCTCCGCGATGCGGGTCGTCAGTACCGCCACCTGCACGTCGGCAGAGCCGGTATCCCCGCTGGAGAGGGCGTGCTCCTGGATGATCTGCTGCCTGGCCTCTTTGGTCAACGTCATGCGAACGTCCAGGCTACCAGCAGGAACCCGGGCGGAACCCCGGCGCGCCTCCTCAGATCGGTCAGGTGTCAGCCTGGCTCACCAGCTCGAGCACCGTCTCCACGAATCGGGCCGTCGTCGCACGCGTCGTGGTGCCGTCGATCCACCGCCCGCCACGCGACCGAGCCCGCCACTCGAGGGCATCCTGGATCAGGTCCGCGTGCTCAGGCAGCTCCTCGGCAGCCCATCCCGCCCCTTCCCGCTTCGAGACGTGGTCTCCCGTTCGCACCGTCCGCAACCCTCGACACATCGTGAGGACCACGTAGGCCTGGTCACCCTGTGACCCGAGGTCGTCGAGCGAGTCACGCCACGTCAGGAGATGTCGACGAACACCCTCTACGTACTCGCTGTGAGTGATCTCCGGCACGAACGAAGCGATGGAAGGGCCGCGCAACGGGATGCCGACCTCTCGAAGCTGATACCAGTCGACCAGCCAACGGCGGTCAACCTCGATCGCGTGGAACGGCTCACCCGGTGCGATGCGAGCTGCTGCCGACGACACCGTGCGGAACGTCGCGAGCGCACGTGAGGACAGATAGACGGCCTCGACACGGTCTTCCCACGTGGGCATCTCCTCGGCGATCACCTGGTGAAGGCGCCCGAGCGCGGTGAGCTGATCCGACGTCGGGTCGGTTCGAAGGACAGAGACGGTGTCGACGTCACTGATCCCGGACTCGAAGCCACCGGTGGCGAGAGAGCCGAAGACGTAGGAGCCGAGAAGGTCGTCACTGAGGACATCGTGCTGCCCATCCGTGAGGCGGCGTAGGAGGGTGCGCACCTCGGGATCCCAGGTGTTCATGTCACCCGTCCGGCCCGGGCCTTGCGACGTCGCCGGTGTCGCAGCTCGGACTGCCTCCGACCAGGCGAACCCGGCGGACGCGGAGGTCTTCGAGTACGGGGCAGCACCGGCCAGCGTGCGGATGCCGATCCGCGCCCGCCGCGCCCGCAGAGCCCTCCCCACGCACCACAGGGCCGCGAGGCCGCAGGCCGGACCCGCCGCGAGCGTGAGGAGCAACGGCTGGGCGGTGTCGGCGAACACCCACCAGCGAAGCATCCCCCAGTTCGCGGCGAACGCGACGATCGCCGTGAGGAACTTTCGCGGTCGCGTGGGTCACCGGCGGCATCGAACGGCGCCCCACCGCGTTCACGAGCGCCGTCGGGATCGCGTTGGCGAGGAGTCCGCCACCGCGAGCGGAGAGAGCGCCAGGGTGAGCACCGAACCGATGCGGCTCCGCCGGGCGAGCGCCTCGTCGGCGCCGGGCGCCACCACCGCATCGTGCACGCCCGCCGCCGCGAGCCCCTCCCCGGTACGTTGATTGCCGCAGCACGGACGGCCGCCTCGGCGGGGGCGTCGGCCAGGGGTCGGCCAGTCGCTCCACCTCGCCAACGGGTGGGCGCCCGCGAGGATCGGGCACGCTCCCAGCGCAGCGCGACATTCGCGGCGAGCCGGAGAGCCGATCGTGGCTCGGCGCTCTGGAAGTCGAGCGCCGCATCGGCGAGACGTTCCTCGATCGACCTCGTGAGCGTGATCACGGCATCACGGTCCGTGGGATCCGTTCGAGGCCGGTGACCTCGACGGCCCGGAACCATCCGAGTGTGGCGGTCCGAGCGATCAGTCGGACGAACCGGTCCGCGAGTCGCCGCATGGGCGCATGGTCGCACCTCGAGGCGCCTCTACGATGTCGGGATGTCCAGGAGCGGACGCTTCGGGGCGGTGTGTGGAGTCCTCGGGCCGGTGGCGTTCACCGCCGCCTGGCTGATGGCACAACGGCGGCAGGACGAGTATCAGGTGCGGCACGAACACATCAGCGGCCTCGCGGCCAGGGACGCGACGGACCCGCATGTGATGACGGCGGGGTTCGCGGCGCTCGGTGTGAGCACGATCGTGTTCGCGTCGGCGCTGGAACGGCGGCTCGGCCAGCGAGCCGGCATCGGACCAGCGTTGATCGGTGTGGCGGGCCTCGCCACGATCGCCGCGGGCGCGTTCCGGCGCGACAGGCGATCCAACTTCCCAGCCCCCGGCGAGCCCGAGGGTCAGTCGTGGGTGAACGACGTCCACGACGCGGCGGCGGTTCTCGGCGGGATGGCGGGGACGGTCGGGTTGGTTGCGCTCGCGCCGGCGCTTGCCCGGGACCCGGTGCTTGGCGACCTGGCGAAGCCGGCGCTGAGCGCCGCGGGCGCGAGCGCCGGGATCTCCGCGTGGTTCCTTCGCGACGTGGTGCGGCCGGGGAACGGTCTCCTCCAGCGAGTGAACGTCACCATCCCGCTCGTGTTCATGGTCCGCCTCGCCCTGCGGATGCTGTCGAAGCGCTCGGTCGCTAACCCTGAACGGTGACGATCGAGCGGGTGCGTTCGACGTCGCCGGCGATCGCCGCGACGAGCTCATCGACCGAATCGAACCTCACCTCGTCGCGCAAGCGCTCCCAGAACTCCACGGTGAGGGTGTCACCTCGGAGCTCGTCGTCGGGGAACTCCAGCAGGAACGCTTCGACGTGCAGCGGCTCGGTTCCGAACGTCGGGTTCGTCCCGACGTCGATCGCTGCGAGGTAGCGGCTGCCGTCCTGCAGCTCCGCGACGCCCGCGTAGATCCCCTGGCCCGGAAGCAGGAGCCTCGGCCACGTGCGGAGGTTCGCCGTCGGATAGCCGAGGCCCTTCCCTCGACCGGCTCCCGCGACGACCTCCCCGTCCACCGTGTACCTCCTGCCGAGCGCCGTGCGCGGCCACGCGAGGTCGCCCGACGCGAGGGCCTCCCGGATCGACGAGGACGACACGACGCGCCCCTCCAGCTCGAACAACCCGACGTCGTCGGCGGTCATGCCCAGCGGTTCGCCGACCTCGCGGAGGGTCGTGACCGTGCCCGCGGCGCGGTGCCCGAACGTGAAGTTCGCGCCCACGCGAGCGTGGATCGCGTGGAGCCCGCCGACGAGGACATCACGGACGAAGTCCTCGGCCGAGACCTGCGAGAACGCCTCGGTGAACTCGAGGACCAGGAGAACGTCGACTCCGCACCCCTCGATCAAGGACGCCTTCCGTTCGACGGTGGTCAGCAGACGGGGCTCCTCCCCCGGCGTCAGCGTCTCGCGCGGATGCCGATCGAACGTCACCACCACGTTCCTCGCGTCTCGCTCCTTCGCGGCCTCGACGGTGCGGCGGAACACTTCCTGGTGGCCGAGGTGGACGCCGTCGAAGAACCCGATCGTGACGACCGACGGGCCGACGGGTAGCGGCAGGGCGTCGAGACCGCGGACGATGTCCATCGTCGGCAGGGTACCGGCCGGTCAGCCGGCCAGGATGACCTGCGGACGCGCCCTCGGACCGTCGTCCTCGTAGACGCCGATCAGGCGGCCGTCCGGCCCGAACACGCCGTACGGCCCCTCGATGTCGGCGGGGCCGAGCGGCCTCCCATGCGAGGCGGCCTCGGCCTCGTCCGGCTCCAGGTCGAGCCGAGGGAGATGGCCGACGGCGGACTCGATCGGCAGGGGCTCACCCACCGCTTCCGGCGTGACCGCTTCCTCGAGCCGGTAGGGACCGATCGCCGTGCGGCGGAGCGCCGTCAGATGAGCTCCCGCCGACACCGAGGCACCCACATCGGCGGCGAGGACCCGCACGTACGTTCCCCCGGAGCAGATCACGCGGAACGTCACGTCCGGCGGATCGAACGAAAGGAGGTCGAAGGCGTCGACGCGGATCTCGCGCGGCTCGGCCTCGAGCGGGTCTCCCGCTCGCGCGGCCTCGTAGAGCTTCCGACCGCCGACCTTGACCGCACTGAACGCGGGCGGTCGCTGCAGGGACTCCCCCACGAGCGAGTGCATCGCTTCGGCGACCCGCTCTGTTGTCACGTCGACCGTCGACTCACGGATCACCTCGCCGTCGGCATCCAGCGTGTCCGTCTCGACCCCGAGCTTGAGCGTCCCTTCGTAGGTCTTCAGGAGATCACCGAGGAAGCGAAGCAGTCGTGTCGCGCGGCCGACCCCGATCAGCAGCAGCCCGGTCGCCATCGGATCGAGCGTCCCCGCGTGCCCGACCTTCTTCGTGGCGAGGGTCCGGCGCACGCTGTCGACGACATCGTGCGAGGTGACCCCCGGCGGCTTGTCGACGAGGAGCAGGCCCTCGGCCGAGGTCACGACGAGGCGGGCGCCTGGCGTAAGGCCGCGACGAGCCGCTCGATCGTCCCCTCGGGGCCGTGCTCCGATGTGTAGCCGGCCGCGAGCCGATGACCGCCGCCCCCGAACGCCGACGCGACGGCCGACAGGTCGTGCCCCCCGCGGGAGCGCACGCTCACCTTGAAACGCCCGTCTCGCTGTTGCTTCAGGACCGCGGCGACGTCGACGTCGCGCGCGGTGCGGAGCACGTCGATCACGTCGTCGGTCTCTCCCGCCGCGACGCCGGCGTCGGCGAGATCGGCTTGCGTGAGGTAGGTCCAGACCACGCTCGCCTGGGGCACCTCGGTCATGCGGCCGAGCGCCGTCCCGAGCAAGCGGAGGAAGCCGGGGTCGTTGTCCTCGTACATCGCGCGGACGAGCGCTGCGTGGTCGAAATCCTCCTCGCGCAGCCGAGCGGCGATCCGGAGCGTCTCTGGGGTGGTCGCCTGGTACTGGAATCGTCCGGTGTCAGTGACCAGACCCGCGTAGAGACAGACGGCGACGTCCCGATCGAAGTCGCCGCCCATCGTCTCGAGCAGGCGGAAGACCATCTCGCACGTGGACGACGCGTCGGGATCCACGAGACGGACCGTGCCGAAACCGTCGTTCGAGCGGTGGTGATCGATCCAGATCAGCTCGCCGGCCCGCGAAGCCGCCTCTCCGAGAACGCCCAACCGGTCGAACGATGCGCAGTCGCACGTCACCATGACGGCCGGAGCCGTCGGGAATCTCGCCGGAGGGACGAGATGATCCGCGCCGGGAAGGGAGGAGATCCACCGCGGCAGCTCGAACGGCTCGTTCGCGAACGAGCCCGCCGTGCGCTTCCCCCGCGCCCGCAGGAAGTTCGAGAGCCCGAGCATCGACCCCAGCGCGTCTGCGTCCGGGTTCAGGTGGCAGGCCATCGCCACTTCGTCGGCCCCCGAGAGGATCTCCGCCGCCCGACGGAGGCCTTCGCGCTCGCTCCCGTCAGGCATCGGATCGGCCCTCGCGATGCAGACGTTCGATGATCTCCTCGATGTGCTGATGCTGCGAGAGCGTCTGGTCCACCTGGAACTCCAGTTCCGGGAGGTTCCGCAACCGGACCTGCCGACCGAGCGCTCGTCGGAGGTGCGGCGTCGCCGACCGGAGACCTGCAGCCGTCGAGCGCTGCTGCTTGTCATCTCCGAGGACGGTGTAGGACACCCACGCCCGCCGCAGGTCCGCCGTCACCTGGACGCCGGTGACCGTGACGAAGCCGATCCGAGGGTCCTTGAGCTTCTGGATCTCCTCGGCGAGGATCTCGCGGAACTCCTCTGCCACCCGAGCGGTCCGGGCTCCCTGCGTCATGTCTGCATCCTGTCTTCTCCGGTCCTCAGTCCTCCGGCGAATGGAGCGTCAGATCGATGTCGATGATGTCGACCTCGGCCCACCGCTCCACGAAGCGCTCGACGCCGTGCATCACCCTCTTGAGATGGTGACCCTCCGACCCGACGGCCGCCACGCCCAGCTCCGCACGCTGCCACATGTCCTGATATCCCGTCTCGGCCACCGCCACCTGGAAGGTGGACCGGATCCCGTTCGCGAGGGTCTTGATCACGTGACGCTTCTCCTTCAACGATCCGCACGCCGGGATCCGGAGATCGAGCCGGAGGGCGGCGACCAGCATCAGGAGGAGATCTGGCGGGCGACCTCCTCGACCTCGAAGGCCTCGATCACGTCGCCCTCCTTCACGTCCTGGAAGTTCTCGAGTCCGATGCCGCACTCGAATCCCTCTCGCACCTCGGCGACGTCGTCCTTGAACCGGCGGAGCGACCCCACGCGGCCCTCGTAGACGACGACGCCGTCGCGGATCAGGCGCACCTGCGAGTTGCGGCGGATCGTCCCTCGGGTCATGTAGCACCCAGCGATCACGCCGAGCCGCGGCACGCGGAACGTCTGACGAACCTCCGCCTCGCCGACGATCGACTCGCGTTCCTCCGGCTTGAGCATGCCGGAGAGCGCGGCCTTCACGTCGTCGATCGCGTCGTAGATCACCCGGTACAGCCGGATGTCCACGCCTTCCTTCTCGGCGAGCTCGCGCGCGTTCGCGTTGGGCCGGACGTTGAACCCCACGACGATCGCGGCGGCCGTCTTGGCGAGGTCGACATCGTGCTCGGTGATCGCGCCGGCGCCCGAGTGCACGATGTTCACGCGGACCTCGTCTTGCGGCAGCTTCAGGAACGCGTCCGTCAGCGCTCCGAGCGAGCCCTGGACGTCGGCCTTCACCACGAGGTTCAACTCGGGGATCTCCTGGCGCTCCTGGCGCCGGAGGAGCTCCGTGAGCGACGCGGGCCGCTGGTTGACCACCTCGGCCGATCGAACGCGTGCTTCTCGTTCCGAAGCGACATGACGCGCCTCGCGTTCGTCGTCGACCTCCCGGAACTCGTCCCCGACGTTGGGGACCCCGTTCCAGCCGAGCACCTGGGCGGGCTTCGCCGGCCCGGCCACGTCGACGGGCTGTCCGTTCTCGTCGACCATCGCCCGCACCTTGCAGTGCGTGATGCCGCAGACCAGGGAGTCCCCCACCTCGAGGGTTCCCTTCTGTACGAGGACGGTCGCAACGGGCCCGCGACCCTTGTCGAGATGCGCCTCGAGGACGGTCCCCCGGGCGCGGCCGGTGGGATCGCCCTTGAGCTCCGCGAGGTCGGCGACGATCAGGACGGTCTCGAGCAACCCCTCGAGATTCGCGCTCGTCTTGGCCGAGACGTCGACGAACTCGGTCTCGCCTCCCCACTCCGACGGCACGAGGCCCCGCTCCACCATCTGGGTCCGCACGCGGTTCGGATCCGCCTCCTCCTTGTCGATCTTGTTGACCGCCACCACCACGGGCACACCGGCCGCCTTCGCGTGGTCGAGCGCCTCGACGGTCTGTGGCATCACGCCGTCATCGGCGGCGACGACGAGTACCGCGATGTCGGTGATCTGTGCGCCGCGGGCACGCATCGCGGTGAAGGCCTCGTGGCCGGGCGTGTCGATGAACGTGATCTCCCGGCCGTTCACGTGCGCTTGGTACGCGCCGATGTGCTGGGTGATCCCGCCGAACTCGCCGGAGACGACGTCCGTCGTTCGGATCGCATCGAGGAGCTTGGTCTTCCCGTGGTCGACGTGCCCCATCACGGTGACCACCGGTGAGCGAGGCACGAGCTTGGTCTCGTCGAACTCTTCCCCGAGCTCCTCCGCCTGGAGCTCGTCCTCCATCCCGACGATCTCCACGTGATAGCCGAGCTCGGATCCCAGCGTCTGGAGGGCTTCGTCTGACAGCGACGTGGTCGCGGTGACCATCTCTCCCGCCATGAACAGGATCTTCACGATGTCCGCCGGCGATCGGTTCGTCTTCTCCGCGAAGATCTGCGGCGTCGAACCCCGAACGACCTGCAGGATCGGCCCAGCGGGGGCGGCGGGCGGCGCCGCGGGAGCCGCCGCATCGGGAACGGCCGCCAAGGGGGTGGGGGTCGCGGGCGCATCGGCGGCCCCGGCCGCGGGCTCCGGGGCTGCGTCGGGCTCCTCGGCGGGAACCGGCTCCGCGTCGGGGACGGCCGCGACCTTCGGGGCGCCCTTGGGCTTCGGCTTGACCTTCGGGCGTGGCTTCGGCGGCGGCTCCATGACCTGGCGCGGCTTCGCGGGCTTGGTGACCTTGCCGCCCGAGGCACGGAGGCGAGGCACGAGGTCTTCGGGCACGCTGGAGGAGGCGGACTTCCCCGCCACACCCATCTTCTCGAGCGTCTCCAGCAGTTCCTTACTCGAGACGCCGAGCTCCTTCGCGAGCTCGTGGATCCTCATGTCGCTTGTGACGCCTCCTCGATCTCGTTCCTAAGCCTAGCGAGTTCCTCTTGGGTCAACCCCGAGCGCAGCGCGCTCGCCACCGCGCCGCGCCGGACCGCGGCGTCGGCGCACGTCGGATCGCGATGGACGTACGCACCGCGACCGGACGCCGACCCGGTCAGGTCCACCCGCGCGCCCGCCGCCGACCGGACGATGCGGAGCAGATCAGCCTTCGGTGCGCGCTTCCGACAGCCGACGCACGACCGCTCCGGCTCGCGCGCCATCGGTCCTCATTCCGCCTCCGCGGGCGCGGCCGGGACCGCCTCGACGGGCTCCGACTCCTCGGGTGTCGGCTCGGCGCCGGCGCCGGTGGCCACCTCCTCCACCGTCGCTGCCTGCGCATCCTCGGGAGCCTCAGCCGGTTCCGTCTCGGATGCCGCCGCTCCGCTCTCCGGCGCAGGGGGTTCCTCCGCAGCCGGTTGCTCGACGACCGGCGTCGGCGCGGAGGTGGGCTCGGCCGCCTGGCTCTCGGACTTGATGTCGATGCGCCACCCGGTCAGTCGTGCCGCGAGCCGGGCGTTCTGGCCCTCCCGGCCGATCGCGAGCGAGAGCTGATAGTCGGGCACGATCACGAGCGCCGTCTGGGTCTCGGGGTTGACGGTCACTTCCCTGACCTTCGCGGGCTGCAGCGCGTTCGCGACGAACGTCGCCGACTCCTCGGACCAGGGGACCACGTCGATCTTCTCGCCGCGGAGCTCGTTCACGACCATGCGCACGCGCGAGCCCTTCGGCCCGACGCACGCGCCGACGGGGTCGACCGCGGGCTCGTTGGAGGCCACGGCGATCTTCGAGCGATGGCCCGGCTCCCGAGCCACGGCCATGATCTCGACGATCCCCTCGTTGATCTCGGGTACCTCGAGCGCGAACAGCGACTTCAACAGTCCAGGGTGCGTCCGCGAGACCACGATCTGTGGACCCTTCGTGCCCCGACGTACCTCCGTGATATACGCCTTGAGCCGCTCCCCGTGCCGCAAGGGCTCCGACGGGACCTGCTCGCCCTGCGGCAGCAGCGCTTCGACCTTCCCGAGATCGAGGAGGGTGTACCGACGCTCCTGCTGCTGAACGATCCCCGTGACGACGTCGCCCTCACGGCCGGCGAACTCCTCGTAGGTCATCTCTCGCTCGGCATCCCGGAGCTTCTGGAAGATCACCTGCTTCGCGGTCTGGGCGCCGATCCGCCCCTTGAAGTCGTCCGTAACCTCCACCTCGGCCTCGGAGATCACCTTCATCTCGACCCCCGGCTCGTCGCTCCCCTCCGCCGGGGGGACGTCCACCTCTTCGAGCTCCTGCTGCCACATGCGGAGATCGCCCGTCTCCGGATCGATCACGGCGCGGAACCCGACGAACTCGTCGTCGGCT
>JAJNBA010000035.1 GCA_021155985.1 Actinomycetes bacterium
CCACGCACTCCCCGGCGTTCTTGAACGTGGTGCGGCTGGACGAGCTCGTGTTCACGGAGCGGCGACCGCGGGTGGGGACGCTGTTGTTGCAGCCGGACCCCCTGCCCGCGGACGACGAGTTCCGTGCGTTCTCGGAGTTCGACTCATCGCGCAGCGAGCTGTTCCTCGCCCGTGCCGCGATCCTCGTCGAGGGGCTGACGGAGAAGCTCACGCTCCCCTTCGTGTTCGAGGCGCTCGGACACGACCCGGATCGTGAGCGCATCTCGATCATCGAATGCGGCGGGAAGGGGAACATCCCGCTGTTCGGCAAGATCAGCAGAGCGGTCGGCCTGCCGTTCGTCGCGGTGCACGATCGGGACGCACCGGACGGCGTCGAGCCGAGCCACGCGGAGGGGCTGCTGAACGCGTTCATCGCGGAGGTCGCCGGCGAGGATCGGGTGGAGCTGGCGCCCGATTTCGAGGGGGTAGCCGAGATCCACGGAGACCGCCGGAAGCCGGCGCGCGCGTGGCGGCGGTTCGCCGACCTCGGGGCCGACGCGGTCCCGGCGCCACTCGCCGAGGTCGTGGAGCGGGCGATGTCGCTGGCGGGACGGGGCCCCGGCTGACCGGTCTGACCCGGTCGGACGAGGTCAGGAGCCCCCGCCGACCGCTTCCGCGGACTTCGCCGCCCGGTCGGCCCGTTTGCGCTCGGTCTTCGCCTCGTCGGCCAGACGCTTCGCCTCCGACTCCGCCTCCCGAGCGGCGTTGACCGCCGCGGTGGCCTTCGCCTTGAGCTCCTCCGCCCGTTGGTGGGCCTTCTCGGCGGTCCGTTCGGCCGACGTCGCTCGCTGTTCGGCGGCCCGGGCATCGCGGACCCGCTCCCGGCGCACCTGGGCGGGATCCTCCTCCGCCGGCTCCTCGTCATCGTCCCCCCCGCCGCCCTGGAGGACCTCGAATCCCTCGATGGCGCCGAATCCGGCGGTGGGCTTCGCGTCCCGGTCGAGGACACCGGCCTGGAGCCGCTGCCCCAGCTCGTCGTCCACCGACGCAGCGTCCAGCGTCGCCGCGATCGCGTCCCGATGGGCCGCGCCGCGCGCACCGATCGCGGCCACGCCGGCGTCGGCCAGCGATCCGATCAGGACCCGGCGCTCGTCGGCGGCCCGGCGGAGATCCTCTCCGCCGCCACCCGACAGCGCCTTGCGTTGGGCTCTCCGGAGCGCCTGTCCCGCGTCGCGGAGGCCCTCGACGTCTTCCGGCCGATCCCGGGCCGCGGCGTTCACGGCCCAGGCCACGATGCTCGGCTTGCGGAGCTTCTTGACCGCGGCCGCGTCCTCGGCCTTTCCCGCGTCATTCAGCTCGCCTGCCAAGCGGTCGCGCGCACCGATGAACTCTTCCGGCGGGAGCGCGTAGAGGTCGCGCATCGCCTGCGTGATCTCGGGCACTCAGAACGCCTCCGCGTATCCCTCGCCCGTGCCCTCGTCGCCTCGAGCGATGTTCACCGCCCGAGCGTACGGCATCGGCCGATCCCCCCGGGGAGCGTTCCTCGAAGGGCGAGACGCTGGACGGTACCGACTGCTGACCGGTTCCTTCCGTTTCCTCGCCACCGCGCCGGGGTACGGATGCATCAGATGGGCAGCGGAGGATCCCGAAGGGGAGCCTCGCTGTGTCACCCGGGCAGACGGACCACTCAACGAAGGGAGCACCATGCTTGCAGCAGGGATCGGCGGTATGGGCATCGTGGGCATCGTTGTCCTCGTGTTGATCGTCCTCGCGGTCCTCGCCTTCATGAGGCGAGCCTGACCGTCCGGTAGTGTGGAAGGCGAGTCCTCCGGCTCTGTGGTCGGAGGACTCTCCACTTTCAGAGCTCGTGGCGAGGGGCGGTCAGGCCGCGCCTCGCCTGCAACGAAGGCCTCAGAGGAGGGGCGGAGGTGCATCGAGGGGAGCGAGCCACGACGACGCTGTGCTGGTCGAGTTCGCGCAACTCCGCGATGCGATCGGGGATGAGTCCGTGATCCGCCGGAGGAAACCGCGCGGTGAGTCGACGATCCACAACATCTTCGACGCGACCAAGGCGATCGAGCAGATGGCGGCGACCCACGCGGAGGGCCACGACTGTCTCATCTGCAAGGCGGCGAATGGGGACGGTCAGGCGCAGGCGACCATCCTGCTCGAACTCAAGAAGCGCGGTCACGAGAAGGCGATGGACTTGCCGTGACCCCTCACCTGCTTCTGCTGCGGCTTCACCCGCGGTTCGCCGACTCTGAAAGAGGCGTTCCCGACCCGACCAGCGAGCATTTCCCCGTCATCAAGTTCGTCAGAGACAGTCTCTCTGGGACATCCTCGACGTCTCGGACCTCGCCGGTGAGGACCGGACTCGTGCGAAGACCGGGAGACGAAGAGCGCTTCGAGTGTCATGGCCCAGATCGTCAGGATGCCCAGTTGAAGTGGCAGGCGTTCCCTCGCAGGGACGATGGGTGGGGCGGGCAGGACTTGAACCTGCGACCGACGGATTATGAGTCCGCTGCTCTGACCAACTGAGCTACCGCCCCCCGGACCGTCGAGCCTATCGGGATGGTTCGGCTCGTGCCTCCGTCCGTTGGCCGGCGCGCTCCGCCTCCAGCTGTGCGGCGAACGCGAGGCCGAACAGCACGGCCAGCCCGGTCGAATACGCCCACACCAACAGGGCGACCACCCCGACCAGCGGTCCGAACGCGTCGCCTAGGAGGGACGCGTGTTCGTAGACGAGGCCGAGCAGGATGGTCGCCGCGACCCACGCGGTGACCGACACGGTTGTTCCCGAAAGGAGCCACGAGAACTGGGGCTGGTGCCGGTTCGGCACCACGCGGAAGATGATCGTCATCGCGATCGCCACGAGGCCAATCCCTACCGGCCAACGCACGAATGACCACAGGCCGAAGCCGGCCCCGCCGTCCGACCCCTCGCCGATCGAGCCGCCCGCCACGATCACCGCCAGGCCGATCATCAGCATCACTTCGACGGTCGCGGCGAGCATGAACGCGAGGCGGAGGCGCTCCCGAGGGCTCCGATCCTCCTCGACCCCGTAGATCCGATCCGCGGCTCGTTCGAGATGCGTCATCCCGACCGTGCCCGAGAACAGCATGCCCACGAGGCCGACCACCAGGGCGGACGGCCCCGCGGAGGGGCGCGCGGTCTCGAGCGCCTGGGTCAGGATGCTGCCGGCCGGACCCGGCGCGAACGAGGTGGCAGCGTCCTGGAGCACCCGCGCGAACCCCGTGAGGTCGAAGACCGCGACGAAGCCGATCACCGCGATCACCGCCGGGATCAGCGTCAGGAGCGATGAGTGCCCGAGCGCTCTCGCGTACGTCGTGCCGTGAGCCGCTCGGAGTCGGACCACGGCGTCGCGGAACAGGTGCACCGTGCCGGCACGTCGGAGCTGGTCGCGAGCGTCACCGGCGTCTTGGTGATGGGTCTCCGGGACGGCCGCGACGGTGCGCATCGGTCTCCCTCTTTCCCGGGACGGCTCACTCCCAACCCGGGAGTCTCGCGGTCGTTCCCGGCGCTCTTGCGCCATGCTGTTCGGCACGATGCGATTGGCGCTGATCACGGAGCTCGTCGAGTGGATCCGGCCGTTCTTCGAGACGTTCGGCTACGTGATCATCTCGGTGGCGATGTTCTTCGAATCCGCCGTGTTCACCGGGATCGTCGTTCCCGGTGACCTGATCCTGGCGATCGGAGGTGTCTATGCCGGTCAGGGAGAGCTTTCGCTGACAGGGGTCATCGCCTGCGGCGCCGTCTTCGGCGTGCTGGGCACGTCGGTCGGCTACCTCCTCGGCCGCCGGTACGGGGACTCGTGGCTGCGCCGCGCCCCGATCCTGCGGCGCTTCGAGGACCGCCTGACGCTCGCCCAAGCCTCCGTCGCCAAGAATGCCGGGAAGACGATCGTGCTCGGTCGCTTCGTAACCGGAGCCGCGGTCTTCGTCCCGTTCGTCGCCGGGTCCTCTGGGGTCCGGCCCCGGACGTTCTTCGTCTACGCCGTCCCCACGATGGTGGTCTGGTCGGCGGGACTCTCTCTGGTCGGGTACTTCGTGGGGAACAACGTCGAGACGATCGACCGGATCATCTCCAGGATCGGGCTCGCCGGCCTCGCGGTGGCGGTCCTCGTCATCGGGTTCTGGATCTGGCGCCACCGCCGCGCGGCCGACGACGCAGCCGCGCCCTAGCTTCGGCGATCCTCGCCGTCCCCAACGACCAACAGCTCGTCGAAGAGCGACCGGTAGTAAACCATCGCTTTGCGGAGGGCCTCGGTGTCGCCGTCCGTGTCCTCTCGAGCCTCCTTGACCGCGATCGAGTGGGCGGACCGGTAGTTCTCCACCACGTCGGGGTGCTCGACCGACACGTCAGCTGCGCGCCGATCGAAGTCCTCCACCGGATAGCCGCGCGTCGCCATCACCTGCTGGATCAGCTCGTCCGCGTCGCTGACCGCCTCCGACGGCGCGTCCACGAACTCAGCTTGGACCTTCGTCCACTCGGATGCGAACCGATCGTGATCGGCCTGCGAGAGGGGCCGGACGTCGAGGGCACTCACTCGATCGCGTCGCTCCAGGAGGTCTGCTTCCGCGGCTCTCCTGTCGCCGGCACGAGCCATGGTGCGCTCGTACTCGGAGCCGAACTCCTGTTGCAGCCCACGGCTCCTGGCCTTCTGGGAGAGCAGCCAGGCGATCACCGCCACCACCGCCACGGCGGCGATCACTACCACCCACACCCACGTCTCCATGCTCGACCTCCTTCTGGTTCTGTCCGGTCTCTACCCGGAAGCGTCGCGCTCGAACCACCCTCGGGCTCGGGGTTCCCCCGGTTGACGAGCTTCGAAACCCCCGGGTAGGTTGCCCAGCGCCGCCGGGGCGCCCGGACGACCTCCGACCTCCGGCTCATATCCCCGTCCCCCCATCCGGGGACCAGATGAGAGGAGGTTGCATGAGGCGAACCCTCATCGCAGCGCTCGTCGTCGCGCTCACGGCGATATCCGTGCCGGGTGCCAACACGGGACTGGCCGCGACCGCAACGGCGACGAAGCAAGCGGAACGCGGCAGCGGTTCGGACATCGTGCAGACGCCCCCGGACCTCCGGGCGAAGATCCGACAGCAAGGGGCCGCCGCGGTCAGCCGGACGGCACGGGCCATGACCCTGGCCCTCGCGGAGAAGGGCGAGATCCGCACGTGGCTCGGCCTGGACGACGTCGCCGGTGCCTTCTACACGAAGAACTATCGGCTCCGTGGCGTCGGTGAGCACATCGAGGTGTGGACGGCGGCCGGGAGCCGGAAGTTCAACGGCGTCCGGTCCATGGGCCTGCGGTTCCAGCGAGACGACTGCCGCAACGGCGAACGCACCACGATCACGAGCGCTCAGATCCGCTATTTCATCGATCAATTCGACAAGAACATCTACCCGAAGGAGTCGGAGCTCTTCAGCGTGCCGCCCGACCGTGACGGCTCGGGAGCGCCGGCGACCGAGGCGCTCGGTCTCCCGGCCGACTACTACACGGGCGACGGCGACGACATCGTCGTCCTGATCGACAACGTCCGTGACGACAACTTCTACGACGTCAACAACACGCAGGAGTTCTCCTACATCGCCGGGTTCTTCTCGTCTGGTCTGAATGGGTTCTTCAACCGCAACGTGATGACGATCGACGGGTTCGACTGGCTGCACCGTACCGGCTTGAACCCGCCGAACGACCCCGTGCCCGGTGACCCCTGCGCGAGCGCCCCGGCGCGCCCCGCGCTGTACGAGGGGGTCTTCGCCCACGAGTACCAGCACCTGCTCCTGTCATACGTCGATCCGCCCGAGGCCACCTGGGTGAACGAGGGGCTCTCGGATATGGCGATCGCGCTGACCGGCTACGGCGACCCCGCCACACCGATCACGGAGCTCGGGTTCGACTCGCACATCCAGTGCTTGCTCGGCAACAACGCCGTGCAGACACCCGCGAACCCGAACCCGAGGCCGGGTGGCCCCGAGAACTCGCTGAACGTCTGGGGCGATCAGAACTTCGATCACGAACAAGAGATCCTGTGCGACTACGGAGCCGCGTACAGCTTCCTGCTGTGGCTGGCGGACTCCTACGGTGACGAGGTCCTGACCACGCTCCACAACGACAGCGAGAACCAGGGCTTCGAGGCGATCCAGGCCGTTCTGGACGTCGTGGACCCGGGGCTCACCATGTCCCAAGCGATCGACATCTGGCAGGCCACGTTGGCACTTGATGCCGCCCTGGACGACGGAGCCACCCTCGTCGGGGGCGAATCCGATACGTACCAGGTCGATCGGCTCCATGCGGCGATCAACTGGGAGACCGGGGCGCCTGAGAACGACGCCTACGACACCCCCGGCGCGCCGCCCAACGGAGGCGACTTCGTCCGGCTGATGGACAGCGGGGGTGCGTTCCTGAGTGCCGGCGAGGTCTCCGACGTCGAGTTCCAGGGTGCCCAGGAGCTCCCCGCGCTCCCCGTCACGTGGGAGGTCGACACGACGCCGCCCAGCGGTGCCGATGGCCCCGCCCTGCACTCCCCGGTCGGTGACAACCTGAACGAGGTCATCGTTCGGGACGTCACGGTTCCGGATGGCTCACCACTGCTGACGTTCGACGCGGCCTGGGACCTAGAGACGACGTTCGACTTCGGGTACGCCCAGATCACCACGGACGGAGGCGACACCTACACGAGCCTCGCCTGCACGGATACCGTCGATGACACGGACCCGGCGCTGGGCAACGTCGGCCCGGGCTTCGGCCAGGGATTCAACGGCGAGAACCCCACACCCGTGTTCGCGCCGCAGACCTGCGACCTGACGCCCTACGCGGGCCAGACCGTGGGACTCGCGTTCCGCGTCTTCAACGACGGGGGCGTCCACATGGAAGGGTTCTGGGTGGACAACGTCGCGATCGGCGGCACGGTGATCTCCGACGGCTCGACCCTCGACGGCTGGCTGTCCGCCACCGAGTACAACCCGATCGAGGTCGAGGGGTACACGGTGCAGCTCGTGGCCTACCACTCGGCGGGCGGTGGCGAAGCGCACCTGTTCAGCCTCCCCGTGGACGAGACCTTCCACGGCATGCTGACCGGGGCTGCGGTGGCCGAGGCGATCGGGACCACGGCCGACGTGGTGGCGGCGATCGTCACCTACCACGACGGCACGCAGCTGGTCACGCAGTACGCGCCGTACACGCTCACCGTGAACGGCGTGACACAGCCGGGAGGGCAAGCACCCGTCCTTCCCTAGCTGAACGGCGTGTCGGGGGCGGCCCGGAACGGGCCGCCCCCGACGCATCTCCGGGGTCGTGGCGTGGGAGGATGGAAGGGTCACGATGACCGACTCCCGAACCGAGACCGACTCGATCGGATCCATCGAGGTCCCGGCCGACCGCTATTGGGGCGCGCAGACCCAGCGGTCGCTGCATCACTTCTCGATCGGCGATCCCGCGGCGGACCGCATGCCGATGGAGGTGGTGCGCGCCCTCGCCCTCCTGAAGAAGGCCGCCGCGATGGAGAACGCGGATCGCGGCCTGCTTGACCGGTCGCTCGGCGACCTGATCGTCGCGGCCGCCGACGAGATCCTCGACGGCGCGCTCGACGACCACTTCCCGCTCTACGTGTGGCAGACGGGGTCGGGCACCCAGACCAACATGAACGTGAACGAGGTCATCTCGAACCGGGCGATCGAGATCGCGGGGGGCAAGCTCGGCTCGAAGACCCCCGTGCATCCCAACGACCACGTCAACCTCTCGCAGTCCTCGAACGACACGTTCCCGACCGCGATGCACATCGCCACCGCGACGCAGCTCGCCGAACAGCTCCTGCCGTCCGTCGGGGCGCTGCGCGACGCGCTCGATGCGAAGGCGACCGCCTGGGTCGACATCGTGAAGATCGGTCGGACCCATCTGCAGGACGCGGTCCCGCTCACCCTCGGACAAGAGTTCTCCGGCTACGTCGCCCAGCTCGACGACGACCTCGAGCGGATCGAGCAGACCCTCCCCCACCTGTACGAGCTCGCGATCGGCGCGACCGCCGTCGGCACCGGCCTGAACGCGCCGGACGGGTTCGGCGACGCGTGCGCGGCCAGGCTCGCCGACCTCACCGACCTGCCGTTCGTCCGTGCCCCCAACCTGTTCGCGGCGCTCGCCGCCAACGACGCGATCGTCCACGCGAGCGGCGCGCTCGCGACCCTCGCGGCAACGCTGACGAAGATCGCGAACGACATCCGCCTGCTCGGCTCCGGGCCGCGCGCCGGGATCGGCGAGCTCGTCCTCCCCGAGAACGAGCCCGGCTCCTCGATCATGCCAGGCAAGGTGAACCCGACCCAGAGCGAGGCCGTGACGATGGTTGCGACCCAGGTGTTCGGGAACGACACGGCGATCAAGCTGGCGGGCTCACAGGGCACGTTCGAACTGAACGTCTTCAAGCCGGTGATGATCCGGAACGTGCTGCATTCCGCGGGCCTCCTCGCGGACGTCTGTCGGACGTTCCGCGAGTTCTGCATCGAGGGTCTGGAGCCGAACCGGGAGCGCATCGAGGAGCTCGTGCATCGATCCCTGATGCTCGTGACGGCGCTCACGCCCAAAGTCGGGTACGACAAGGCCGCAGCGATCGCGAAGAAGGCCCATCATGAGGGCACCACGCTGAAAGAGGCCACGCTCGCGCTCGGCTACCTGTCGGAGGCCGAATACGATGAGATCGTGGTTCCGGAGCAGATGATCTGAGCGTGGACGAAGTCCGAATCGGGCAGGATTCCGAAAGCCAGCCCTTCGTCGAACAGCGTACGCTTGTGTGGAAGACGATGAGGGCCGCATGACGGTGATCGCTGACGGGCTCCCGAGCCCGCATCTCCAGCGCAAGATCCACGAGGTGCAACTCTTCCTCGCGCAGAATCTCTCGCACGACGTCGACCTGAACGCGATCGCGGCGCACGCGTCGCTGAGCCCGTACTACTTCACCCGACAGTTCACCGCGCTGGTGGGGATGCCCCCGTACCGTTACCTGATCTCTCTCCGCATCGCGCGCGCGGCGCACCTGCTCCGTGAGTCGGACCTCACGGTCACCCAGATCCTGCATCGGGTCGGGTTCCATAGCCCCAGCCATTTCACGACTACCTTCCGGCGACACATGGGGATGAGTCCCACCGACTATCGCCGTCGCACCGACTTCGAGCAGAACGCGAACCGGTTCAGCCGCGCGATCGACCCGCTGATCCACCAGCCGGAGCACCGGCTCAGCCGCTAGTCGGAAGTCGCCGCCGGCGTTCCGTTCCTACGCTCCACCTCTGGTATCGAGCCGAGCCACGACGCGTGGGGAACGCGATACTCCGTGAGTACGCGGAGGGACGTCCCGAGGCGGAGCATGTTCTATATCGCACCGCGGACGTCGTGTGCAGAGAAGATGTGGCCCCGTGCGACGACCGTATCGGGGGGATCACGGCGCGTCGCGACGGGGTCCACGACGAAGGGGCCGGAAGAGGAAGCGGTGATCGTCGCGCTCCTCGTGCTCCTCGGCCCTCCACGGAGAGGTTCGAGTAGCTACCGCTCGCCGTCTAGAACAGCCACATGAGGACGGCGATCAATCCGATCACAGCCAGGATGGTCCAGATCATCTTTGGTCACCTCCTCCTGTCAGGTTCTCGAGAGCCTCGTACCCCGTGGTGTCGTGATTCACACATCCGGATGGCGAACGTGCCCGGTGTCTCTGGCATCGAGATGGTCTCCGGCTGCCGTATCGACCTGCCGGGTGGTTCGGTCGGAAAGCTCCACGTCTCGGGCGAACCGGACCAGCGAAGCGAACCGGATCAGCGAAGGGTGCGGACCGTCAGCACTCCCTGTTCGCGTGGATGCAGTTATGGATCATCTTCTTCAGGGCCGTCTGGCTCCACGCGTTGAAGAAGTCGGCGTGCATCGTGTAGAAGGGCCCGCTGGACAGCTTCACACCGGCGCCGTCGCGCATCGCGAAGGAGACCGCCATCGTGAGCTCCGGGACGGGAACGGGATGGGTCCTCGGGCAGCCGCGCCTCCCGCCGCCGAGACGCGTCGCATAGCGCATGTGCGCCTTATGGTTCGCGCTGTCCTTCCGCTTGCCGTCCCAGCACGAAGGGAACTTGATCAAGACCTTGACGTGCCCGCCGGCTCCGCAGTCGCGCATCGTCGCTTTCCCCGTGCTGCTGCTCCCCTGGCACGACCATGCGACCACCCTCGTGCTCTGTGGTCTGGTCGCGTCGTGGTTCCCCGCGACGATCTTCAGCCCCGGCGGATACGCTTTGATCGCACCCAGGTTGTGGTGGACGCCCCGGTAGTAGAAGTGGCCGGCCACGGCCTTGACGAGGGACCCGTTCCTGTACACGGCGGGGATCCAGTACGCCGCCTTGTCGGCCGCTCGGTTGCAGTTCGTGCCCGCCCCGCGGAGAGAGGTCCAGGTCGAGAAGGCGTTCGTCGATTTGTTACCGAAGAACAGATGCAGGTGCGCCGCGCCCGGCCTTCGCGGATAGACGATCGGATCGTCGGCCTTGCGATGGTGGAAGTCGCACTCGATGTGGATCCGAGCGCTCGCGGATGCAGACGATGCCGAGAGCGGCACCAAGCCGGTGGTGAGCGTCATGACGACCAAGAGCAACGATCCGCGCCGCCTTCGGCCGTCGCGTGCGCGCCGGAACATCCGCAGGACCCTACTCCCTTCGCCCAGATGCGCAAGTCCCCCCAACGGAGGTCGGCCCAGGGGCCCTCATCGACCTCCGTACGTCACGTACGTCGCTGAGGGGGTGACCACCGTAGGCGATCCCCGCTAGATTGGTGGGCGTTGTCCGCGGTGATCACCGGTGCCGCAGAGCATCTCCCCGAGAAGGGCGACTTACGATCGACGAACCCGCAGCCACCCCCGACACGACGCATCGGTTCCTCGCGACGTTCGACATCGAGGACTGGTTCCACGCCGAGAACGTCCGTGCAAGCCTGCCCTCCTTCGACCCGGCATCGATGGAGCCACGTCTGGAGCCGAACGCGCACGCGCTCCTCGATATCCTGGCCGACGTCGAGGCTCGGTCCACGATGTTCGTGCTGGGGTGGGTCGCGGAACGGTACCCGGCGCTCGTACGCAGGATCGTCGATGAGGGGCACGAGGTCGCAAGCCACACCCACCTCCACCGCAACCTGAACCAGCTGACGACCGACGAGATGATCCGGGAGCTCGCGGACGCAAAGGACGCGCTCGAGCAGGTCACGGGGACGCCGGTCCGAGGGGTGCGGGCGCCGAACTTCTCGATCAGCGACCACGTGCTCGATGTGCTGGCGGAGGCAGGCTATTGGTACGACTCGAGCTTCTTCGGATTCGCGCAGCACGATCGCTACGGAACCATCTCCGCCCCGATCCATCCCGACGAGGCCGTGGTCGAGGTCCGACCCGGACTGCTCGAGATCCAGATGACCCGACTTCCGGTCGGGCCCGTGCGGGTGCCGTGGGCCGGAGGTGCGTACTTCCGGCTGATCCCCTATCCGGTGTTCCGCCGCGGCGTCGCTCAGCGATTGCACTCGACGTCGTGGTTCACCTTCTACCTCCACCCCTGGGAGCTGGATGCGGACGAGCAGCGTCTCCCGGAGATGGCGAGATCCCTCCGGCTGCGCGCCTACACCGGCCGTGCCAGGATGCGCCGCGACCTGCGGCGGCTCATCGAGGAATTCGGCTCCACCCGGATCGACGAGGCGCTGATCGCCCGCGGCCACCAGCCGCCGGGCCGCACGGCCTGAGCTAGCGGCCCCGGAACAGGACCGCCACCGTCCGGGCCACGATCACGAGATCCCGCCAGAGGGACCAGTTCTCGATGTAGTAGTTGTCGAGGCGCGCTCGCTCCGGAACCGAGTCGAGCCCTCTACTCCGACCGTTGATCTGCGCCCACCCGGTGATGCCCCCGACGACGCGATGCCGATCGTCGTAGCGTGAGACGGTCTCGGAGAATCGGCCCGTGTAGTGGGGCCGCTCCGGCCGAGGACCCACCAGGGACATCTCGCCTCTCATCACGTTGATGAGCTGCGGGAGCTCGTCCAGGCTCGCCGCCCGAAGGATGTGCCCGATGGGGGTGACGCGCTCGTGATCCCTCTCCGCGATCCACGCGGTGTCCGACTCGTCGTTCACGTACATCGTTCGGAACTTGATGATCTCGAAGAGGTTGCCGTTCAAGCCCACTCGCTTCTGACGGAACAGGACCGGTCCCTCGCTCGACAGGCGAACCGCCAGGGCGATGACCGCGAACACGGGCAGGCTCAAGAGGAACAGCGTGGATGCGACCACCATGTCGAAGGCTCGCTTCTGGAAACGAGCGCCCGGCCTGAGGGCGGGGCGCCGCAGGTGGAACAGGGGGATGCCGGCGACGTCGTCTACAGGAGCCCCCTGCGGAACGCCACTCAGCTCGAAGAAGCGGGGGACGACGTGGATCTCCGCCGGCACCCGCTCGCTCGCCCGAAGGATCGTCACGAGCTCCTGATCACGCATCTCGCCGAACGCCACCAGCACGCGCCGCACCTCGAAGTCGTTGATCACCCGCTCGACGTTGCGGACCTCCCCGAGCAGTGGCAACGCCACATGGCGGACGAGAGGGCGCCCGAGGAAACCGATCGGCCGCAGGCCGTATTCGGGATGCTCCAGGAACGTCTCGGCCAGCCCCGTGGCGAGCTCTCCATCGCCGACGATCAGGGTGCGCTCCGACGCCAGGCCTCGCTCCTTCGCTTTCCGACCCAACGCGTAGGCAGCCCCTCGGCCCAGGAAGACCGCCGCCGCCACGGCCAGCCCGACCTGCGTGAGCTCACGGATCCCGCTCCCCAGCAGGTCGATGTGCGCGAGCTGGGCGACCCATCCGACCGAGAGGAGGACGAGGAGGGCGACCGAAACCCGGCCGAGGAGCCAGCCCGCCTCGTCACCGAGCCGCGGGTTGATCCGGTACTTGCGGGAGGAATCGCCGTTCAAGATCAGGAACGTGACCACTCCGTAGACGATCGAGACGAGGGGGAAGCCGAGGATCGCCGATACCCCGATCAGCGTCAGGGCATCCATGGTGGGGAGCAGACTCGACAACGGCGGCCGGGAGCGGAGCGAGGGTGGTGTCGGGGCGAATGCGATCTCGAGAGGCTCGTGGAGGGCCATGGTTCAGACCCCTCCATCCGAGCCGATCGAGGACTCGGGGGTGTCCATCGATGTCGCTCCCTCTGACTGGTCCTGGATGGAGAGTCTGGCGGGGCTCCCGGGTCTAGCGCATGCGCGCTTCGACGTAGGAAACGTACCGAGTCGAACAGAGGCCGCCGAGACCCGCCGCGAGGCGCGGATCAGGACCTGACGATCGACGCGTCGTCGGCGTAGAAGCATGTTCCCGGGGGGGCCTGCGCCTTCGGAAGGAATACCTGGAGATCGAGGGTCGAGCCGGGCGAGAGGATCGTGTGCGCCACCGTGATCTGCTGCCACGCGGCCGTCAGGGTGAAGTTCCCCACCCTGGATCTCACGAGGGTCGAGCCGTTCATCTCCCTGATGTTGATCTTGATCAGGGCGCCCGCAGTGTCCGCGCGGACCCAGATGCTCGACGTGTACGTCCCCGCCGTGGTCGTCGTGACCCAGTTCGGCTGATCGTTCAGCACGCACTTCCGCTTGCCGGAGGCGCCGTTGAAGAGGCGGGCCATCCCTCCTGTGCCGTCGCGACCGGGGGTCAGCCGCGAGAGCGTGACCTGGGTCCCCGACCCCGCCGTGCTCCACCCCGCCGTGTCGACGTCGAACCCCGGGTTGCCCACCAGGTTCGTCGGTTGCGTCGGTTGGTTGACGACGATCTGCGCCGTCTCGCTGTCGGAACCGGCACCGTTCGTCACGGTCAACGTCGCCGTGTAGGTGGCCGGAGTCGTGTACACGTGGGTCGGGTTCTGCGCGGTCGAGTCGACGCTGCCGTTCGACTCGAAGTCCCATGCCCATACTGTCGGATTCCCCGTCGACGTGTCGTCGAAACTCACCGAGAGGGGGGCGTCACCGGTCGACGGCGTGGCCGTGAAGGACGCCACGGGCGCCACGGCTTGGGGTCCGATCACGTCGAAGACGAACACGGCGAACCGGAGCGGCCCGGCTGGGCGGGCGTCGTAGCCGTCCAGCACGTAGAACTGGTCGCCGATCAGTTCCACCGCGCGGCTGTCGAACACCTCGAATGGCGTCAGGTCGAACGTCCAGCCGGGAACGATGGTCTTCGTCGCCCAGTCCACCCGGCGGAGCCGCTCCGCGTTCGTCACCACGAACAGGTCGCTGCCACCCGTGTCCGTGACCGAGGAGAAGGAGAAGCCCAGGATCCCGCTGAGTCCGGTCACCGTGAACGCCGTCCCGGTCGTGTTCGTCACGTAGTCGTAGGTTCGGATCTGTTGCCCCTGGCCGACGTAGAGCTTCTGGTCGGCCGGACTCCATGCAGACGCCGTGTTGTTCGCCGTCGCCGACAGCGGTTGGTAGGACTCGACCTGGAAGACCCCACCGACGCGGACGAGTCGGAACACGGTGGGCAGGTGGGATGCGTCACAGCACGGACCCGAGAACACGAAGAGCCAGTCGTTGGCCTCGTCGTAGGCCATCGACTCGAAGTCATCCGTCCGGTTGGGACCGGCCACCGGCCCGCCGCCGAAGAGTGGTGCGTTCTGGAACGCGGCGTTTTTGATCACGCGCTTCAGCGCACCGGTCTGCGGGTCCGTCTCGAAGAGGAAGTTCTCGTGGTCCTCCGTGAGCCAGAGCGAATCGTCCGACGGGACATAGGCACTGCCCTCCCCATCACGCATCGTGGTCGAGGTGCCCGCGAACGGCTGGGTCGTGATCGTCCGATCGAGCTCGAGGGAAGGCGTGGAGGTATCGGGGAGGTTCGCGAAGGCCGGGGCGGTCCCGATGACGATGAGGGAGAGCGCCAAGACGAACGATATCCTGCCCCCCCGAGCAGCGTGTTTGAGGATGCTCATCACGAAGAAGTCCCCATCCTGGCCGTCATGAAGCGTCGCGCCCCCCCGACCTCAACAGTCTGGCCGGCCCGGGGCGTCCCGACATCATGCGTTCGACGCAGATCGCCTACGTGACGTGCTCCTTCCCGGTGCCTCTGCCACTCCAGGAACCGTGCCTGAACGCCCCATCCGACCGGGGACTCCGATGGATCGCGTACCTCGGCTACGCTGATCATCAGATGGTTGTCTCTGCGTGCTCCCTCTACCCTTGAGGGATCACTCATCCGGTCGGAGGGCCCTTGACGCGGATCGTTGAGACAGCCGTCGGCCGGCTCGGGCCGACCCACAGAGCGGAGCCGACGCACAGAGCGGATCGGACCATCGAGATCCTGGGCGTCGCGGGCGCGGGCAAGTCGACGCTCGCCAGGCATCTCGCCGCAGCCCCAGGGTTCGAGATGGCCCCGTTCATCCACGCCCGTCGGCCGGCCGACCTGGTGCTGATCCTCCGCACGATCCCTCGGCTGCTCTCGATCCTGTGGGCGGGTCTGACGCGCGCACCGCGCATCAGCTGGCCGGAGTGCAAGCTGCTCGTGTACGTCACCCGATGGGCTCCCGTGCTCCGTCGCAGGCGGCCGCAGACAGACACCGTCCTTCTGCTCGACCAGGGGCCCCTGTACGCGATCGTCCGCCTCACAGCGGAAGGGAAGCCGTTCACCGAACGCCGCACCTTCTCGTCCTGGAAGCGAGAGATGCTCGATCGATGGTCGACCGAGCTGAGCGACGTCATCTGGCTGGACGCGCCCGACGCGGTCCTGTGGAGTCGGATCAACCAGCGCGACCAGGATCACCGCCAGAAGGGCGGGCAGGCAGAGGCCGGACGCCGCTTCATCTCTCGCTACCGTCGGGCGTTCGAGAGCGTCGTGCCGGTCGTCGAGGAGAAGGGCGACGTCCGCACGTTGCGGTTCGACACAAGCACGTCCACGGTGGCGCAGATCATCGAGGTTGTCCGAGCGGCGCCGCGGAGGGAGGGGAACCAGCCTGACGGATAGCGCAACCCCCCGGAAGCTCCGTGTGCTGCACCTGATCATCATGCTCGGCGAGACGAACGGGCAGTACAACGAGCATTGCCTCCCGCTCATGCACGAACGGGACATCTCGATCGTCACCTACTTCGTCCCGAAGCTGACGCCCCCTCCGGAGATCACCCTCTTCGCCGGCGACGGCACCCTGCGAGGGTTCTTCCGGGCTCTCAAGGCGGCGCTGCGCGCGAAGTACGACATCATCCACGCACATGCGCCGCAGACCGGGACCCTCCTCGTACTCGCCACGCTCGCGTGGCGAGGCTTCTCCCGCGTGCGTTCCTCGCTCGTCTACACCGTGCAGGACTCCTTCTACGACTACAAGCTCCGGAACCAGCTGATGATGATCATCTCCCTCGCGGCCTTCCGGCGGATCGTGTTCTGCAGCCGGTCGGCGTACGAGAGCCTCCCGCGCCCTCTCGACCGCCTCGTACACGGGCGGTCGCGGGTGGTCCCCAACGGAGCCGACCTCGATCGGGTGGATCGCGCGATCGCCACCCGCCGTTCCGCGCCGGCCCGAGGCGGGTTCACCGTCATCTCGGTGGGCCGCTTGGAGCGGGTGAAGGATCCGCTCACGTTGGTCACCGCGTTCGCGCGCGCCGTCGGCGATGACGCGGGGAGTCGAGCGATCCTCGTCGGTGCAGGAGAGCTCTCGACCATGGTCGAGGCGAGGGCCCGCGAGCTTGGCCTGCACGACCGGGTCGCGCTCACGGGCCTCGTCCCACGAGACGACGTCTTCATCGCCTGCGCCGATGCCGACGTGTTCGTCTCGACCTCACACGGCGAGGGGCTGCCGGTGGCCGTCCTGGAGGCGATGGGCGCGGGCTGCCCGGTGATCCTTTCGGACATCCCGCCGCACCGTGAGCTCGCGCACGGTGCGGACTTCATCCCGTTCGCCGAGCCCGGAGACGTCGACGGATTCGCCGACGCGATCCGTCGCTTCCACGCGATGGCGCCGGTGGAGCGCCGGGAGGTCGGGCGCCGCTGCAGAGCGCACATGGCGGCGCGCTTCACGTTGCCGATCATGCGGGCCGGCACCGAGGCGGTCTACCGAGAGGTCGCCCCCCTGGTGGGGAGCGGGGCGCCGGGATGATCGTCGAGCTCATCGGCGCCACGGGCGCCGGTAAGTCGACGCTGGCCCGCGAGCTGCTGCGCCGGGGCCTCGAGAGCGGCCCGGTCCGGATGGCGACCGACCTGGTGATCGACCGACCCGGCCGACGATGGGTGGAGAACCCCCACGCGGTCAACCTGCTGGCAGACGCTGCCGCACTCCCCCCGTTCCTCAGGTCGTTCGACTATCACCGGGACTTCGTCCGATTCGCGTACGAACGGCTCCGTCGCCACGCACCCTCGACCTTCGCCAAGGCGAACTATCTCCGGAACGTCGTTCGGAAGGTCGGCGTGTACGAGCTGACCCGGCGAGCCGACCCCACCGTCACGTTCCTGAACGACGAGGGCACAGTCCTCATCGCGTACCAACTGTTCGTCTACAGCGACGCAGCACCCACATCGCCCGAGATCGAGCGCTTCGCCCGCCTCGTCCCGCTTCCCGACCTCGTGGTCCATGTGAAGGCGCCGATCCACCTGCTCGTGGAGCGAGCGATGACCCGTCCGGACGTTCGGCGAGAGCTCGCGGGACTCGATCGGGAACGGATCGGATCACGGATCGGGAGGGCGAACTCGGTCTTCGACGCGCTGGCCGAGTCCGACGCCTTACGCGATCGCATGGTGACCATCGAGCTCGCGGACGCATCGCCCGAGGGTCTCGATCGAGCGGTCAGGCAGCTGCGGGACGCGGTGGAGACGCGGGCGCACGCGCTGGGCTCCTCGACCCGCTCGGCCCTCGGCGGCCCGTCCGCCACCCGCAGAGCGACCGTGATCGCCTTCGTCGGATCGGAGGCGACGGGCAAGTCGACCGTCCTGGACGAAGTGGAGCGGTGGCTGTCCAAGAGCCGGCGCGTTCGGCGCGTCCATGCCGGCAAGCCGCCGAGCACCCCCCTGACGTCGATCCCGCACGCGCTGCTGCCGGCACTCCGCTCGCTGTTCCCGGAACAACGGACGCTGCGCGTCGAGGAACGCTACGAAGGAGGCGACGCGCGCGGCACGACGTACCCGCTCCTCTTCGGTATCCGATCCGTGATGCTCGCGTACGAGCGGCGCGCACTCCTCCGGCGGGCGGTGCGCCACGGAGCGGGAACGGTCGTCCTGAGCGACCGTTACCCGTCGGACGCGAGCGGCGCGCCCGACGGCCCGCAGCTCACCCACCTGCCGATGCCCCGGAGCGCCTTCTCGCTGCGACGGATCCTCGCGGCGATCGAGGCGCGTCTGTATCGCGATATCCCCACGCCGGATCTGGTCTTCCAGCTGACTGCCCCCCTCGACGTGACGCTCGCCCGGAACGCGGCGAGGGAGAAGAAGGAGCCGGAGGAGTACGTACGGTTCCGTCACGAGCTCAGCTCGAGGCTCCGATTCGACGGAGCGTCCGTGTACGCCATCGACACGGATCGCGACCTCGATCAGGTGGTCCGGGAGGTCGAGGTGCTGATCGACGCCCGCCCGGAGATCTGAGCGCCGCCATGCTGCCCACCTTCGTGATCATCGGCGCCGCGAAAGCCGGCACGACCGCGCTGTACTGGTACCTGGCCGATCACCCCGAGGTCTTCATGAGCCCGGTGAAGGAGACGAACTACTTCGCGTTCGGACTCGACGATGACGGCCGTCCCCTGTACGGCGATCCGGAGCTCCACCGGTTCCCGATCCGATCCTTCGCCGAGTACGAAGCACTCTTCGCAGGATCGGACGGGGCACTCGCCGTGGGCGAGGCATCACCGATCTACCTGGAGTGCCCGCAGTCCGCCGCCCGGATCAGGGAGGTGGTGCCCGGCGCACGGATCGTCTGCTTCCTGCGCGAACCCGTCGATCGCGCCTACTCGGACTACCTGATGTACCTCCGCGCGCGGGGTCGGAGATTGGATCCCGCCCGCGACCTGACGCCCGATGCCGACTGGGCGGGACCCGAGTCCCACTGGATGCAGATCAGTAGGTACCACGAAGCGCTCTCCCGCTACTACGACCGGTTCCCGCGGGAGCAGATCGACGTGTTCCTCTTCGACGACCTCAAGGCGGACGCCGCCGCGTGCGTCCGAGCCGTCTTCGCCGCGCTCGGCGTCGATCCGGGGTTCATCCCGGACCTCGAGACGCCGCACAACATCGGTGGCCTACCGTCGAGCCGAACCCTCGAGCGCGTCCTCACGAGCCGGTCCGTCCGCAAGGTCGTCGAGCCCTGGATCCCGCGGAGGGTGTCGGATGCCGTCCGACGGGTCCGGACGAAGAACCTGAAGAAGGCGCCCCCGCTCCCCGATCAGCTGCGAGCGGAGTTGCTTCGGCACTTCCAGGATGACATCGGCCGGACGGCGGCGCTGATCGGCAGGAACCTGGATCACTGGCTCCCTCCGGCCTGATCGTCACCCGATCAGTGCCCGAACGACCCCGCCCGTCCTCCTCCCTCGGTAGAGGCGGAGCGTGGGCTTCAGCATCGCGCGCTGCTTCAGTCCGTAGAGCGCGAGCTTCCGGCGGTCGTATCGCTGCTGCACTCCCTCTCGGAACGTCGCGACCGTGTTCGACAGCGAGGCCCCGTACGCCCGCTGCTGAGTGGGGTAGATCTCGCGCACGGCGTAGTCGTAGAGCTCGAGGTCGGCCGCGTTCGCATCGACGATCATCTGCCGGGTCCTCGGGTCGGCCAGCAGTCCTTTCGCGATGTCGGAGCTCTTGGCCACGTTGACGGGTGCGTAGGCGATGTTCAGATCGGGGGCGCGTTGGGCTTGCAGGAGTACGATCGATTCATCGAATCGCTCCGTGAGCCCCACGAACATCGACTTCCGTTCGATCACGCGGATCGCATCCGACGGGTCGGTGGTCCCGCCGATACGCTGCGTCTGCGCGTCTCGCGCCCATGGCTTCTCGATCCAGTCCTCGAACACGAGATCCTGCTTCTTCCGATAGTCGAGCTGGTACTGGAACCGAGAAGCACACAGCGCGATCGGCTCACGGAGGAACGTCAAGTACCGGAAGTCGGTCCCTTCCTCTTCCAGATCGACGTGGCCGCTGATCCGGTGTCCCGCGATGCTCGCGAGGCGTGGGTAGAGCTTGCGCACGCGGCGGAGATCCTCCGTGGAGAACGGCGGATCGACCCACGCGCCGTGCCACGGCTCGACGTCGCAGTGTCGTGAGCCGTAGGAGCTGCGGAGGATGTACCGCATCGTCGTGCCTGCCGTCTTGTTGATGTGCACGAACACGAGCAGCGGTCGCGTCGCGCTCATGGCCACTCGTACCCGAGCCGCCGGCTGGTCGGTCCCGCGATCCGCGCGATCGTCCGGAGATCGACCGCGCTCAAGGTCGGTTGCCACGACAGATCTTCCCTGATCTCGTCCAGCACCTTGAGGCGCATCGAGTTGCCGATCACATGTCGTTCCGAGTTCTCGAGCAGCTGCGTGATCGGCGCCGGCTGCACGCCGATGAACCGGGCCACGCGGTCGAGCGACGCCTGTGGTTCCGCGCAGAGCTCCTCGTAGTAGAGGAGCATCCACGAGTCGCGGGGGAAGCGTCGCCTGACCCG
>JAJNBA010000036.1 GCA_021155985.1 Actinomycetes bacterium
GCATCGAATTAAGCCGCATGCTCCGCCGCTTGTGCGGGCCCCCGTCAATTCCTTTGAGTTTTAGCCTTGCGGCCGTACTCCCCAGGCGGGGTGCTTAATGCGTTAGCTTCGGCACGGACGGGGTTGATATCCGCCCACACCTAGCACCCAACGTTTACGGCTAGGACTACCAGGGTATCTAATCCTGTTCGCTCCCCTAGCTTTCGCGCCTGAGCGTCAGGTAAGGCCCAGAGATCCGCCTTCGCCACCGGTGTTCCTCCTGATATCTGCGCATTTCACCGCTACACCAGGAATTCCGATCTCCCCTACCTACCTCTAGCCTGACAGTATCGAATGCAGTCCCGGGGTTGAGCCCCGGGATTTCACACCCGACTTGCCAAGCCGCCTGCGCGCTCTTTACGCCCAATGATTCCGGACAACGCTCGCCTCCTACGTGTTACCGCGGCTGCTGGCACGTAGTTAGCCGAGGCTTCTTCTGCAGGTACCGTCACGAGATCGCTTCGTCCCTGCCGAAAGGGGTTTACGACCTGAAAGGCCTTCGTCCCCCACGCGGTGTCGCTGCGTCAGGCTTTCGCCCATTGCGCAAGATTCCCCACTGCTGCCTCCCGTAGGAGTCTGGGCCGTGTCTCAGTCCCAGTGTGGCTGGTCGTCCTCTCAGACCAGCTACCCGTCGTCGCCTTGGTAGGCCGTTACCCCACCAACAAGCTGATAGGCCGCGGGCCCATCCCCGACCGGCGGACCTTTCCTCTTCCGACCATGTGGTCGGAGGAGAGTATCCGGTATTAGCTCCGGTTTCCCGGGGTTATCCCAGGGTCGGGGGCAGGTTGCCCACGTGTTACGCACCCGTTCGCCACTGATCCCCGGGCCGAAGCCCGGTTCACCGTTCGACTTGCATGTGTTAGGCGCACCGCCAGCGTTCGTCCTGAGCCAGGATCAAACTCTCCGTAGAGATCGATCGGAACCGACGGATCGGCTCCGTTCGACTTGATGGAGGTTCGGCCCTCCGAGCGAGGCACTCGCTCGCAGGGCCTTTCCCCGCCAGACGTCTCCGTCTGGACGGATGAAGCGTGCCATCCTTCCCGAGGCACGGCGAACCGTGCCGATGTGAACGATGGCAAGCATCGGCTCTTGACACGCTGTTCAGTTCTCAAGGTGCGGCCAGACGCGAAGTCCCTGGTCAGAGCGTTGGACACCCTCGGGGAACCGCGCCGGATGGGTAGGATAGCAGTCCGGGTCTCACCGTCAACCGAGCTCGTGGGCTCGAACCGCCGTTCGAGGGGTTACCCCGGAGAGGAACCCTCCGTCGTTTCGACGCCGTCGAGCCGCGCGAACTTCCGGCGCCCCACCTGCCAGATCGACCCGGCCAGCTGGCCCGGCGGGGGTCCCTCGACCCGGATGTCTTCGGCGGCAACAGGCTCCCCGTCCATCCGGACCCCGCCCTGGGACTGCAGCCGCCGCGCCTCGGACCGGCTCTCCACCAGGCCCAGCGCCTCCAGGAGCGCAGGGACGTAGACGACCGAGGTCGCACCGTCGCCGGGTCCGAAGAGCGCCGCGGGCACGGTTACCCCCAGCACGTCGTCGGGCAAACCGTGCTGACGGTGGACGAGGTCGAAGCGCTCCTCCGCGGCGGTCCCCGCCCCGGGCCCGTGGTACAGATCGACCACCTCCCGAGCGAGCCGGCGCTTCGCATCGCTCGGGCCCAACGATCCGTCCGTCAACCCGCGCTCGACGTCGTCGACCTCGGCCGGATCGAGTGGGGTGCTCAGCCGGAGGAACTTCGCGATCAGCCCATCCGGGATCCGCATCAGCTTGCCGAACATCTCGTCGGGCAGCTCCGTGAGCCCGATGTAGTTGTCGAGCGACTTCGACATCTTGCGAACGCCGTCGGTGCCCTCGAGCAACGGGAGTGTGAGCACCACCTGCGGTTCCTGACCGTAGGCTCGCTGCACCTCACGTCCCATCAGCAGGTTGAACGTCTGGTCGGTGCCGCCCAGCTCCACGTCCGCTCGGATCGCGACCGAGTCGTAGCCTTGCAGGAGCGGGTAGAGCAGCTCCACCACGCTGATAGGTCGCTCTCCCTGGTAGCGCTCCCGGAAGTCCTCTCGCTCGAGCATCTGCGCGAGCGTCGCGGTCGCGGCCAACCGGATCACCTCTGCCGTGTCCAACTCCGCCAGCCATTCCGCGTTGCCGTGGATCTCCGCGGCGTCCACGTCGAGGATCGTGCCGGCCTGGGCGAAGTACGTGGCCGCGTTCGCCTGGATCTCCTCTTCCGTGAGCATCGGACGCGTCTCGGACCGGCCCGACGGATCACCGATCCGGGCGGTGAAATCCCCGATGATGAGCACCGCGACGTGGCCCGCGTCCTGGAACTGCCGCAGCTTCCGGAGGACGACGGCGTGTCCCAGCGTGAGGTCGGGGCGACTGGGATCCACGCCGAGCTTCACGCGAAGCGGTCGGCCCGCCGCGAGCCGCTCCTCGAGACCACCCTTCGGGACGAGGTCGACGCTGCTGCTGGCGAGCGTCGTCAGCACGTCGGCGGCCATGGCGCGGCGATGCTACCGCACCTCCCCGATCCGCCCCAGGACGCGGGGTACACTCGCCCGCGATGACCCGCCGGCACTTCCCCCTGGCGGCCTTCACGGCGGCCTGCGCTATGTTCTCTGCTGCGTGTGGCGTCCACCTGGAGGACGTCCCTCGACGCGCGCTCGCGCAGACGTCGTTCGTGTATGCGGCCGATGACAGCGTGATCACCGAGCTGCATGCCGTCGAGGATCGCGTGGTCCTGCCCTCGTCACAGATCCCCTCCTGGATCCGGGATGCTGCGGTCGCGATCGAGGACCGGCGCTTCTACCAACACCATGGGATCGACGGGCGAGCGATCCTCCGCGCGTCGTACGTGAACCTCCGAGACGGCAGCATCGAGGAAGGCGGCTCGACCATCACGCAGCAGCTCGTGAAGAACCTCTACACGGGGGGCGAACGTACGCTCGCACGCAAGCTGAGCGAGGCTTCGCTCGCCTGGCAGCTCGAGGATCGCTTGTCCAAGGAAGAGATCCTCACGCGATACCTGAACACGGTGTACTTCGGGCAGGGCGCCTACGGTGTCCAGGCGGCGGCTCGAACCTTCTTCGGCGTCGACGCCATCGAGCTCAACCTGGCCCGATCCGCCCTGCTCGCCGGACTGATCACGAGCCCCGGGCACTTCGACCCGTACGAGTACCCGAGCCGGGCGAACGGCAGACGCCGCGTGGTGCTCCGCCTGATGCATGAGTTCGGGATGATCACGGAGACACAGCGTCGTCACGCCGGCAGAGCGCCGATCCATCTCCACCCGGTGACGACCTTCGGCCGCTACGACTACCCGTACTTCGTCGACTACCTGAAGGAGTGGTTCCTGACGAACCCCGCCTTCGGCGAAACGCGGGAGGACCGGTACAAGCTCCTGTTCACCGGCGGCCTCCGGATCCACACGACCCTCCAGCCGGCCGTGCAGTCCGCCGCCCAGCGCGCCGTCGATTCGGTGCTCTCCTATCCGGACGACCCTTCCGCCGCCGTGACCGTGGTGGACCCCCGCACCGGCTTCGTGCTGGCGATGGTCGGTGGCGACCAACGCGACTACTGGCGGGATCGTCACGCGGGCCGCGTCAACCTGGCGACCGCGATGGGAGGGACGGGACGCCAGTCAGGCTCGTCGTTCAAACCGTTCGCACTGGTGGCAGCCCTCGAGGCCGGCCTGTCGCCGTCGGAGACGTTCCCCGCCCCCTCGACGCTCCACCTGGCGCTCGAGACCGGCGAGGTCTGGGACGTCACGAACGCCGAGGGAGCCGGATACGGAACGATGACGCTCCGCTCGGCGACGATCCGGTCCGTGAACACCGTGTACGCGCAGCTGATCGACCGACTCGGTCCCGCCACCGTCGTGGAGGTGGCCGAGCGGATGGGCCTCCGCTGCTGCCGTCGCGTGAGCAACCCTGCCCGTCCGTTGGACCCGTACCTCTCAGCGGTCCTCGGGACGAACGAGGTCAACACGCTCGAGATGGCCACCGCGTACGGCACCCTGGCGACGGGCGGCGTCCGGTCCCGGCCGGTCCCCGTGTCCCGCGTCACCGACGCACGCGGCACCGTGCTGTGGTCTGCGAACACGACCGGCGATCGCGTCCTCGATCCACAGATCGCCTCCGCGGCCAACGAGATCCTGAACGAGGCCGTCCTGTACGGCACGGGCACCGCGGCGAACATCGGCAGGCCGCAGATCGGCAAGACCGGCACCGCGATGGACCACAACGACGCCTGGTTCGTGGGAGCGGTCCCGCAGATGGTGGCAGCCGTGTGGGTTGGGTTCCCACAGGGGCGGATCCGCATGGAACCGCCGAGGACCAGGATCACCGTCTTCGGTGGAACGTGGCCCGCGCAGATCTGGCGGCTGCTGATGCTGGAGGCGACCGCCGGCCTGCCGGCGATGACGTTCCCGAACCCCGAGGTGGGGTTCGTGTCCGTCTCCGTGGATGCCTCGCAGACGCCCAACTGTCTGCCCAACCCGTTCACGCTCCCCCAGAACATCGAGACCCTGCAGTTCATCGAGGGAACGGAGCCCACGGAGATGTGCACGTCACCGTCGTCGCTGCAGGAGGTGCTCGTCCCGTCGACGGTCGGTTCGTCGGAGACGATCGCCATCGAGGGCCTGACCCAGGCCGGCTTCTACGTCGAGGTGAGGACGGCGCCCTCGACGCAGCCGAAGGGTACGGTGATCGCACAGGTTCCCTCGGCGGGCACCGAGGCCTTCCAGACCAGCACCGTGACGATCACGGTGTCATCGACCGTGCCCGAAGGGTCCGGCGCTTCGCCGTAGGCGGTCCGGGTCGTCCGCGGGACACGAACGGACTCCCCTCGAGCCAGTAGCGCCAGTGGCGACTCGTCTCGTGCACGCCCACGCGGTTCCCCACGGCGATCGGCTCGGTTCGCGAGGCGGTCTCGAGCCACAGGCCCTCGCTCGCGACGAGATCGGTCCCGTCGTCGCGTCGATCGATCGCGAGTGCCTGCGCGAGCCGGCCGGGTCCCGAGCACAGATCGAACGGTCCCTCTCGCCCTCGCCGGACGACCATCCCGTCCCCGCCCTCGAGGGGCTCGGCGGCTCGCAGGAGCACCGCGCTCCCCTCCGCGGCTTTTCCGGTCACGACGTTCATGCAGTGATGCATGCCGTACGTGAAGTACACGTACAGATGCCCCGGTGGGCCGAACATCACCGCGTTCCGCGGCGTCTCACCGCGGAACGCGTGGCTCGCGGGGTCGTCCGGCCCGTAGGCCTCGACCTCGACGATCCGCACCGAGGCACGCGACCCGTCGGAGAAGATGCGGACGAGGACCTGACCAAGGAGATCCGGCGCGACCTCGTGGGCGGCGCGCGCGTAGAACGATCGTGGGAGCCGAGCGGCGGTCACGGACGCCCCGCGGCGAGGAACCGCTGGAGCTTCCTGAGCGGCCACGCGTTGATCACATCGTCCTTCGTGAGCCAGCCGCGCTGGGCCATCCCGACACCGAACCGGCGGTGGTCCAGATGCGGCACGGCATGCGCGTCGGTGTTCACAGCGAACCGAACCCCGTGTCGTCGCGCCCACAGGACGTGCTCGTCGGAGAGATCGAGCCGATCGGGGTGCGAGTTGATCTCGATCGCCGTACCGGTACGGCCGGCGGCTTCGAACACCGCCTCCAGGTCGAGGTCGACGGGCGGTCGCTTCCCGATCTGCCGCGTCGTGAGATGGCCGATGATGTCGACGTAGGGATTCTCGATCGCACGGATCACCCGGGCCGTCATCTCGTCGCGCGACTGCGTGAAGTGGGAGTGGACGGAGGCCACCGTGAGGTCGAAGTCCGCGAGGAACGGCCCGTCCCAGTCCACCTCGCCGTCGGGATCGATGTTCAGCTCCGTGCCGTGGAGCAACGTCATCTTCGGGTACGTCCTGCGCAGCTTCTCGATCCGGCTGCGTTGCGCCAGGATCTTCTCTTCGGTCATGCGCTGCATGTACAGGTTCGGCGCGTGATCCGTGATCGCGAAGTACGCGTATCCGAGCTCGGCAGCGCGGGCGACCATCTCCTCCAGGCTCGCGAGGCCGTCGGTCAGGTTCGTATGGGTGTGGAGATCGCCCTTCAGCTGTCGCTCCGTCACCACGACGGGGAGCTCGCCGGCGAGCGCTGCCTCCACCTCACCTCGATCCTCGCGCAAGGTGGGTTCGACGAACTGCATCCCGAGGCGCTCGTAGACACTCTCCTCGGACTCGGCCGCGAGCAGATCGCCCGACTTCGCGTCGAACAACCCGTACTCGCTCAGCTTCAACCCGCGGCGGACGGCCATCTCTCGGATCCGGATGTTGTGCGGCTTGGAGCCGGTGAAATAGATCATCGCCGCCCCCCACGCCTCGTCCGGGATGACGCGGAGATCGAGCTGGAGGCCGAGATCGGTCACGACCGAGGTCTTGGTGTCCCCCTTCGCGAGGACGCGGGCGACGGAGGGGTGGGTCACGAACGCCTCCATCACGGGCGGAGCGTCGGACCCGGCGACGAGGAGATCCACATCGCCGATCGTTTCCTTCATCCGCCGGAGGGAACCGGCGTACGCCGCTCGCGTGGCTTCGGGCAAGGAGCCCAGGAGCTCGAGGAAGGTCTCCGCGACCCCGAGTGCGACGTCGATCTTGACGCGCCCGCCGGCGGCCTGCATCTGCCGGATCCCTCGGGCGATGTTCTCCTGAGTCTTCGCCCCGAACCGAGGCAGCGCGGCGACGCGGTCCTGTTCGATCGCGGCCACGAGCTCGTCTACCGAGCCCACGCCGAGCTCTTGGTGGAGGACCATGGCCTTCTTCGGGCCGAGACCGGGGATCGACATCAGGCCACGGACGCCGGGCGGGATCCGCTCCCGGAGCTCCTCGAGCTCGGCGAGCTCACCGGTGGTCAAGAACTCCTGGATCTTCTCGCCGATCGAGCGCCCGACCGCGGGGACCTTCAGGATCTCGGGGAGATCCTTGCCCTCGAGGTCGACCGAGTAGCCGCCCACGGCCCGCGCGGCCTTCTCGTAGGCGCGCGGTTTGTAGGGATCCTCGAACAGGATCGACAGCAGGTCGGCGTACTCGATCAGCATCGCCTCGACCGCGTCGTTCGCCCGGGGCATCGCCTCAGGCCACGCCGAAGAGGCGGAGCAGCAGCGCCTTCTGCGTGTGCAGTCGGTTCTCGGCCTGGTCCCACACCACCGACCGGGGTCCGTCGATCACCTCATCGGTGATCTCCTGCCCCCGATGCGCGGGGAGACAGTGGAGGACGATGACCTCCGGGTCGGCGAGGTCCACGAGCTTCTGGCTCAGCTGATAGCTGGGGAAGACGAGGGCGCGCTCGTCGGCCTCGAGGTCCTGCCCCATGCTCGTCCACACGTCGGTGGACAAGACGTGCGCGCCGACCGCCGCGCCTTCGGGATCGTGGGTGAGCTCGACGGAGCCGCCCATCTCCGCGGCGATCTCCTCGGCACGGTGCACCACCTGCGGGATGGGCTCGAAGCCGGGTGGTGTGGCCACACGGACGTGCATGCCCGCCTTCGTGCCGGCGAGCAGCAACGAATGGGCGACGTTGTTCCCGTCCCCGAGGTAGGTCAGGACGCGCCCACGGAGATCGTCGAGATGCTCGCGGATCGTGAGGAGGTCGGCCAGCGCCTGGCACGGGTGCTCGAAGTCCGAGAGGGCGTTGACCACGGGGACCGTGGCGGTGGTGGAGAGGATCTCCAGCCGCTCCTGCTCGAAGGTTCGGAGCACGATCGCGTCGACGTAGCGTGACAGGACCCGACCCGTGTCTTGGATCGTCTCGCCGCGACCCAGCTGGAGCTCCGCCGAGGACAGCACCACGGCGTGTGCGCCGAGCTGCTCGACCCCGACCTCGAACGAGACCCGCGTGCGGGTGGAGGGCTTCTCGAAGATCAGCGCGATCGATCGGCCGGCCAGCGCTCGTGCGTGCGCCCCTCGGTCCGCCTTCAGAGCCGCGGCGAGGTCGAGGAGATCGGGGAGCTCGGTCGTGGAGAGGTCGTCGACGCTGAGGTAGTGACGCATGACGCCCGAGTCTAATGGGACCGCCGACACAGGACGCTGCGACCTCAGGCTCGGAGCTCGGCCCCGAGCTCCGAACGAGCGCGATCGACGATGGCGACCACCACCGGCTCGACCTCGTCGTCGGTGAGCGTTCGATCCGCCGCCCGGAACTCGAGGGCGAAGGCCAAGCTCTTGCGGCCTTCCGGGATCGCGCCTCCCTCGAACACGTCGAACAAGGTGGATCGATCGAGGAGGGCTCCCCCCGCGTCGTCGAGGATCGCCCGGAGCGCGCCGGCCGACACGCCGGCCGGCACCACGAACGCGAGGTCCCGCCGAACGGGAGGGAACCGGGGAACCTCGACGAGCTGGAAGGCGCGGGCGGCCGCGGCCCGAAGGGGGTCCAGCCTGACCTCGGCCACCGCGACACGGCCCTCGATGTCCAACGACGTCGCGATCCGCGGGTGCAGCTCCCCGAGGACACCGACCGGTTCGTCGCCGAGCAGGACGCGCGCGGACCTGCCCGGGTGGAACGGACCGGCGAGGGGCTCGCCCAACGACCAGCTCTCGGCGCCGACATCCCCGAGGAGCGACTCGAGGGTCCCGCGGGCATCCAGCACGTCGAGCATCCGATCGTCGGCGGCCCACCCCTCCCCGGCCGCGCCGCAGTGGACGAATCCCACGTGTCGACGCTCCTCCGCCGGGTCGCCGGCCCGGAAGATCACGCCGACCTCGAAGATCGACACGGTCCCCGATCCCCAGCGCTGGTTCCTGCCGACGGTCCGGAGCAGACCCGGGAGGAGACTGGTCCGGAGCCACGCCTCCTCGGCGCGGAGAGGGTTCGCCAGCGGGATCGCATCGCCGTCGCCCATCAGCGCGAGGTCCTCCTCGGAGGCGAACGGCAGCGGCTTGGCCTCGCGGAGCCCCGCCCGGACGAGCGCGTCACGGACGCGGCGAGCGAACGCGTACGCCGCGGGGAGACCACCGGGCGCCGGCGACCGCGGGATCGTGGCGCCGACGCCCTCGTAGCCCTGGATCCTGACGACCTCCTCGATCAGGTCGACCTCGCGCTCGATGTCGACCCGGTAGCCCGGCACCTCGACCTCGACGACGTCGGCGTCCTCCCGATGCCGCATCCGGAGTGCGTCGAATACGGCCACGGCATCCGATGAGGCGACGCGATAGCCGAGGAGGGCCGTCGCCCGGGATGCCCGCATCGAGACCCAGCGCCGGTCGGGCGGGCCACCCGCCTGCGCGGCGCCCCGCAGCACGCGGGCTCCCGTCCACCGAGCGATGAGCGCCGCGCCCCGGCGGGCGGCCCGCTCCACCCCCTCGGGATCGGTCCCCCGCTCGAAGCGATGCGACGCCTCCGAATGCAGGTCCAATCGTCGCGCGGTCCGGATGATCCCCGTCCTCGTGAAGTGCGCCGCCTCGAGGAGCACGTCCGTCGTCTCGCCCGAGACCTCCGAGGACCGCCCGCCCATCACCCCGGCGAGCGCGACCGGCTTCTCGAGGTCGCAGATCAGCAGGTCTTCGTCGATCAACTCCCGCTCGATGCCGTCGAGGGTCACCAGGCCCTCACCGGCGTCGGCCCGCCTGACCACGATCCCCGGCCCGGCGAGCCGGTCCAGGTCGAAGGCGTGCAGTGGCTGACCCAGCTCCAGCATCGCGTAGTTCGTGGCGTCGACGATCGGCGCCACCGGCCGCATCCCTGCCGCCGTGAGCCTGGCCTGGGCCCGGATCGGGGTCGTGCCGCGGCTCGCTCCGCGCAGGATCCGGGCGAGGTAGTACGGGCATCCGTCCGGCGCGCGGAGCTCGATCGGGGCGACGGCGTCGGCCCGTTCGGCGTCGTCCTCCAGGTCGGCATCGGGCTCCGCGAGCGGGAGTCCGAGGATCGAGGAGGTCTCGCGCGCCACTCCGTAGATCGAGAGGAAGTCCGGTCGGTTCGGCTCGACCTCGATATCGAGGAGGGCGTCGTCGAGACCGAGGGCGGTCTTCAGGTCGGCTCCAGGGGTCAGGTCGTGGGGAAGGATCAGGATCCCGGTCTCGTGTTCCTGGGAGATCGCCAGCTCCCGGGGTGAGCAGAGCATCCCGTTCGACATCTCGCCGCGGAGGGATCGGCTGCCGAGCGGCTCGTCGAGGAGCGGGACGCGGGAGCCCGGCTTCGCCCAGGGCACGAGATCGCCCGGCGCCATGTTGCGGATACCGACGACAACCTGGACCGGGCCGTCCCCGGCGTCGACGGAAGCCAGACAGAGCTTCTCCGAGTTCGGATGATCGCGCACGTCGGTCACCGTGGCCACGACGACGCCCTCGAGGTCATTCCAAGGACGGTCGATACCCTCGACCTTGATCCCGCGCGCATCGATCCGCTCCGCGAGCTCCTCCGCGCCCAACTCGATCGGCACGAACTCCCGGAGCCACGAGAGCGAGACCTTCATCGGCTCGCTCCGAACTGGGCGAGGAAGCGGATGTCGCCCTCTACGAGGAGCCGGATGTCCGGGATCCGGTACTTCAGGATCGCGACCCGGTCGATCCCCAGACCGAACGCGAATCCCGTGTACCGCTCGGGATCGTAGCCGCAGTTCTCGAGGACCTGCGGATGGACCATGCCGCACCCGAGCAGCTCGATCCATCCGTTCCCGCACACCGGGCATCCGGCGCCGTCGCAGCGCATGCAGGTCACGGCGAGCTCCGCGCCCGGCTCCACGAACGGGAAGAACGCCGGGCCGAGCTTCGTCTCCCGATCCTGACCGAACAGCGCTCTCGCGACGGCGTCGAGCGTCCCCTTCAGGTCCGCGAACGTGATCCCCTCGTCCACCACGAGCCCCTCGACCTGGTGGAAGACAGGCAGGTGGGTGGCGTCGGCCGTTTCCCGCCGGTACACGCGGCCGGGCGCGACGATGTACACGGGCGGTGGCTGGGATTGCATCGTGCGGATCTGTACGGACGACGTCTCCGTGCGAAGAAGCAGCTCGGGATGCCCGGGGAGGTGCACGTAGATCGAGTCCTTCATCGTCCGCGCGGGATGGTCGGGCGGGATGTTCAACGCCTCGAAGTTGTGCCACTCGTCCTCGATCTCCGGCCCTTCGGCGACGCGGTATCCGAGACGGAGGAAGACGTCGACGATCTCGTCCTCCGCCAGCGAGAGCGGGTGGAGGGATCCCGGCCGGGGCCTCCTGCCCGGGAGCGAGAGATCCACCCTGTCGGCGGCGATGAGTGCGTCCTCTGCGACGGCCTCGAGCTCGGCGCGCCGTTCGTCCGAGGCGCGCTGCAGGTCGGCGCGCGTCTCGTTGATCACCCGACCCACCGACTTCCGATCGTCCGGCTCGAGCGTCCCCACGGCGCGCTGCACGTCCGAGAAGGGGGCCTTCCGTCCGAGGATCGCGACCTGGGCCGCCTCGAGCTCGGCGATCGTGGCCGCCTCGGAGAACGCCCGGAAGCCGCGCTCCCGCTCGCGCTCGAGGGAGCGGAGCATCTCGCCGGCGTTCAACGCGCGTTCCTCTGCGGAGCGCGCACGTGGGCGGATCCCCAACCAACTTCCATGAGGCCGCCGAGTCTACGGCGCGAGGGGTTCGGGACCGGCGGCGGGGAGCTCGATGCTGAGCGTCAGCCGTCCATCGGCGAGGTCACCCGAGACACGTCCTCCCTGGGCCTCGGCCACGCGTCGTGCCACGTACAAGCCGATCTTGGAGCCGCCGCCCGCCCCCGGTCGCCGGGCTTCGAACAGGGAGGCGACATCCACGTCGCCGCGGGCCTCCCGTGAGGCGGACACGACCAATCGCCCGCCCCGCAGCTCGCTCTCCATCCGGATCGGCCCGTCGCTCGCCCACCACACCAGGGCTTCCGTGAACGCGAGGAGCGTCGTCTTCAGCCGGCCGCCGTCGAGCATCGCCTTCGCTCCGACCCCTCCCGTCCATTCGATCGGCGGGTGTTCCGGGTCGCGCGCCTGCTGCTCGGTGATCTGGCGCACGACGTCGGACACGTCCACGAGCTCGGCGAACGTCTGGAAGGTCCCGCTCATCACCCTGGCCGCGTCGAGGAGCTGCCGGACGATCGTGTCCATGCGATCGGCGTCGTGGACGATGCCGGTGAGCATCACGTCGCGCTGCTCGTCCGTCATATCTGTCCACCGCTTGCCGAGCGCGTAGCCGAACCCTTTCATGGCCGTCAGCGGCGACCGGATGTCGTGCGCTGCGGCCGCGACCAGCGCCTCGAGGGTTCCAGTGGTCGCACGGCTTCGCCGGACCCATTCGAACAGGCAGACCGTGGCGGCGGCCGCGAGATTGAGGCTTTCCGCGCGGCCGGCCTGGGGCACGCGCACGCGTCGCTCCGCCGTCCCGAGGATCTCCGCGGGGAGGCCGCGCGCCTCGTTCCCGAAGATGAACGCGGGCGAGGGCGGGAGCTGCGCTTCGAACAGGTCCTCGTCGCCGTGCATGTCCATGGCGACGATGGCGAACCCACGGCGCCGGAGGGTCGCGATCGCGCCCTCCGTCGAGACGTCCCGCACGACCGGGACGTGGAAGATCGAGCCGGCCGACGCGCGGACGCTCTTGGCGTTGTACGCGTCCACCGAGCTGCCGGCGAACACGACACCGGCCGCGCCCGCCGCATCGGCGGATCGCAGGATCGTGCCCGCGTTGCCGGGATCCCGGACCTCGTGCAGGAGAGCCACCGCGCCCGGTGGGCCCAGCGCGTCGAGGGTCACGTCGACGAACGGTGCGATCCCCACGACGCCCTGTGGGGTGACGGTGGACGTCAGCCGTTCCATGACCCGCTCCGTGACGTGGTCGACGATCACACCGGCCTGCTTCGCCCGGATCGCGAGCGGGTCGAGGTCGTCCTGGACGAACAGCGTCTCGAGGCGTCCGTCCTCGGCCAGTGCCTCGGCCACCGCTTGCACGCCCTCGACCAGGAAGCGACGATCCGCCTCGCGGAACGCCCGCTTCTTCAACCGGACGGCGGCCACGACCTTCGGGTTCCTACCGGACGTCAACACGGTGACACGCACACCCCTCGCACGGGCGGAGTGTACGCAGGCCCCGACGGCCCGCTAGGAGCCGGTGGGACCCGACGCCTTCGCGGTCTCGACGAGCTGCGCGAGGGCCTCTGGATCACGGACCGCCAGGTCTGCGAGGATCTTGCGGTCCACCTCGATGCCGGCGGCGTGCAACCCGCTCACGAAGCGGGAGTACGACAGCCCGTGGGGGCGGACCGCCGCGTTGATGCGCGTGATCCAGAGGCGGCGGAACTGGGCCTTGCGGTCCCGGCGGTCGCGGTAGGCGTACATGCCGGAGTGCATGACCTGTTCCTTGGCTACCCGGCGTCGCTTGCGGCGGCTGCCCGTGTAGCCCTTGGCGGCCTCGAGGATCTCGCGGCGCTTCTTCTTCGCGTGCACCGAACGCTTGATACGCGCCATCGATCAGTCCCCCAGCAGCCGCTTGACGGTCTTGGCGTCGGCTTTCGAGCCGACCTCGGCCATGCCCTCGACGCGGCGGCGGCGCGACGACGACTTCTTCGTGAGCATGTGATTGCCCGTCGCTTTGCGGTGCAGCACCTTGCCGTTCCGGGTGATGCGGAACCGCTTCGCGGTGGCTCGGTGACTCTTGTTCTTCGGCATCGGCTATCCCTCGTCCGTCTCCGATGCGGTGGCGACCGGCTCGGCTTCCACGACCGCAGCCGATTCGCGAGCCCGGGCGCGGGCGACCTGCTCCATGTAGCGCTTGTTGGGCGAGATCACCATGATCATGTTCCGCCCTTCCTGCTTAGGCATCGATTCCACGGTCACCATCTCACCCAGGTCTCCCACCAACCGGTCCAGGATCTTGCGACCGAGCTCCGTGTGGGTCATCTCGCGACCCCGGAACATGATGGTCACCTTCACCTTGTGCCCGCCCCGGAGGAACCGCTCGACGTGGCCCTTCTTCGTGCCGTAGTCGTGCGCGTCGATCTTGGGGCGGAACTTGATCTCCTTGAGCTCGGTGCGGGCCTGCTTCTTCCGAGCTTCCTTCTGGCGGATGTCTCGCTCGTACTTGAACTTGCCGTAGTCCATGATCCGACAGACCGGCGGGTTCGCCTGGGGTGCAACCTCGACGAGGTCCAGGTCGAGCTCGCGTGCCCTGCGGACGGCTTCCTGGGTCGCGACCACCCCGATCTGCTCGCCGTCGGCGCCGACGAGGCGCACCTGGGGAGATCGGATCCTGTCGTTCAAGCGTGGCTCGGTCGAGACCCCGCATCACTCCCTTCGAAAACGAAGCACCGGGCCAGCCGGTGCTTGTGGTGGATCAGACGGAACACGTGCGCAGAGTATAGGGCCAAAATCATGGGGAACGCCTCCGACCCCTGTCGATGCAGCTCACCAGTCCGGCTCGAGGGAGCGCCCGTAGGCATCCTGGAGGCGTTGGGTGTCGTCTTCCGTCGTGTAGCCGTAGGCGACCTCGAGGATCCTCCCCGGATCGGAGCCGTTGCAGCGGATGCGATGCGCCTGCTCCGCGGGGATCACGAACTCCTCGCCAGGGCTCGCATCGACGGTCCGATCACCGATCTCGATCGTGAGGCCCGGGTCGAGTACCACCCACGTCTCATCGCGCATCCGGTGGTAGTGGACGCTCGTCTCCTGACCGGGCTCCACCGTGATGACGCGGACCGACGACGGCTGGTTGAGGGCGTACGTGACCACCCTCCCCCACGGCTTCTCCACGATCATCGCGTGCTCCCTTCCCTCTGTACCGGTTGGGTGAGGCCGGGCAACCGGTCGAGCAGATCGGCCATCTCCAGCGCGGCCTCAGCAGCGTCCCACCCCTTGTTGCCGTGTGCGCCGCCGGCCCGAGCCTCGGCGTCGGCCAGGGACTCGGTCGCCAGCACCTCGAAGACGACGGGGATCCCGGTCGTTCGACCGACGTCGGCGATCCCCCGCGCCGCCTCTCCCGCCACGAGATCGAAATGAGCCGTCTCGCCCCGGACCACGGCCCCGAGGCAGATCAGCGCGTCGTAGCCGCCGGTCGAGGCCAGCTGTCGGGCCACGAGCGGGATCTCGAAGGCACCCGGAACCCAGGCGACGTCGACGGCATCGTCGGCGACCCCGTGGGCCCGGAGCCCGCCGAGCGCGCCTTCCAGGAGCTTCGCGGTGACGTGCTCGTGGAACCGGGCGACGACGACGCCGATGCGCCGCCCGGCACCCTCCGGGGCGCCTCTCGACTCCGTCATGCTCGCGCTTCCACCTCGTCGATCGCAGGCCCGTCGACGTCGGGGAGATCCAGCAGATGCCCGAGCTTCTCCCGTTTGGCCCGGAGATAGCCGACGTTCTGCGGCGTCGGATCCGTCTGCAGCGGCAGCCGCTCGTTGATCGCGAGGCCATGCCCCTCGAGGCCCGCCCGCTTCTCCGGGTTGTTCGTGAGCAGTCGCATGGATCGGACCCCGAGGTCGTACAGGATCTGGGCGCCGATGCCGTAGTCGCGTTGATCGGCCGGGAACCCGAGCTCGAGGTTCGCCTCCACCGTGTCGCGGCCTCGATCCTGGAGGGCGTAGGCACGGAGCTTGTGCGTGATGCCGATCGCGCGGCCCTCGTGCCCGCGGACGTAGAGGATCACGCCGCGCCCCTCACGTGCGATCAACTCCATCGCTCGATCGAGCTGCCCCCCACAGTCACAACGGAGCGATCCGAACACATCGCCCGTGAGGCACTCGGAGTGCACGCGGGTGAGGACGTTCTGGCCGTCCTCGATGTCGCCCATCACCAGGGCGACGTGCGTCCGCGCGTCGGTCACGCTCTCGTACGCGATCGAGTGGAACTCGCCGTGGCGCGTGGGGATGTTCGCCTCGGCAACCTTGGTCACGAGGACCTCGTTCCGGCGGCGATGCTCGATCAGGTCGGCGATGGAGATGATCTTCAGAGCGTGCGCGCGGGCGAACCGCTCCAGGTCCGGGAGCCGCGCCATCGTGCCGTCCTCGTTGACGGTCTCGCACAGGACGCCGGCCGGGAAGAGCCCGGCCAGTCGCGCGAGGTCAACCGCCGCCTCGGTGTGTCCCGCCCGCTTGAGGACACCGCCATCCCGATAGCGAAGGGGGAAGACATGACCCGGCCGCGACAGGTCGCCCGGCTCGGTCTCGGCATCGATGATCGCCCTGATCGTGAGTGCGCGATCCGCGGCCGAGATCCCGGTCGTGACGCCGATCCGCGCGTCGACGGACACGGTGAACGCGGTCCGCCGAGAATCGGTGTTCGCGGCCACCATCAGTGGGATCTCGAGCTCGTCGAGTCGTTCGCCGATCACCGGCATGCAGATCACCCCGCTCGTGTGGCGGACGATGAACGCGATCGCCTCCGGCGTCACGCGCTCTGCGGCCATGATCAGATCGCCCTCGTTCTCCCGGTCGGCATCGTCGACGACGATCACCATCCGACCCTGGCGGATCTCGTCGATCGCCTCGGGGATCGAGGCGAAGACGCTCGTTTCGCTCAGCGCGCTCATGCCGTTCGTTCCTTTCTCGGTCGGACGACGGTCGCGCCGTCGGTCGTGAGGTACTCGAGGTTCCTGGCTACGTACTTGGCGACGATGTCGACCTCCACGTTCACGCGGTCTCTCTCGCGGACCGACCCGAGCGTGGTGGCGTGCAGGGTGTGCGGGATCAATGCGATCTCGACCACATCGCCGTCGAGGGCCGCTACGGTCAGGCTCACGCCGTCGAACGTGATCGAGCCCTTCTCCGCGACGTGGCGGAGCAGCTCCCCGGGGAGTCGCACCGAGAGTCGAACGCCGTCCTCGCCCTCGGGTCGGACGGCGGTCACCTCGGCGACACCGTCGACGTGTCCCTGGACGAGATGGCCCCCGAGGCGAGAGGCGAGCGTGGCCGGTCGTTCCAGGTTCACCGCGTCCTCGGGACCGAGCGAGCCGAGGTTCGTGCGCGACAACGTCTCCTCCGAGAGGTCGAAGAAGAGGTGCTCCTCCCGGCGCTCGACGACCGTGAGGCAGACGCCGTCGATCGCGATCGAATCTCCGGTCGCCGCGTCAGCGGCCGTGACCGGACCGCGAACGACCAGACGCTCCCCATCGCGCGCGACCACGGTTCCGAGCTCCTCAACGATCCCGGTGAACATCGGCCACCACCTTCAGGTCTCGATCGAGGCGTTCCACGGACACGATGTCGAGTTGCGGCGCCATCGCGAGCGTGGGCGCGCCCGCCCCGCCCAGCCACCCCGGCGCGTCGCGACCGCCGATCACCGTGGGCGCGAGGTAGAGAACGATCTGATCCACGACGCCGTCACGGACCGCGCTCCAGGCGAGCGTCGGGCCGCCCTCCAACAGCACACCCTGGATATCCCGCTTGCCGAGGATCTCCATCAGCGCCGGCAGTGACACACCGCTCTCGTCTCGATCCACCACGGCCACGTCCGCCCCCGCCTGGAGCCATGCATGACGTCTCGACGGCGATGAGAGCTCGGTCGTCACCACCAGCGTCGGCGCGGCCTCGTCGAAGGCGCGCCCCTCACCGGTCACCCGGCCGGACGGATCGACGATGACCCGGAGCGGGGGACGGGCCGATGCGTAGATGGCATCTCGCACCGTCAACCGGGGATCGTCGGCGAGGGCGGTCCCCGAGCCCACCACGACGGCATCGGACCACGCGCGCCACCGCTGAACGTCCGCCCGGGCCGTCTCTCCGGTGATCCATGTCGACGAGCCGTCTCGGGCCGCGGCCTTCCCGTCGAGCGACGACGCCATCTTGAGCACGACGAACGGACGGCCCGAACGCACGTGGGCGGTGAACGCGAGGTTCTGCCGGACGGCCTCCGGCTCGAGCAGCCCCACCTCGACGGCGAGCCCCGCCTCGCGGAGCGCGCGGAACCCGCTCCCGTCGACGATGGGGTTCGGGTCCCGGGAGGCCGCGATCACACCCTCGACCCCGGCGGCGATCAGGGCTCGTGCGCACGGCGGCGTCCGGCCGTGATGATCACATGGCTCGAGGGTCACGAACGCCGTCGCGCCGGCGGCTCGATCCCTTGCCTGCCGCAGCGCCATGGCTTCGGCGTGCTCCGTGCCGGGACCCTCGTGCCATCCCTCGCCCACCACGCGTCCATCGCGTACGAGGACGCACCCGACCAGCGGATTGGGTGAGACGCGCCCCCAGCCTCGCGTCGCGAGCTCCAATGCCCGACGCATGTGCCGCTCCCGGTCCACGCTCCTCCGTCCTCCGGGAGCGGAGTGGACGAGAAGGGGAAGGCGCTGCGAGACCGCACGCGGCGGCCCCCTCGCGCCTGTTCCCTCCCATCCCGACTCTCACGGTCGGTCCCGGGATCGCACCGGGTCAACCCTCGCGTGGCTCGCGAGGGGTCGCGGACTGTCACCGCCGGTGGGGAATCGCACCCCGCCCCGGAAACAGGCTTTCGCCCAGTATAGGACGGCGCCTGGGGTCGTGAGAAGGCCTGGTCTACGGCGCGCGACGGTCGACGGCGTAGGACGAGCCGCCGTCGCGCTTGGCGAACTGCTTCATCTCGGTGGCCACGGCGACGGCTTCGCCGTAGTGGGCGAACGCGCGCTTGGATGTGGTGGCGATCCCGACGGACACGTTCACCAACGGGATGTCCTGCTCGACGCCCTTCCGGTCCTCCATCCGGACGAAGCCTCGATCGAGATCGTCGTCTTCGTAGTAGAGCGCGCGATCCGTGTCGAAGCGGTCGCAGACAGCCTTGGCGACGTCTTCCGCGACGTCCGGCTCCACGACCGCCACGAAGTCGTCGCCACCGACGTGGCCCACGAACCCGACGGGATCGTTCGCCATCACGGCGTCCTGGATCATCCGGGCCGTGCCCTGGATCAAACGGTCGCCGCGGACGAAGCCGTACTTGTCGTTGTACGTCTTGAAGTTGTCGAGGTCGACGTACAGGACCGCGAAGGGACGGTGCTCGCGCACCTGGCGCTCGATCTCCTCCTGGATGCGGATGTTCCCCGGCAGGCCCGTGAGCGGCGAGAGGTTGCGCATCTCCTTCGCCCGCCGGAGCGTCCCCTTGACGCGAGCCAGGAGCTCGATCGGGTCGAAGGGCTTGATGATGTAGTCGTCCGCGCCGGACTGCAGCCCCGTGACCTTGTCCGAGGAGAGCGCCTTCGCGGTGAGCATGATGATGCTGGTGTTCGCGGTCTGTGGATTCTTCCGGAGTCGCTGTGCCACCTCGAAGCCGTCGAGCCTCGGCATCATCACGTCGAGGAGCACGAGGTCGGGACGGATCTCGGTCGCGCGCTCGAGCGCCTCCTCGCCGTCGCCGGCGACGGAGACCTCGTAGCCGGCGGAGCGGAGGTTCACCTCCACGAACCGCGCGATGTCCGGATCGTCGTCGACGACGAGGATCGTCTCCGGCATCAGTCCGCCCCTCCGTGATGATCCGACGGTCCGTGCGGACCCGGGCCGTCGCCTCGGGCGATCGCGGCGAGCGTGCGGGCGGCCTCCACCTTGTCGGGGGCCTGATAGATCCCGGACGCGGAGACGAGCACGGTCGCTCCCGCGTCCACGGCTCGCTGCGCGTTGTCCACCTTCACCCCGCCGTCGATCTCGACGTCGACGGGGAGCCCTCGTCGGTCCACCTCCGCCCGGACGGCGGCGATCCGCGGATAGACGTCCGGATCGAGCTCCTGGCCGCTCCATCCGGGCCGGATGCTCATCAGCATCAGGTCGTCGAGCTGATCCAGGTACGGGAACGCAACGTCCACCGGGGTCTCGAGGTTGAGGGTGACGCCGGTGCGGAGCCCGGCGGCGCGAGCCTTGGCGATGGCCGGCTCCAAATCGTCGACCGCCTCGCGATGGAACGAGACGACGTCGAGGCCCGCATCGGCGAGCTCCTCGAAGTAGGCGGCCGGCTCATCGACCATCAGGTGGCCATGGAGCGCACGATCGGTCCATCGACGAAGCGAGGCAACGACAACCGTGCCTAACGAGATCGGAGGAACGAAGTGACCGTCCATGATGTCGATGTGGATGATGTCGGCATAGGGCTCGACCAGCTTGACCTCGTCGGCCAGGTGGGCGAGGTCCGAGGACAGGATGGATGCCGCCAGCTTCCCCATGTGTGCGCGATTGTAAGCGGCGATGCCT
>JAJNBA010000037.1 GCA_021155985.1 Actinomycetes bacterium
GCCGTCGAATAGCCACCGGTGCCGGCGCCGACCACAAGTACGTCGTACGCGTCCGCCATCGAGCGTCGAGTCTACTCGGCATCCCCTGGACGGCATCCCGCAGCATCCGTGCGGCCGATACGATGCGGTCTCGATGGCGCATCCGATGACCGCCGATCCGGCCGGCGACGCCGAGGCCGTCTCCGACGAGCTCAAACGGACCCCGTTGGAGGCCGAGCATCTCCGCCTCGACGCGAAGATGGCTCCCTTCGCGGGATGGCAGATGCCGATCGAGTACGAGGGCGCGCTCGCGGAGCATCGGGCCGTGCGATCGCACGTCGGGGTGTTCGATCTCACGCACCTCGGCAAGGTGGAGGTGGTGGGTGCCGGCGCGTTGGGCATGCTCCAGGGGCTGGTGACGAACGACCTCTCCCGCGCCCGCGTGGGCGAGGCGCTCTACAACCTCGTGTTGAACGAAGGCGGGGGCGTGATCGAGGATCTGATCGTCTATCGCCTCGGCGAGGAGCGCTACTTCGTGGTGCCGAACGCCTCCAACGCGCCCCGGGTGCTCCGCATGCTCGAAGAGGAGAAGGCCGACGAGCCCCTCCACCTGATGTACCACCAGGACTGGTGCTTCCTCGCGGTCCAGGGTCCCGAAGCGATGGCCGCGATCGCCGGGACGTTCCCGACGGCTCCCGATCTCGCCTTCATGCGATGCATGGAGACCGAATACCACCGCCGTCCGGTGATCGTGACGCGATCCGGCTACACCGGGGAGGTGGGGTTCGAGCTGTTCACCTACCAGGACGTCGCCCAGCAGCTCTGGGACGAGCTCCTGGGCTCGGTCCGCACGCTCGGAGGCGGACCCTGCGGGCTCGCCTCCCGCGACATCCTCCGGCTCGAGATGGGGTACCCGCTCTACGGTCAGGACCTCTTCGAGGCATCCACCGCGTTCGAGGCGGGACTCGGCTGGGCCGTCGCCATGGACAAGGGGGACTTCCGTGGGCGCGCCGCGCTCCTGCGGCAGCGAGAGGAGGGGCTCCCGAGCCGGTTGCGCGGCCTCCGGATGCAGGAGCGCCGACACATCCCCAGGGCGCACTACCCGGTGTTCGTGGGCGACCAGCTGGTGGGGGAGGTCACGAGCGGGACGTTCTCACCGACGCTCGGCACCGGGATCGCGCTGGCGTACTTCTGGCCGGGTGACGTCGTGGAGCTCGGTCACGAGGTCGAGGTGGATATCCGTGGACGGCGAGGCGCGGCCACCGTGGTCCAACCGCCGTTCGTGGACCGAAGCCCGCGTTAGGGGCCCCCGGGCGTCGCTAGGCCGACTGGGCAGGGGGAGCCATGGCTACGAAGTCCTGGATGGCGTCGTCACCGAAACGGGTTCGCCGCACCAGCTCCTCGAGGAGGTTCTTCGCGCCTCGCCGCTGGTTGACGACGGCCACCACCACGTAGAGGCCGCTGCTCGGGATCCCCACCCGATGGACGGGGCCGAACCCCGGCGCAGCGACGAAGTAGGCGAACCGCGTCGCCCTCGCGCCGCCGTGGCACACGCCCGCGCCCTCCGCCATGAAGTGCCCCGGGGAGTAGCTGTCCAGATCGAAGGTCGGACGACGGTCGAGGTAGACGTGACGAGAGCCCCGGCAGTTCGCGGAGGTGGTCAGCCGGGAGAGCAGAGGGCCGTTCGCTGCGAGGTAGTAGAAGTCGGAAGGGACGCCCACACGCGTCGCGTCGACCCACGTGGCCGACATCCCCACGGTCCTCCCGTCGACGTCGGACCATCGTCCCCGCCGAGGCGACGCAACGAACCCTCCCCGGATCCCCGACGACGGATCCACGAGCGTGGCCTCCCACCGGTCGGGCACGACCCCTTGGACCTGGCCGGCCGTCACGAGGTCGAACGGCGTCGGCGACGGCTTGACCAGGAGCTCCTGGAGAGGGGAGGTCGTGGGGGCCGCGGGGGCGCATGCGGACATCACGACGATGACCCCGATCCCGAGGAGGCTTCTGCGCACCCGCACCTGATCCTCGAGGCCAGGATACTTCCCGGCGCCTCCGTAGGTCCAACGGGGGGCGGCGATTCAGGCGACGTGCGCCGGAGGGGCCTCGATCCGTTCGCCCCGGCGGTGGGGGATGCAGAAGGAGGCTCGGGTACCGCCCCCGGGCAAGGGATCGACCCACATCACGCCCCCGTGCTCGACCACGAGCTGCCGGGCGAGATGCAGCCCGGTCCCGACCCCTGACTTCTCCTTGTGGAGCACGCCCTCCCCCGTGGAGAACGGCTGCTCGAAGGCCCGAGCCGCGACGGCCCGGTCCAGGCCCTCGCCTCGGTCCGTCACCATCACGGTCACGCCCTCTGCGAGGTCCCGCGCAACGAGCTCGACCGCGCGACCGAACGGAGAGTAGCGGCACGCGTTGTCGAGGAGCTCCCGGACCACCGACCCGAGGCGCGGCCCGTCCGCGATGCAGAGCAGGCCGTCGGACACCTTCGCCGCGATCGGGATCCCCGGGTAGCGCATCCGGACCTCGTCGATCGCGTGGCGGACGAGCGGCGCGAGATCCGTCTCGACCAGGCTCAGCTCGAACGTTCCGCGCTCGAGCTCGGACAGGGTGATCAGCTCGTCCACGATCCCCATCAGCTTGTCGAGCGATGCGGTGAGCTGACCGAGGAACTCGTTGCGCTCCTCGTCGGGGACGGCCGGGTTCTTCAAGACGTAGCCGATGCCCTTCGCCACGGTGACCGGCGTCCGGAGCTCGTGGGAGATGTTCGCGAGGAAGTCGGCCTTCGCCGTGGACCCCTGGGCGACGTCGTGGCGGAGCGCGACGAGCTCCGTCTCCAGCTCGTGGGACCGGCTGACCGCGCGCGCGAGCTCGGTCGAGAGCAGCCCGGCCACCTGCCCGGAGAGGGTGACCGCGCCGGTGGACGCCGCGCGGATGGCCCGGAGGGAGTCCTCCACGGGATCCGCCTTCAGCACGTAGCCAGATGCGCCGGCGGCGAGGACCTCGGTGACGCGGACCGGGTCGCGGACCACGGTGTGGGCTACGAACCGGGATGCGGGGGAGGAGGCGAGGAATCGCTTCACCAGCTCGGCGCCGCCCAACCCCTCGAGCGTCAGCTCGGACACGATCACGTCGGGTCGGGACCGGACCGCCGCCTCCACGCCCCGGAAGGCATCGGTCGTGACCTCGACCTCCAGGTCGTGCTCCCGCAGCAGGTGGTACTGGAAGCGAGCGACCTCGTCGGGCGTGTCGCAGAGCAGCACGGTGGTGGGCATCTGCTGTTGGTATCGGCGCCCGGGGGGACCGGTTGAGGTCGGCCGTTCAGTGGACGATGCCGGTGCGGATGGCGATCGCCACCGCCTGTGCCCGGTCGTTCGCCCCCAGCTTCTCGAAGATCCGTTCGAGGTGGGTCTTCACCGTGTGGGGGGAGATCCCGAGGTCGCTCGCGACCTGCCTCGTCGTCGCCCCGTCAGCCACCTTCTGGAGGATCTCGCGCTCGCGCTTGGACAGCGGAGTTGACCTCCCCTCGGTCTCGGCGAGGTGGACCTCCTCGATGAAGGTCTTCGTGAGCTGCGGATGGATCACGGCGTTGCCTTCGACCGCGTTGCGAGCGGCATCGACGAGCGCATCGGGTGACGCGTCTTTGAGCAGGTACCCGGAAACCCCGGCCTGGATCGCCTCGGAGATCGCTCCACGCGACTCGTCGATCGTGATGAGGATGACCCTCGTCTCCGGGGAGGCCTCGCGGATCCGTCGGGTGGCCTCGATCCCGTCCATCCCCGGCATGCGGACATCCATGAAGACCACATCGGGAGACAGGTCACGGGCCTGATCGATCGCCTCCTGGCCGCTCGCCGCTTCACCGACGACCACCACGGCGTCGTCCGACATCGACAGGGCGGTCCGAAGGCCTTCCCGGGTCACGGGATGGTCGTCCACGATCAACGCTCGGATCCCAGCCATCGGTCGGGTGCGGCCCTCCTTCCGTCTCCGGGGCGCGTCCTGTCGCGTGCTTCGGCGGTCGGGACGGTAGTCTGGACCTTAGGATAGTTCGTATCAGGACCGAGGTATGGATGCCGGAGCCCAAAACCGCTATATCGCAGACGCACAACACCCCTGAGAGCTCGGGTGAGCCCGCGGCCACCGCCGCGGCGAGCACGAACGGGGGAGCGCCGTCGGAAGACCAGGTGCTGGAGGCGCTCAAGAGCGTGATCGACCCGGAGCTGGGCATCAATATCGTCGACCTGGGCCTCGTGTACGAGGTCGACGTGGCCGAGGACGGCGACGTCGACATCCAGTACACGCTCACGACGATGGGGTGTCCGATCGGGCCGCTGATCGAGGATCAGATGCGCGCGTTCCTCGCCCCGCTCGACGGGATCGGCGAGGTGCGCCCCGAGATGGTGCTCAGGCCGGCCTGGAATCCCGAGATGATGTCGGACGAGGCCAAGGCCGCCCTCGGCATGTTCTGAGACCTCGACCCGACCTTGACGCCGGCCGTGAGGTGCGATAGTCGTGGCACCTGTAGTTTTCCGACCTGAGAGGTGGGATCCGAAGGTGGTCCGGACCCGGGCACTGGGCATCGTGGGAGCCATGATCCCGTCCAGGCTCTGCTGTTCGGCGGCGGCCGGAGGATCGCTGCGCGCGCGGTCGACGTAGCGACGAAGACATCCTTGTCAGACGAGCGGCCGCGAGGGCGGCCGCTCACGCGTTTCCGGTCCCGTCGGAGGGGCCGCGAGAGGGGAGCAGACGATGACCGACTTCGCGAAGCCCGATGTGCTCGTGAGCACGGACTGGCTGGAGGAGCATCTCGACGATCCCGCGGTGCTGGCGGTCGAGGTGGACGAGGACACCGCGGCCTACGAGAAAGGCCACGTGCGGGGCGCGGTGGGATGGAACTGGACCAAGGACCTGCACACCGACGTCGGTCGTGACTACCGGGACCAGGCCGGGGTCTCCGAGTTGTTGTCGGCGGCCGGCGTCGGACCCGACACGACCGTCGTGCTCTACGGAGGGAACAACAACTGGTTCGCGGCCTACGCGTACTGGCTCCTGAAGCTCCGCGGGTTCGACAACGTCAAGCTGCTCGACGGCGGTCGGAAGAAGTGGGAGCTCGAGAGCCGCGAGCTCACCCAGGATGCGCCGTCCTACGAGGCCACGGCGTTCGCCATCTCCGGCGCCGAGCGCCCCGAGATCCGCGCGCTCCGCGACGAGGTGCTGCAGAAGGTCGGTTCAACGAGCTTCGTCGACGTGCGCTCGCCCGAGGAGTTCCGCGGCGAGAAGATCGCCCCGGACCATCTGCCGCAGGAGCAGGCACAGGTGCCCGGCCACATCGCCGGTGCTGCGAACATCCCGTGGGCGAAGGCCGCGAACGAGGACGGGACCTTCAAGTCCGCGGACGAGCTGCGCGAGCTCTACGCGGCCGAGGGGATCACGGGCGAGGGCGAGGTGATCGCCTACTGCAGGATCGGCGAGCGCTCGTCGCACACGTGGTTCGCGCTCCAAGAGCTGCTCGGCTTCGAGAACGTGAAGAACTACGACGGCTCGTGGACCGAGTACGGCTCGCTCGTGGGCGCCCCGGTGGAGAAGGGTTGAGCGAACTCGACAGGATCCTTCAGGCGAACCGCGCGTTCGCCGGCTCGTTCGACGGAAGCGCCCTGGAGATCCCGCCTGCGCGTCCGGTCCTCGCCATCACGTGTATCGACGCCCGGCTGGATCCGGCCCAGATGCTCGGGCTCGAGATCGGTGACGCGCACGTGATCCGGAACGCCGGCGGCCGCGTTACGGAGGACGCGATCCGCTCGGCAGTGATCTCGAGCTGGCTCCTGGGGACGCGGGAGTTCCTGGTGATCCATCACACCGATTGCGGGATGACGAAGTTCACCGACGACGTCCTGCACGGGATGATCCGCGATGCCACCGGGATCGATGTGAGCGACCAGGACTACCTCGCGTTCACCGACCTCGAGCAGAGCGTCCGCGACGACGTCGCGAGGCTGCGGGACGTGAAGACGCTCCCGGAGGGCGTCACCGTCACGGGTCTCGTCTGTGACGTCCGGTCGGGCGAGCTCCGAGAAGTGGATCCCGGCTGACCCGAGGCGTCGAGATCGAGGCATCGTCCGCCCTCTCCCTCCTAGAGTTGGCAGACGGATACTCCGAACGGTGAGTGTGGCCGGTGAGGCTGCTGGAGCTAGGCGCCGTGATCCTCGGCCTGGCCGTCCTCGCGCGGTCGCGGCGCGATTCGATCTTCCGACCGTTCCCCTCTATCTGGTCGCTGGGCTGGCGTTTGGCGAGGGTGGTGTCCTGCCGCTGGTTACGACGCGGGGATTCGTCGAGACCGGCGTCGAGATCGGCCTGATCCTGGTCCTTTTCGTCCTCGGTCTCGAGCATTCGTCACGCGACTTGCTCGCGACCGCGAAGGCGTCCGCCGCGCCCGGCCTCGTCGATCTTGCCCTGAACTTCACGCCGGGCCTCCTTCTCGGACTCATCCTCGGCTGGGGTCCGCTCGCAGCCGCGTTCCTGGGCGGCATCACGTACGTCTCGTCCTCAGGTGTGGCGGCCAAGCTCCTGAGCACGCGGGGCCGCACGCGCGAGGCGGGAGGCGCTGGGATCCGGCCGACGTGGCCGAGAGGCACGGGTGAGACGAATCCGACCTGCTGGGTAGACTTAACAGGTACCATGTAGGGGACCGCCGCATCCGACACGAGGGAGCGAGATGGCCGTCAGCCAGGAAGAGCATCTCAAGGAGCTTTCCAAGGGATACCGTTTCGACTGGAAGGATCCGTCCCACTCGGTCTTCGAGCCGAAGCGAGGCCTCTCGACGCAGGTCGTCGAGGAGATCAGCGAGCTCAAGAGCGAGCCCGACTGGATGCGCAGGTACCGGCTGAAGGCCCTGAAGCACTTCGAGAGCCGCCCGATGCCCTGGTGGGGCGCGGACCTGTCGGACATCGACTTCGAGAACATCTACTACTTCATCCGGTCGACCGAGAAGCAGGCCCAGAACTGGGAGGACCTGCCCGAGGACATCCGGGGCACCTGGGACAAGCTCGGGATCCCCGAGGCCGAGAAGAAGTACCTCGGCGGCGTCAGCGCCCAGTACGAGTCCGAGGTCGTGTATCACAAGATCAAGCAGGAGCTCGATGAGATCGGTGTGATCTTCACCGACATGGACTCCGCGCTCCGCGACTACCCGGACCTCGTGAAGGAGTACTTCGGGACGATCATCCCGCCGAACGACAATAAGTTCGCCGCGCTGAACACCGCCGTGTGGTCGGGCGGGTCCTTCATCTACGTACCTCCAGGAGTGGCCGTAGACATCCCGCTGCAGGCCTACTTCCGGATCAACGCCGAGAACATGGGGCAGTTCGAGCGAACGCTGATCATCGCCGACGAGGGTTCCTACGTGCACTACGTGGAAGGGTGCTCGGCACCGATCTACACCAGCGACTCGCTGCACTCAGCGGTCGTCGAGATCGTCGCGAAGAAGGGCGCCCGCGTCCGCTACACGACGATCCAGAACTGGTCGACCAACGTGTACAACCTGGTCACCAAGCGAGCGGCGGCCTACGAGGACTCCGTGATGGAGTGGATCGACGGCAACATCGGGTCCAAGGTGACGATGAAGTATCCGTCCATCTACCTGCTCGGCAAGGGCGCGCGCGGCGAGGTGCTGTCAGTGGCGTTCGCCGGCAAGGGCATGCACACGGACGCTGGCGGCAAGGCGGTCCACGCGGCGCCGTACACGACGAGCGTGATCAACTCGAAGTCCGTGTCGAAGGACGGCGGTCGCACCGGATACCGGGGCCTCGTCCGAGTGGAGCCCGACGCCCATCACGCGAAGTCCACGGTGCGTTGCGACGCGCTGATCCTGGACGACGAGTCGAGGTCGGACACGTACCCGTACATCGAGGTCGAGGACGAGACGGCCGCGCTCGGCCACGAGGCCACGGTCTCGAAGGTCGGGGACGACCAGCTCTTCTACCTGATGAGCCGTGGGCTCTCCGAGGCCGAGGCAACCGCGATGATCGTGAACGGGTTCATCGAGCCGATCACGCGCGAGCTGCCGATGGAGTACGCGGTGGAGCTGAACCGCCTGATCGAGCTGCAGATGGAGGGCTCGGTCGGCTAGTCAGGTGGTCCTGCTCGACCTTGCTGAACGCGTTCGAATCCGACCAATCCGGTAGGATTCCTCCATGACCGCGGTGAGCACCACGACCTTCGACGAGCGCGCCCTCGAGTCCCTTCCGAAGGCGCCCTCGTTCGTGGCCGAGTTGCGCGCTGATGCCTTTCGGCGCTTCGAGGCCATGCCCGTTCCCTCGCAGGAGACGGAGGAGTGGCGCTACACGGACCTGTCGGCCTTCGAGCTCGACTTCCTGCCGTTCGCGGACGGGGGCGGTCCCGAGGACCTCAACCTGCACGAGCTCCTCAGCTCCGCCGGCGTGGCCGGCGAGCGAGCCGGCCTGCAGATCCAGCGGAACTCCACGGTGCTCTCGACCCAGCGGAGCGCCGCGCTCACCGACCGTGGTGTCTGGTTCGGCAACCTGGATGAGGCCTCCAGGATCCATCCCGAGCTGGTCGAGCCCTTCCTCCATCAGTTGGTCCCGGCCGGTCGGACGACGTTCACGGCGCTCCACGCGGCCTTCCGCACGGGGGGCACGTTCCTGCACGTCCCCCGCGACACGGCGATCCAGCTCCCGATCCAGACGCTCACCTACCTCGACGCCGACGGGGCCGCCGTCTTCCCGCACACGCTCGTCGTGGTCGACGCAGGTTCGGAGGTGACGTTCATCGACCGCTACGCGGGCCCGGATGTCCGTCGAGCCTTCAGCGACGCGATCACCGAGATCCATGTCGGTGACGGCGCCCACGTGCGGTACGTCTCGATCCAGGAGTGGGGGAGTGGCGTGACCCACCTCGGGATCCAGCGGGCCACGGTGGGACGCGATGCGACCCTCCGCACCCTGAACATCGGGTTCGGCGCCTCCCTCGCTCGCGCCGAGGCCGAGACGATCCTCGCCGACCCCGGGGGGTTCTCCGAGATGCTCGGGATCTTCTTCGCCGACGAGGAGCAGCATTTCGACCATCGGTCGATCCAGGACCACGTAGCTCCCAACTGCACGAGCGATCTGCTCTACAAGGGCGCGCTCCGAGACCACTCCCGCGCGGTCTACAGCGGCTGGGTCCACGTTCGGCCCGACGCCCAGAAGACGAACGCGATGCAGACGTCGCGCAACATCGTCCTGTCCGAGCACGCCAAGGCCGACGCGATCCCCAACCTCGAGATCGAGGCGAACGACGTCCGGTGCGGACACGCGGCGAGCGTCGGCCCCGTGGACGAGGACGCGATCTTCTACCTGACGAGCCGGGGGATCCCTCGTGCCGAGGCGGAGCGGCTGATCGTCTCGGGGTTCTTCCAGGAGGTTCTCGACCGGGTGAAGATCGACGAGGTCCGCGAGGGAGCCGAGCGGGCGATCCAAGACGAGCTCGATCGAGCGGCCCTCGGCCAAGACCGAGACTCATGAGCCGGGTCAAGGTCTGTGAGATCGGCGACGCGCCGGCACCCGGCGAGGCGAAGCGCTTCCCCGTGGACGGTCGCCTCGTGGCGCTCGTGAACCTCGGGGACGAAGGTCTCCGGGCGATCGATGCGATCTGCAGCCACGCCCACTACTTCTTGGACGAGGGGGACGTCGACGCGGACTTCGAGACGATCGAGTGCCCGAAGCACGGGTCCTCGTTCGATCTGAACAGCGGGAAGCCGAGGAGCCTGCCGGCGACGACGCCGGTGGACGTCTTCCCGATCATGACGGAGGACGACGACATCTACATCGAGGTGTGAAGACCATGAGTGAGAACAACGGCCGCGCGATGCTGGAGATCCGAGATCTCCGAGCCGAGGTCGAGGGCAAGGAGATCCTGAAGGGCATCGACCTGACCGTCACGCAGGGAGAGACCCACGCCCTGATGGGGCCCAACGGCTCGGGGAAGTCGACGCTGTCCAACATCATCATGGGGCGGCCGGGGTACGTGCTCACCGGGGGCGACGTGATCTTCAAGGGCGAGAAGATCACCGGCCTGACGACCGACGACCGGGCCAAGCGTGGTCTGTTCCTCGCACTGCAGTACCCGACGGAGGTTCCCGGTGTGAGCGTCGTCAACTTCCTCCGCACCGCCTACCAGGCCGTGAAGGGCGAGCAGATGAGCGCGCTCGCGTTCCGCAAGCACATGAAGGAGCAGATGGACCGCCTCGGCATCGAGGACGCGATGGTGCAGCGCTACGTGAACCAGGGGTTCTCGGGAGGCGAGAAGAAGCGGAACGAGGTCCTGCAGCTCGCGGTCCTCCAGCCGGAGATCGCGATCTTGGACGAGACCGACTCCGGCCTCGACATCGATTCGCTGAAACTGGTGGCCGGAGGCGTGGCAGAGCTCGTGGGCCCGGAGCTCGGGGTCCTGCTGATCACCCACTACCAGCGGATCCTCAACTACATCGCCGCCGATCGCGTTCACGTGATGATGCAGGGTCGTATCGTGAGGTCCGGCGGCCCGGAGCTCGCGAGCGAGCTCGAGGAGAAGGGGTACGAGGGCATCCGCGAGGAGCTCGGCTTGGAGGATGCTCCGAACGCGGCCAAGCCGGTCGGAGCTCCCGAATAGACGAGCGGTCGAGAGGCGGAACGAGATGGCGGTGACCGAGCGGCGCGCAGGAAGCATCGACGTCGAGAGCGTGCGGGCGGACTTCCCCATCCTGGGTCGGACGCCCCACGGCAAGAAGCTCGTCTATCTCGATAGCGCGAACACGAGCCAGAAGCCGCGGCAGGTCATCGACACCGTGTCCGAGTACTACCGCGAGCACAATGCGAACCTGTACCGGGCCGTGTACGAGCTGGCCGAGGAAGCCACCGCGATGTTCGAGACGGCTCGCCTGAAGCTCGCTGCGTTCATCGGCGCCCCGGACCCGACGACCGTCGTCTTCAACCGTGGAACCACCGAGTCGATCAACCTCGTGGCGAACGGCTGGGGTCGTCGGTTCCTGAAGGAAGGCGACGAGGTCCTGCTCACCGACATGGAGCACCACTCCAACATCGTGCCCTGGCAGCTCGTCGCGAACGCCACCGGCGCCGTGCTTCGCTACCTGCCGCTGACCGAGGAAGGGTCGCTCGACCTGACGAACCTCGAGAGCCTCATCACCGAGCGCACGAAGGTCCTCGCGGTCACAGGACAATCCAACGTCCTCGGGACCCTGCCGCCCCTGAAGGAGCTCGCCTCGGCCGCGCACGCCGTCGGTGCCGTCGTCGTCGTAGACGGAGCGCAGCTCGTGCCGCACAACCCCGTCGACGTGGTCGATCTCGGGATCGACTTCCTGACGATCTCGGGCCACAAGATGCTCGGCCCCACCGCCTCGGGCGGCCTCTACGGCAGGCGCGAGCTCCTGGATGCCATGGATCCGTTCCTCGGTGGCGGCGAGATGATCATGGAGGTGTTCCCCGACCACTCGACCTACAAGGAGCCGCCGCATAAGTTCGAGGCGGGCACGATGAACATCGCCCAGGAGATCGGGCTCGCCGCCGCGATCGACTACCTCGAGTCGCTCGGCATGGATGCCGTGCGAGAGCACGAGAAGCAGCTCACCGCCTATGCGATCGGTCGCTTGGAGGACGCCGGGGCGGTCGTACACGGCCCCAAGGACGTGGAGGTCCGCGGCGGCGCCGTCTCGTTCTGGTACCGGGACATCCACCCCCACGACCTGGCGCAGGTGCTGGACCAGGAGGGAGTCTGCGTCCGCGCGAGCCACCACTGCGCGCAGATCCTGATGCGCCATCTCGGCGTTCCGGCCACGACCCGGGCCTCGTTCTACGTCTACAACACGACAGAGGACGTGGACGCTCTGGTGGATGCCCTGGCGAGGGCGGAGGCGGTTTTCGCCTAGGCTGGGCGCGGCAAGGAGTCCACAGGAGGACACGTGGCGCTCGACGATATCTACAAGGAAACGATCCTCGATCACTACAAGAACCCTCGGAACAAGCGCGAGCTGCCGGGGGCGGTCGTGACGTGCACGAAGAACAACCCGCTCTGCGGGGACGAGATCACGGTCGCCGCCAACCTCGAGGACGGCAAGCTCCTGGAGGTCGCGTTCGAGGGTGCAGGGTGCTCGATCAGCCAGTCGAGCGCCTCGATGATGACGGAGTCGGTGGGCGGCAAGACCGTCGGGGACGCGATGTCCCTCGCCGCGGACGTGCGCGGGATGCTGGCGGGCGAGGTCGAGCCCGACGAGGACGTCTTCGGCGACCTCGTCGCGCTGAAGGGAGTCGTGAAGTACCCGATCCGCATCAAGTGCGCGGTGCTGGCGTGGGACGTCCTGCAGGAAGCGGTCTCGGACGGTGGTGCCGCGAGCGGCGGCGCCGCCCACTGACGGCTCGGCACCTCCCGACCGTCTACCCTGGCCCGCGTGCCGACGACGACACCGAGGCGAACCCGCTCCCTGGAGCCCTCGCTCGGCCGGTTCCCGGTTCTCCTCCTTCGTGCCGTGATGAGACGGATCCTGCTCTCGACGTTCGCGGCTGCCGCGCTGCTCGCGTTGCTAGGAGGGTCCGCCGCCGGGCAGACGGTTGGCGAGATCATCCATTCCTACGTGGTCGAGATCCGGATCCTCGACGACGGGGACCTGGCGGTCATGGAGACGATCGAGTACGACTTCGGCCCCGAGCTCCGCCACGGCATCTTCCGGACGATCCCGACGCGGTTCCACCACGACGACGTCTACGACCGGGTGTACCCGATCCGGGACGTGGGTGTGGAGAGCCCGACCGCGCCGTCCGACGTGGAGATCTCCGACGAGGGAGGGTCGACGGTGATCAGAGTCGGCGATCCCGAGGTCGAGATCTCCGGCCGACACACCTACACCCTCTCCTACCGGGTGGAAGGTGCGCTCAATGCCTTCGATGAGCACGACGAGCTGTACTGGAACGCGATCGGCGACGAGTGGCAGGCTCCGATCGAGCGCGTTCGCGTCGTCGTCGGCGCTCCCGCAGAGGTGCAGCGGGTCGCGTGCTTCCAGGGTTGGGAGGGAGGCACGGACGTGTGTGGGAGCGCGGCTTTCGCCGGCCGAACCGCGAGGTTCTCGGCGGGCCGGACGTTGCAGGCGTACGAGGGCCTCACGATCGTCGTCGCGATCTCGAAGGGAACCGTGCCCGAGCCGAGCCCGATCCTCGAGGAGCGCTGGTCCGCCGGCCGGGCCTTCAGCCTCGACGGAACGAAGATCGCCGCCGCGATCGCCGTGACCGGGCTCTTGGGCGGTCTGCTCGGTCGCCTGTGGTGGCGAGAGGGTCGCGACCGCCGCTTCATGGGGTCGCAGATCGACCAGGTGATGGGCAGCCCGGGCGGCGAGAGCGAGCCGGTGCCGCTGGGTGAGGGCGACGCGGAGGCCCCCGTCGAGTTCGCGCCTCCCCACAACGTTCGTCCGGGGCAGATCGGAACCTTGCTCGACGAGCGCGCCAACGTGATCGACGTCACTGCGACGATCGTCGATCTCGCCGGGCGTGGCTTCCTCCTGATCCAAGAGATCCCGGACACGGGCCTCTTCTCCAAGACGGACTGGACCCTGATCCGCTTGGAAGGCGCCGAGAGCGAGCTCCTCGCGTACGAACGGAAGCTCCTCGACGGTCTCTTCCGGGACGGGAACGAGGTCAAGGTCTCGGAGCTGAAGACGACGTTCTCGGACCGGCTCCATCGCGTGGAGAACGCCCTGTACTCGGACGCGATGCGCCAGAAGTGGTTCCGCGTCCGGCCCGACCGGGTCCGCCTGCGGTGGGCGGGAGCCGGTGTGTTCCTGCTCGTCGCCGGGGCCGCGGTCACGTTCGTGCTCGCCCGCTGGACGCATTGGGGCATCGTCGGGATCCCCGTGATCGTGGCCGGTCTGGCGCTCTCGCTCATGGCGAGGCAGATGCCGGCCCGCACGGCGAAGGGGACCGCGATGCTCCGCCGCATCCGTGGCTTCCGCCGGGTGATCGCCACCGCGGAGCAGCACATGGCCCGGTGGGCCGAGGAAGAGAACGTCTTCACCCGATACCTGCCGTACGCGATCGTCTTCGGGCTCACGAAGAAATGGGCGCAGGCGTTCGAGGATCTCGGGCTCGAGCCCGACACCTCGAGCTGGTACGTGGGCCCGCGGATGTTCACCGCGGCCGCGTTCGCGGACTCGATCGACGGCTTCGCCGTGACCACCGGTGGAACGCTCGCCTCCACGCCGGCGTCCTCGGGCTCCAGCGGGTTCGGGGGTGGCGGCTCCTCCGGCGGCGGAGGCGGAGGAGGAGGCGGCGGCTCCTGGTGACGCTGGATGTGGTCTTCTCCGAAGACCCCCGCGACTTCCTCCGCCGCGATTGGAGCGAGCTCGTTCGACTCGATCCGGCCGGAACGATCTTCCACACGCCGGACTTCCTGAAGCTCTACTGGGAGGAGTTCGGCGAGGAGCCCGATCACCTGCTGCTCGCCTTCGGCGAGGACGCCGGCACCCAGTTGGCCGCGGCGGCCTTCGAGCGGATCGACGACACGCTCCGGTTCCTCGGCGGGACGGAGGTCACGGACTATCTCGGTCCCGTAGGTCGCCCTGAGGTGGCGACGGCGTTCAGCGATCGCCTGTGGGCGGAGCTTCTCGACCGGGCCGACTGGCGCACCGCGGATCTCCGGGGCCTTCCCGATGGCTCAGCGTGGCTCCCCGCGCTGCGGGACGCGGCGGTGGCGCACGGGCTCGAGGTCGAAGAGGCCGAGGACCAGAACGGGGTCGCACCGTTCCTCGAGCTCCCTGACGGATGGGACGGATACCTCCAGCAGATCCCCTCGAAGCTCCGCCACGAGATCCGACGGAAGGCGAAGAAGCTCGAGGCGGAGGCGGGCCCGTTCCAGATCGAGACCGCGACGAGCGAGACCCTGCTGCCGCTCCTCGACCGGTTCGTGGAGCTGCACCGGATGAGCGAGGGCCCCAAGGGTGTGTTCATGGTCCCGGGCATGGAGATCTTCTTCCGGCGTCTGGGGCAGGCGCTGTGCGAGCGAGGCGTCTTCCGGTTGTCCTTCATCCGCGTGAACGGCGAGCTCGCCGCGGGCACGATCGGCTTCGTGTTCGAGGGGACGTACTCGTTGTACAACTCGGCGTTCGACCGGGGGTGGCAGCGGCTCGCGCCCGGGATGGTGCTCGTGGCGGAGAACGTCCGCGAGGCGATCGAGCACGGGTGCGCGGTCTTCGACTTCCTGAAGGGGGACTACGCCTACAAGTACCGGTTCGGCGCCCAGAGACGATCGGTGAACCGGCTCGTCGTCTCCCGTTAGGCGGGTCGGAGCCCGGCGGTGGCAAGCGTCGAGCCGTCGGGCGCGCGGATCGTGAGCCCGCTCATGGAGTCGATGCTCCGGTCGGTAACCCACCAGACCGCCGCATCGCCGTCACCTTCGAACTCGATCGGCCCCGGGTCCCAGGTCGTTCCGTCGGATCGGGACACGAGGAGGGACCCCCGTCCCAGAAGATGAGGCGTCCGCACGAACACGACGACGAACGACTGGTCGTGGCTGGACTCGTAGGCGACGACACCGCCGGCGACCGGCGTCTGGCTCGCCGGCTGGAGCGTGCCCACCTTGAAGCCGGTGCCGCCGAGCGTCGCCAGGACCGTGCGGAAGCTCGCGGCGTCCCGCGCCTCCTCACGTGCCCGTCCGAGCTGGATCAGTCCGAACGTGGCCGCGAGGACGGCGAGCGAGATCGAGGCGGCGACCGCGATCCGCCATCCACGCGGTGCGGGCACCCGGCTTCGCGTGGCCTTCTCGTCGGCCCACTCCTCGGACAACACCGTGATCACGCGGTCGCGCAGCCCGGACGGGACGGGGCGTTCCAACGTGGATCCGAACACGCGGAGGCCGTCCTCCAGGGCGTCGAGCTCTCGTCGACAGGCACCACACCCACGGAGATGCCGGCGGATGTCGAGCTCGTTGGGATCGGCCGCCGCGCCCAGGGCGAAGTCGGGGAGGTGCGGACGGATGTCCTCACATGTCGTCACGGTCACCACCCCTGGCCGACTCGATGTCGGAGGCGAGGAGGTCGCGGAGACGGAGCAGCGCGGCGCGGATCCGGGTCTTCGCCGTCCCCACCGGGATGCCCTCGAGGTCGGAGATCTCGGCGCTCGTCTTCCCACCGAGGTAGGCCAGCTCCAACGCGGCCCGTTGCTCGGCCGGCAGGGACGACATGGCGCGCCGGGCCCGGTCGGTCAGGTCGACCGTCACCGCGCGCTCGTCGGGACCAGGACCTTGGTCGACCTCGGTCGGGCGGTCGACGACGGATTCGAGCGTCCGGACCTCCAGCACCCGGCGCCGGATCGCGTCGATCGCGAGCGAACGGGCCATCAGCAGCACCCAGGTTTCCAGCTTGCCCCGAGAGCGGTCGTATCGGTCGGCGTTCCGCCAGAGCTTCACGAACGTGTCCTGGACGAGATCCTGCGCGGCGGCCTCGTTGCCGAGCATGACGAGCCCGAGCCCGTAGATCCGTCCCGCGAACCGCTGGTAGAGGTCGTCGGCCGCGCCGACGTCGCGCGCCGCGAACGAGCGCATCAGGCGCTGGTCGGCGTCGCGCTCGTCGGGCATCTCCGGCAAACGGTACACAGGTTCCTTTCACGCAAGGGGTACGAGCGAGCGGCGGCGGCGGTTCCCTCAGACGAACGCGCGCAGGTGGCGGAGGATCGTGACGCCGAGCTGCGCGTCGATGCCCGTCACGAGGTTCCCGGAGGCGAGGACGTCCTCGGCCGGGATCCGTCGGGCGGCGACGAGCGCGAGGTGCGGGGCGCGGCCGACGATCGTGGTGTCGGGCTTCGTGTCGGCGGGCGGCACCTCGCCGGCGCCGAGGCCCCAATGCCATCGGCCTCCTCCCGCTCCGTCCACCTCCACCTCGACGCTGTAGCCGGTGAGGTCCAGGCCCGCTTCGGCGAGGGCCCACGGGAGCATGCGGATCCCCATGTCGATCGTGAGGTTGATCGGCCAGTGCTGATACTCGGGGCCGAGCCCGTTCGTGGCGCGCATGTCCTCGCCGTGCACCCACCACTCGACGATGCGCGACTGGATGAGGTACCGGGCCGCGATCTCGCCCGCGAGCCAGGGGAACCGTTCCTTGTCCCACCCGTCCTCGGAGAGGAGGCCGGCGTACCCGAGCAGCGCGTCCGCCGCTTGCCCCCAGGTCACGAGGACCTCACGCGTCGAGAGGCCCGACCGCCGCTCGACCGCCCACTCGTTGAACCCGTCGACGGTGAACGGTTGGCCGTCCAGATGACGCCGATACTCCGCGAGCTCCTCGGGAGGATCGCCCTTCACGACGTGGGCGGCAGCGGTGTCCTGCGCGGCGAGATGGGCCATCACGTCACGGTTCCACCAGCCGGGAAGGGCGCTCGGCTGCTCCCACGTCTGTGGGTCCGCGAACTGCACGGTCCGGCCGAGCCGCTGGCGCTCTGCTTGTGCGATCCCGAGCAGCGTGGTGCGGTCCAAGCTCACGGCGCGGAATCGTACAGTGACGGGCCGTGCTCGACCTGCTTGCCGATCACGCCGCGTGGACGGGCCCCTGATGGGGGCGATCGAACGCTTCACCGATGCGGCACGCGGGGTCGGGCTCGAGCCGGAGATCCGGAGGTTCCCCGAGGGGACGAAGACGGCCGTCGATGCCGCTCGGGCGATCGGCTGTGACGTCGAGCAGATCGTGAAGTCGCTGGTGTTCATGGCCGACGGGAGCCCGGTGATCGCGTACACCTCGGGTGGGAATCGAGTCGACCCGTCCAAGCTGGCCGAGCTCGCCGGCGCGTCCGAGGCGCGGAGGGCGACGCCGGAGGAGGCGCGTGCCGCCACGGGTTTCGCCGTGGGTGGCACGCCGCCGTTCGGCCACCCCGCGCCTGTCCGTTCCTTCTTGGACCCTGCATTACTTGCGTTCCAGGAGATCTGGGCAGCGGCGGGGACGCCGGACGCGGTGTTCCCGCTCACGCCGTCGGAGCTCCGGCAGGCGACGGGAGCGGCGACCGCGGATTTCACTGAGGATGACGGCGACCGAGGGTAGAATCTGTGGCATGACAGCGACCGGAGACACCATGGCCCAGACCGCCGAAGAGACCGCGCCAGAGACCACCAAGGAGACCAGCCGCAAGTCCATCCAGCTGACCGAGACCGCGGCGGGCGAGGTCCAGAAGCTCATCACGGAAGAGGGGCGTCCGGACATCGCGCTGCGGATCGCCGTGCAGCCCGGCGGCTGCTCGGGTCTCCGCTATGCGATGTATCTCGACGACCAGGTCTCCGAGAAGGACCTGCTCGAGGAGCAGTTCGGCGTCAAGGTCGTCGTGGACAAGATGAGCGTGCCGTATCTGACCCAGGCCACGATCGACTGGGTGGACTCGCTCGAGGCCTCAGGGTTCACGATCGACAACCCGGCCGCGCAGAGCTCATGCGCCTGCGGCCACTCGTTCCACTAGCTCAACCCGGCTCCGGGAACATCGACTGGTTCGGTCAAGCGACCGCGTCGAGGCCCGCGCGCATCCCGTCCACGAGTTCCTGGAGCTGCGAGTCCTCGATGATCAAGGGCGGGCTCACGGCGAGCGCGCCGCCGACCAAGGGCCGGACGAGCACGCCGGCGTCGCGGGTCGCGGCGCCCACCCGCGCGCCCAGCGCCGGATCGGCGGTCACCAGGTCCTCGCGGAGCTGCACGGCGGCGAGCAGCCCGACGCCCCCGCGCACGTCCTCGACGAGGTCGTGATCGGTCAGCTGCTTCAAGGCGTCGAGCAACGCGCCCTCCATCGCCTTCGCGCGAGCGGGCAAGCCCTCGTGCTCGAGGATGTCGATGTTGACGAGCGCCGCTGCCGCGACCGCCGCGTGGCCACTGTACGTGTAGCCGTGGCGCCACATCCCCGCCCCCTCGGCCCAGAACGGCTCGGCCACGCTCGGTGCGGCGAGGACGGCGCCCAACGGCAAGTAGCCGCTCGAGATCCCTTTCGCGCAAACGACGAGGTCCGGCTCCAAGTCGAAGCGGGTGGAGGCGAACCAGTCCCCGCATCGGCCGAAGCCCGTGATGACCTCGTCGGCGACGAACAGCACGCCGGAGTCACGGCACACGGCACGCACGGCCTCGAGGTAGCCATCCGGAGGTGGGAACACGCCGCCCGCCCCGATCACCGGCTCGCAGAAGAACGCCGCAACCTGCTCCGGCCCGACGTCGTCGATCGCCGCGCGCAGTGAATCGGGGTCGTCCCACGGCACCTCCAGGACGTCCTGGATCAGCGCGCCGTGTCCGGCGGCGTTCGCCGGGATGCCCGCGAGGGAGGTCCCGGCGGTGTGCATCCCGTGGTACGCCTTCTCCCGTCGCACGAGGATCGTGCGATCCGGCTCGTCGAGGAGCTGCCAGTACCGCCGCGCCATCTTCGTCGCCGTGTCGATCGAGTCGGAGCCACCGCTCGTGAGGAACACCTTGGAGCCGGGGACCGGGGCGAGTCCCGCAACCCGGTCGGCGAGCTCGAGCGTCACCGGGGTCACGATGTCGCCGAAGTTCGAATAGGTGGGCAGCGTGGCCATCTGCGCCGCCGCGGCCTCGCCGATCTCGGCACGGCCCCAGCCGACGTTGCAGTACCACAGGGACGCCGTCGCATCGAGGTAGCGGGTGCCGTCGATGTCCCAGACGTAGCAGCCGTCCCCACGATCCAGGACGAGCTCGCCCCCCTCGGCGATCGCGGCCATGTCGGCGAAGGGATGCCAGTAGGTCTGCGCCACGTCGGGGACGCTACCAGCAGCGACGCGCGCTTCCGAGGACCCTCGGTCGCGCTATCCCGGCTCGTAGGCGAGGTTCGGGGCGAGCCACCGCTCCGCCTCGGCGAGGGACTCGCCCTTGCGGCGCGCGTAGTCCTCGACCTGGTCCTTCGCGATCCGCCC
>JAJNBA010000038.1 GCA_021155985.1 Actinomycetes bacterium
CGTGCGCGAGTTGGAACGTCCGCCGGACGGTCTCGCCGATCCGGCCCATCCCCTGTGAGTCCGAGTTCACGATCGAGATCGCGCCGAGATCGTGCAGTGGTCCCTCGGCCTCCATCGTCGCGGGATGGACCAGCTCGCGAGCCGCCACGACGTCGTCGGGGAGCGCGGGGTTGCCCTCGTGCACGATGAGCTTCATGTCCTGCTGCTCGGCCGCGGTCGCGGCGCCGTAGGGGATCGTGGGTGTGGTCGACGAGCAGACGACGTTCGGCTCGCGGACGATCCCGATCAGGTCCGGGATGTGGCCGCCCCCGGAGCCTTCGACGTGGTACGCGTGGATCGCACGACCGGCGATCGCGTCCACCGTGTCCGCGAGCTCGCACGACTCGTTGAGCCCGTCCGTGTGCAGGCAGACCTGGACGTCGTGCCCGTCCGCGACCCGGAGCACCTCGTCGATCACCTCGGGGTAGGCGCCCCAGTCTTCGTGGATCTTGAGTCCGACGGCGCCCGCCTCGATCGCCACCTCGAGCTGTCCGGGGACTCCCGTCCGGGCCGAGGGCTGCAGCCCGATGTTCGCGGGGAGGTGCTCGAACGCCTCCAGGGTGCGGAGCATCCGCCACGGGGGTTCCTCGAACCCCGCGGTGATGAGCGTGGTGACGCCGGCCGAGAGCGCGACCGGGACGAGCCTGGGCGAGAGAAGGTGCACGTGCGAATCGACGGCGCCCGGCGTGGCGATCAGACCGTGGCACGGGACCGGCCACGTGTTCGGCCCGATCGTGAGGTCAACGCCGTCGGTGATGTCCGGGTTGCCCGCCCTCCCGATCCCGGCGATCCGGCCGTCCTTGATGCCGATGTCCGCCTTGACGACGCCGAGGAGCGGGTCCAGCACGATCGCACTCGCCACGATCGTGTCGAGCTCGCTCTCGGTGGTCGCGCGGTCATGCTGGGCCATCCCCGAGCGCCAGTTCTTCGCGTAGCCCCAGAGCGCCTGGTCGGCCGGGTCCGTGAGGTCACGCTCGATCCGGATCCAGAGGTCGGTGTCGCCCAGCCGGACGCGATCGCCGGCGGTCGGACCGTGGCGCGCCGCGTGCTCGGTGCGCGAGTACCGTTCAGGCACCCGGCGGAGCTCCCGTCCCTCCGTAGCGGACGAGGTCAACTTCGTGCGTCTCTCCCGGCGCCCACCGCAGGGAGTCGCCCGCGGGCAGGTCGAGCCGGAATCCGTTGGCCGCCTCGCGGTCGAACGCGAGGTGCTCGTTCGAGCGCCAGAACGGGAAGTGCGACGACACCCGGATCGGGTGCTCGCCGCGGTTCGTCACGATCAGCTGGATACGCTCATGTCCGGCGGCGAGCTCGACGTTGCCGTCGGCGAACCGGATCGCGCCGGGTCCGTCGGACCCCGCGGGGCCGAACGGCTCCCGGATCACGAACAGGCGTGTCCCCTCCTCGAGCAGGACCTCCACGCGGATCTCCTTCACGATCGCGGCCACGCCCTCGATGACCTGCTCGGGCGTGACGGCGTCCCGGCCGGCCGCGACGACCTCGTCGAACGACCCACCGCCGCGGCCCGCCGCGTGCATCTCGTCGCACACGAGCGCGATCGCCTCGGGCGCGTTCAGCCGCAGGCCCTTCGCGAGCGTCGAGCGGGCGAGCTGGGCGGCGGTGAAGACCCGCAGACGCTCCTCCTCGGTGGGGGTCAGCTGCATGGGGTACCTGTCCCTCCTCTGGCTCCGGCGAGCGTACCCTCGGTCGCGATGACACGCCCTCCCCACGAGCGGCAGCCCGATCCGGCGCCCAGGACACCGACGTTCCGTGAGGCGTCCCGCTTCTGGATCTGGCTCGGCTTCGTGAACTTCGGCGGACCCGCCGGGCAGATCGCGCTGATGCACCAGGAGCTCGTCGAGCGGCGGCGATGGATCGACGAGGGGCGGTTCCTCCACGCCCTCAGCTTCTGCATGCTGTTGCCCGGCCCCGAGGCGACGCAGCTCGCGACGTACGTCGGCTGGCTGATGCATCGCGTTCGAGGCGGGCTGATCGCGGGCGTCGCGTTCGTGCTACCGAGCTTCTTCCTGCTCCTCGGCCTCTCCTGGCTCTTCGTGACGCACGGCGACCTGCGATGGGTCGCGGGCGCGTTCGCAGGACTCGCGGCGGCCGTCGTCGCGATCGTGGCGCACGCGATGGTCAGGCTGGGCCGTACGACGTTGGCCAACGGCCTGATGATCGCGGTGGCCGCGGCCTCCTTCATCGCGATCTTCGTCCTCGATGTCCCGTTCCCCGTGGTGATCGGGGCGGCCGTCCTCCTCGGGCTCGTCGGGGGTCGGATCCGTCCGGCGCTCTTCGCGGTCGGCGCCGGCAGGGAGCTCGAGGAGCGCGCCGCCGCGTCCGTGGTCGGCAGGCTCGACACGCCGCGCCCGACGTGGCGGCGGAGCGCCGTGGTGCTCGTCGTCGGGCTCGCCGTGTGGTGGCTTCCGATCCTCGCGGTGGCGATGTGGCGAGGGGACGCGGGCACGCTGACCGACATGGGGTGGTTCTTCTCGAAGGCGGCGCTGGTCACGTTCGGCGGCGCGTACGCGGTGCTCGCCTACGTGGATCAAGCCGCCGTCGGCGTGTTCGGGTGGCTCCGACCCGGGCAGATGGCGGTGGGTCTCGGCCTGGCCGAGTCCACGCCCGGCCCGCTGATCATGGTCGTCGAGTTCGTGGGGTTCGTGGGGGCGTACCAGCATCCGGGCGGCCTGCCGCCGTTCGTCGCCGGTGTGCTCGGCGCGACCGTGGCGGTGTGGGCGACGTTCGCGCCGTGCTTCCTCTGGGTGTTCCTCGGGGCGCCCTCGATCGAGCGGATACGTGGAGACGTTCGACTCGCATCGGCCCTGCAGACCGTGATGGCCGCGGTGGTCGGTGTGATCGGGAACCTGGCGGTGACGTTCGCGGTGGTGACACTGTTCCGTTCGGTGCGCACCGTGGCCTTCCTCGGGGGCGAGCTTCCGGTCCCGGTCTGGAGCGAGGTGGACCTCTTCGCCGTCGCCGTCGCGGTGATCGCGTTCGTGGGTCTGTGGCGGCTGCGTTGGCGCGTCGTTCCCGTGATCGTCACGGCCGGCGTGGCGGGTCTCGTGGTCAGAGGGTTGTTGTAGGTGCGCGTTCCCGTCGCGCCAGGATCGCGGCGCCGGCAACGGCGACGGCCGCGAAGCAGAACCATTGGATCGCGTAGGAGAGATGCGGTCCCTCGGACAGCTCGGGAGCCGGGACCGGCACCGGGAGCTCCGCGTTGGGTGGGTCCTGGGTTCGGAGCTGGATCGCGAACGGGGCCAGATCGAAAGGGATCCTGTCGCCGATCCCCGAGATGTCGAGCGATCGAACGATGCCGTCACGATCGGGCCGGCTCCGGCCTCGGCTCTCCGGCGCGATGAGCCAACCCTCGACGACCACGTCGCGGGCGGTCGGGGGAGCTTCGGCGACGGGAGCGCTGTCGAGCGAGAAGGGGACCCAGCCCCGGAGGACGAGCACGCCGGAGCCGTCGTCGAGCGCGAGCGGCGTGACGACGACGTGTCCTGGTTCGCCATCGAGGGACCGTCCGTACAGGAGCACCTCGCCCTCGACGTCGTACGTGCCCTCGACGACGACCGAGCGGAAGGCCGACAGCGCCCCGATGTCGTCCGCGGTTCGAACCATGGTGGGGGATGCCGATCGGGCCGCCCGGATCTCGGCGTTCAGCGCGCGACGGTCGGCGAGGCGCTGGAGCTGCCAGAACCCGAGGGCGATGCAGACCGCCGCCACGATCGTGGCGATCGCGACGATCGTCACGCGACGCCGGCGGGACCGATCCATCCGGGTCGGGCGCTAGGGGCCCTTCGCCTCCTGGATCACGTTCCCCCCGTCGACCACGACGGTCTGGCCCGTGACGTACCGTGCCCGATCCGACGCGAGGAACGCGATCACCTCGCCGATCTCCTCCGCGGTCCCCGATCGTCCGATCGGGGTGTGATGACCGATCTCGTGCTCTTCGGCGGTCTGCGAGCCGGTCGCCACGAAACCGGGCTGCACGCTGTTCACCGTGACCCCGCACGAGGCTACCTCGATGGCAACACCGCGCATCAGACCGTCCATGCCGGCCTTCGCCGCCGAATACGCGCTCAGACCCGGATACGTGACGAGCGGTCCCGTCACGGACGAGACCATGACGATCCGTCCCCAGCCTCGCTCGACCATGCCGGGGAGGACCCGCCTCGTCACGTTGTAGGCACTGTCGAGGTTCATCGCGAGGATCTGATCCCAGCCGTCGTCATCGAGCTCGAGGAACGCGCGATCCGGTGCGTCCTCCATCGACACCGACACCATGCCGGCGTTGTTCACGAGGATGTCGATCCTCCCGAACCATTCCAGGATGTCGTCGATCATCCGTCCTACCTGGTCGCGGTTCGTGAGGTCCGCCACGACCCCGGCGGCCTGGAACCCGGCCTCGCTCAGCTCCGCCGCCCGTTCATGGATCCGGTCGGTGGTCGAGGCGATCGCCAACGTCGCTCCTTCCCGTCCGAGGATCCTCGCCGTGGCGAAACCGATCCCCGTGGGACTCCCCGCACCCGTGACGAGGGTCACCCGTCCCTTCGCTTCCCCACGCACGACCCGAGCGTATCGGCTGGTCACGGTGCGAACCGAGGGCATCGGCTAGGCTTCCCCGCTCATGGACCCCGCCCGCCCGCTGCTCGAGATCCAGGAGCACGACACCGCGATCGACCGGCTGCAGGCGCGCATCGCGGCTCTCGAGGCGGGCGCGGACGTCGCCGCCGCGCTCGCCGAAGCGAACGAGGCGGAACGCGTGATGGGCGAGCTCCGGTTGAAGCTCGACGAGCTCTCCCGTGATCAGCAGCGCTTCGAGCACGAGATCGACTCGATGTCGCAGAAGGCGGCGGCCGAGGAGCGACGGATGTACGACGGGTCGGTCGCGAACGCGCGGGAGCTCGACTCGATCCGCCACGAGGTGGACAACCTCAAGAAGCGTCGGAGCGATCGCGAGGACGAGCTGCTCGGGCTGATGGAGGTGCGGGAGGAGCTCGAGGCCCAGGAGCGCGAGGCGGATACTCGATCCACGGCCTTACGCGCGCGCGTGGACGAGGTCGGTGGCATCGCCGCGGAGGAGCTCCGGACGCTCACGGACGAAGTGAAGGAACGAACCGAGAAGCGCGCTGCACTCGCGGAAACCGTCGACCCCGAGTATCTCGAGCTGTACGAGAACCTCCGGCCGCAGAAGAAGGGCGTCGCCGCGGCCGAGCTCGTCGACGGCGTGTGCCTCGGATGCCACGAGCAGCTGTCGTCCGTGTACCGCGACCGGCTCAAGCGCGTCGAGGGCCCGAAGAGGTGCGAGCACTGCCGGCGGATCCTGGTCATCTGATCGTCTCCTGCGACGGGGCCTCGCGCGGGAACCCCGGGCCCGCGGGCATCGGCGCGCAGGTCACCGACGAGCGCGGCACGATCCTGGGTGAGGTCGCTCGTGGGATCGGGGAGGCCACGAACAACGTCGCCGAGTACACCGCCGTGATCGAGGGCCTCGCCCTCGCGGCGGAGCTCGGGGCGACGACGGTCACGCTCCGCTCGGACAGTCAGCTCCTGATCAACCAGCTCACCGGCCGCTACCGCGTGAAGACCGAGCACCTCCAGCCGCTCCATCGGCGGGCGCGGAGTCTCGCGGCGGGATTCGAGCGGATCTCGTTCGAGCACGTGCCTCGGGAGCAGAACGTCGCGGCCGACGCCCTCGCGAACATCGGCGTCGACCGGTGGCTGGCGGGGGAGCGCTAGGCGTACGCTGGGTGTGGAGGAGCCGGCCGGGCGGCCGCGGCCGCGCATCGCGCGGTCGAGGAAAGTCCGGACTCCGCAGGGCAGGGTGCTGGGGAGACCCAGGCGGGGGTGACCTCGCGAAGGCGCAGCAGAAAGCAGACCGCCTCTCCTCGGAGAGGTAAGGGTGAAACGGTGCGGTAAGAGCGCACCAGCGGCGCGGGTGACCGCGCCGGCTCGGCAAGCCCCACCCGGAGCAAGGCCAAGCAGGCAGCGTTCGAGGGCGGCCCGCCCGAGCTGCCGGGTAGGCCGCACGGCGCGGGTGAACCGCGACGCGGCGGCGCGGTGGGGAGACCCGCCTGCGCGCCGAGAGAGATGGCCGCCGCCGGGACCACGGTCCCGGGCACAGGATCCGGCTTACAGGCCGGCTCCTCCATTCCTTCTCGGGGCTACGTTCGCTCCTTCGTCGCTCACTGCTTGAGCCCCGAACCCGGTCACCTCCCGTTCCTGTAGCGTCGCGGCTCGATGGACATCGAGAAGCTCCGGCAGATCCCGCTCTTCGCGGACCTCCATGACCACACACTCGAGCGCATCGGTGAGCTATCGACGGAGTTCGAAGAACCGGCGGGCTGGGTCCTGGTCGAGGTGGGACAGGCAGGATCCGGCATGTTCGTGCTGGAGGAGGGGACCGTCGAGGTCAAGACCCCTGACGGCCGTTCCTGGGAGCTGGGGCCGGGGGAGTTCTTCGGCGAACTCGCTCTCCTCACCGATGACCCCCGGAAGGCTCGCATCAGGTCGAAGACGCCGGTGCGGTGCCTCGCGATCTCCAGGAGCGACTTCCAGAAACTGCTGAAAGAGGAGCCCGAGATCGCCTTGGCGATGCTGCCGAAGCTCGCCCAGCGGATCGACGCTCCCCACTAAGGCCTCTAGGCAGAATCGAACATACGTTCTATCCTGTCAGGTCCATGGATCAGCTCTTCGAGATCGCCCGGAAGACCTTCGACACGCCGGAGTTCCGAGGCATCACGTTCATCGAGTCGGAGGCGAAGTCGATCATCAACCGCGTGCCCGGCGGCGCCCTGCCGTTCGACTGGACGATCAATCCGTACCGAGGATGCAGCCATGCGTGTGTCTACTGCTTCGCGAGACCGACGCACACGTTCCTCGACATGAACGCGGGTCGCGACTTCGAGTCGAAGATCGTCGTGAAGGTGAATGCGCCCGACGTGCTGCGTCGCGAGCTCGCCGCGAAGCGGTGGAAGGGCGACCACATCGCGATGGGTACCAACACCGACCCGTATCAGCGCGCGGAAGGCCGGTACAAGCTGATGCGCGGGATCCTGGAGGCGCTCGTCGACTATCGCAACCCGTTCTCGATCCTGACGAAGGGCACGCTGATCCTTCGCGACGTCGACCTGCTGCAGCGAGCGGCCGAGGTCACCACTGTGTCCGCGGCGTTCTCGATCGGTACGCTGGACGAGACGGTCTGGCGTGAGACGGAGCCCGGCACACCCCATCCGAAGGCGCGCATCGACGCGATCCGGACGCTCACCGAGGCGGGTATCCCCGCCGGCGTCCTGATGGCGCCGATCTTGCCGGGCATCTCGGATCGCCCCGTGCAGCTCCGTGAGCTCGTCGAGGCCGCGATCGACGCCGGCGCGACGCATGTCTCTCCGATCCTGCTGCACCTGCGCCCCGGCGTCCGCGAGGAATTCCTTCCATGGCTCGAGGAAGCACACCCGGACCTCGTCCCCCGCTACCTCGAGATGTACCGGCAGCCGTACGGACCGAAGGCTCTCCGCGAGAGCCTCGGTCGCCGGGTGTCGTCGATGGTGTCCGCTGCGGGTGGGATCCGTCGGAGCGCGGAGCCGGCGCGTCGGTTCTCCCGTCGCGATCGCGATCGTCCGCCGGAGCCGAGGGACGAGCAACTTCGACTGCTCTAGCGCTGATGGGTCCGCGTGACCCGTCGTGCCGGAGGCCGGAAGTGAGAGGATGGACATACGAAGTGAGCGGGACCGCTCCCGAAGAGGCCGAGGGCAGCCCCCCGAATGAGGGAGGGCACCGAATGAGAACCACGATGCGCGATCCCACGGCTCGACTCCTGGAAGCCCTGTCCCATCGTCTGAGGCCCCGGATGGGGAACGCGTCCCCACGGATCCCGAATGGATTCACGCTCCACTCGGACCGCGGGAGAGGGTCGTTCCAGCGGGATCGCACCGCAGAGGACCGCAGCGTCCTCGCAGACTGAGCACCGTCGACCACTGATGGAACCGCCCGAGACAGGGCGAACGCGCGAAGACCTCGCGACCTTGCCTTTCACGGTTCCTCTCTTGAGATCGGGAGGTTCGTCATGGCCCATTGGCCAAGGACCGTTCCAGGCAAGTCGTTCTCCGTCGCATCGATCGTAGTCGTCGTACCACTCGCCATCTGGTTCCTGCTGACGGTTCCCAGTTACGTGCTCTGGGCGCTCGGTCTGATCGCGATCGTCTCCGTCGCTCTGTTCCTCTGGCGGCGCAGGCTCGATGCGGCTCGCGAGAAGGCCTGGGTCGGTGAATTCTCGTTCGGTGACGTGGTCGGTCGCATGAAGGCGAGAGACGCGCTCGATCGCGCTCGGGAGCCCGGCGCACTCACGGCCGCCTCCGCGTCAAGCGGGGGCTGAGACACCGGCTTCCACCGCGCGCCGGAGCTGCTTGCCGGCGTGGTAGCTGGAGCGAACCAACGGTCCCGCCTCCACGTGCGCGATGCCCATCTCCTCGCCGATCTGCTTCCATGCCGTGAACTCGTCGGGATGCACCCATCGATCGACGGGCAGGTGGTAGGCAGTGGGCTGCAGGTACTGACCCATCGTCAGGATGTCGATCCCGGCATCACGGAGATCCTGCATCGCGCTCGGGATCTCCTCCGGGCGCTCACCCATGCCGAGGATCAGGTTCGATTTCGTGACCTGGCCGGCGCGGTGCCGCTTCGCGAAGCGCAGCACGTCGAGGGACCGTTCGTAACCGAACGCCGGGCGGATCCGATCGTGGAGCCTGCGGACGGTCTCGAGGTTGTGGGCGAAGACGTCCGGCTCGGCGTCGAGCACCGTCGCGATGTCGCGCTCGCCGCCCTTGAAGTCCGACGGCAGCACCTCGACACCGACCCCCGGTACCGCCTCGCGGACGGCACGGATCGACGAAGCCCAGATGCGCGCCCCTCCGTCATCCAGATCGTCGCGGGCGACGCCGGTGAGCACGACGTAGCGCAGCCCCATCTCGCCGACGGCCTCCGCGATCCTGGCCGGCTCCTCTTCGTCGACCGGGTCCGGTTTCGCCGTCATCACGTCGCAGAACCCGCAGCGCCGCGTGCACTTCGATCCGAGGATCAGGAACGTCGCCTCACGCTCCTCCCAGCACTCGCGGATGTTCGGGCACATCGCCTCCTCGCAGACGGTGTGGAGGGAGCGCTGCCGCATGATCTCCTTGAGGTCTTCGTAGTTGGGACCGGTCGTGAGCCGGACCTTGAGCCACGGGGGCTTCCTGCCGGTGATGGATCCGACGCCGGGGCCGTTCGTGACACCCACGATCGGGAGGTGGAGGCGCCGCTTGTTCGGATTGTGGTCGGTGCCGCGCGCCGTGGATGCCATCGCTTCCGAGTGTAGCCAGCCGCCCGCTATGCGCGGGCGAGCTCGCGCATCCGCGCGTAGATGTGATCAGGCTCTGGCTCCATGAAGTAGTGCTCGAGCGGGGCCGCGAACGGCATCGCCGGGATGTCCGGCCCGCCGATGCGAAGGATCGGGGCATCGAGGTCGAACAGAGCCTGTTCGGCGATCGTGGAGGCGATCTCCGCCCCAGCGCCGTAGGTCCGATTGTCCTCGTAGACGACCATCGCCTTCCCGGTCTTGCGGACCGAGCTCACGATGGTATCGACGTCGAGCGGCGCGAGGGTCCGCACGTCCACGACCTCGACCGAAGCGCCCTCGTCCTCGGCGAGGCGATGTGCCGCGTCCAGGCAGAGGTGGAGCGAGTAGCCGTAGCTGATGCACGTCAGGTCGTCGCCTTCCTGCTTCACCTCCGCGACGCCGATCGGCGTGAGGTAAGCGCCGTCGGCCACCTCCCCTTTGATCGAGCGGTAGGTCTTCTTGTGCTCGAGGAACAGGACCGGATCGGGGTCCTGGATCGCGCTGCGGAGCAGGCCGGCGGCATCGCCCGGTGTAGCCGGGACGACGACCTTGATCCCGGGGATGTGGGCGTAGAACGCCTCGATGGACTGCGAGTGATACAAGGCCCCATGGATCCCGCCGCCGTACGGCGTCCGGATCACCATCGGGACGCCGAAGTCACCGTTCGATCGGTACCGCAGGCGAGCGGCCTCCGAGACGACCTGGTCGAAGGCCGGATGGATGAAGTCCGCGAACTGGATCTCCGCGACGGGCAACAGGCCGTGCAGCGCCATCCCGATCGCGATGCCGACGATCCCCGACTCGGCGAGCGGCGTGTCGATCACTCGCTCCTCGCCGAACTCCGCCATCCAGCCGTCGGAGATCCGGAAGACGCCGCCACGCGCGCCCACGTCCTCGCCCAACAGCACGATGCGCTCGTCGTTCGCCATCTCGTCGTGGAGCGCGTCGCGCACCGCGGTGACCACGTTCTTCTCGGTCACTGCTCCTCCTCTCGTTCTTGGAACACATGACGGAGGGCGGTGTCCGGGTCGGGATCCGGCGCGTCCCACGCCGCCCGGATCGCCTCGTCGATCTCCTCCTTGATCTCGGCGCGCAGCGCGTCGTGCGAGGCATCGTCCAGCAGCCCGTGCTCGCGCAGGTAGGAGGCGAACTGCACCAACGGGTCCCGGACCCTCGCCTGCTCCACCTCGTCGCGCGAGCGGTAGCTCTTGTCGTCGTCGTCGGACGTGTGGGGCATGAATCGGTAGGTCTTGCACTCGATCAACGTGGGGCCCTCGCCGGCTCGCGCCCGCTCGTGCGCGGTCTTCATCGCGCCGTAGCACGCGAGGACGTCGTTGCCGTCGACAACGACGCCGGGGAAGCCGTACCCCTCGGCGCGGCTCGCCACATCCTTCACGGCCATCTGCTTGGACTGCGGGACGCTGATCGCGTACTGGTTGTTCTCGCACACGAAGATCACCGGTAGACGGTGGATCCCGCTGAAGTTCAAGCCTTCGTGCCAGTCGCCTTCGCTCGTGGCACCGTCCCCGAACCAGCAGCCGACGACCGCGTCTTCCCCCCGGTACTTCGCGGCGTAGGCGATGCCGGCCGCGTGTGGGACCTGCGTGGCGATGGGAGACGAGCCGCTGATGATGCCGAGGCGTCGGGACCCCCAGTGCGCCGGCATCTGCCGGCCGCCCGAGGACGGATCGTCGGCCTTGGCGAAGACGCCGAGGAAGACCTCGTACGGCGTCATCCCGGCGCTGAGGACGATGCCGAGGTCCCGGTAGTAGGGGAGCCAGATGTCGGTGCCGCGGCGCATCGCCCAGGCGGTCCCGATCTGGCACCCTTCGTGGCCCGCTGCGGGCACCACGAACGGTGCGCGACCCATCCGGTTCTGGCGGAGCGCGGCCTCGTCCAGCAGCCGCGACGTGAGGAGCAATCGGTGCATCGACGCGAGGTCGTCGGCCGACAGGCCGAGCGCGCCGTGTGGGGTTTCGGCTACCCGGGTGGACACGCCGTGTCTCCTCGCACCGTCCTCGCAGGATAACAGCGGTCTCCTGGGGAAGTCCCAACGCTCGCCATACTGTGTATCGCATCGACATCCTCACGCAGGTGAACTCCCTGACCGCGGCCCTCGAGGCCGTCGGGATGGGCCTGCCGCTGACCCCCAGCGGTGCCGCGAGGAACAGAACGGGAGCTCGGGCGCGTTGTCACCCAGGTGGCCGTCATCGAGACTGGCCGGAGCGCACCGGATGCGACCGAGGACACGACGAGGACACGAGGAGTGGCGAGACCGAGATGACAGCGTCGACCAACGTGATCGAGGTGACGGATCAGACCTTCGAGCAGGTCGTCGTGGAGGGCTCGAAGGAGCGGCCGGTCGTCGTGGACATGTGGGCCGCCTGGTGTGGTCCGTGCCGTCAGCTGACGCCGACGCTCGAGAAGGTCGCCGACGAGCGCTCGGGGGCCTTCCTGCTCGCGAAGCTCGACACCGATGCGAACCCGCTGACCGCCTCCGCCTTCGGTGTGCAGAGCATCCCCACGGTGATCGCGTTCAAGGACGGTCAGGCGGTGACGGGATTCATCGGAGCGTATCCGGAGCCGGAGGTGAATCGCTTCATCGACTCGATCCTCCCGACCGAGGCGGAGAAGCACGCCGAGGAGGCTCGCTCGGTGGAGGCGTCCGGGGACCTCGCGACGGCGGAGACGGGCTACCGGCGGGTGCTCGAGGAGGACGAGGGCAACCGCGACGCCGCGATCGGGCTGGCCCGGATCCTCGCCGACCGCGGCGATCTAGACGAAGCGGAGCAACTCCTCGTCAAGCACCGGCCCGACCCCGAGGCGGAGAAGCTCCTGGCGTCGATCGTGGTGCGGCGATGGGCCGACGCGCCCGCGGACGGCGTCCTCGGCGAGGCACAGCGGGTCGTGGCGTCGGGTGACCTGAGCGGGGGTCTCGCCGGTCTGCTGCAGGCGCTGCGGGACGATCGCGAAGCGGCCCGCGACGCGATGATCACCGTCTTCACGGCGGTGGGGGACGAAGACCCCGTCGTGCAGGAGTACCGTCGGCTGCTCTCCGCCGCGCTCTTCTGACGGCGTGGACGTTCGCGATCAGATCCGCGAGTGGTGGGACGACGACGCCGATGCCTACGACGTCTCCCCGGGTCACTCGCTGTCCGACCCGGTGGAGGCGGCTGCCTGGCGGGCTGCGCTCCTCAGCCTCCTCCCGCCGGCGCCCGCGCGCGTTCTGGACGTCGGCGCGGGGACGGGGTCGATCTCCCTCCTCGCGGCGGAGATGGGTCATGTCGTGACCGCCCTCGACCTGTCGAAGGGGATGCTCGAGCGGGCCGAACGGAAGGCCTCCGAGCGCGGGCTGGTGATCGACTTCGTGGTGGGCCCGGCCGAGGAGCCGCCGCTCGGGTCCTTCGACGTCGTGATGGCCCGCCATCTCGTGTGGACGCTGCCGGCACCCGCCGAGGCACTGACGGCTTGGAGACGGGCGGTGCGCGACGACGGTCGCCTGGTCCTCTTCGAGGGGTCGTGGGCGGGCGAAGGGCCATGGGCCCGAGCGAAGGACGCGATCGCCTCCTCGGCGGAGCGGCTGATGGGCGTCCGCAACGACCATCACGCTCCCTACCCATGCGGGGTCGTCGATCGGTTGCCGTTGCAGGGCGCGAGCTCTCCGGCTCCGTTCGTGGAGGCGGTCCGGAGCGCCGGTTGGTCCCGGATCCGCCTGGTCCGGTTGCGTGACGTCGAGTGGTCGATCGAGCGACGAGCACCGTGGCCGCTCGGGCGGCTCCGAAGGCGTCCACGCTACGCGATCGTCGCCGAGTCCTAGGACCTCACGCAGCGTGACACGGCCTGTCATCCGTGCGGAGGGTATCGGGGTCCTGATCTCATGGCGTTCCGGTCGCATCTCCGTGGCGAGCCTGGCCTCGGGCGCGCCATCGCTCCATCATCGGCGCATGAACGAGACATGGGTCACGCTCGGAGTGATGTGCATGGGGCTCGGCGGGGTCGTCGCGGGGCTCGTCGGAGTGGTCCTCCCCGAGGGCCGGCGGCTCGGCGCGCTGTTCGCGCTGATCTCCGGCGCCGGTGTGGGATTGGTGGTCATCGGGCTGGGTGCCCTGCTGGCCGAGAGGAACGAACCGACGGAGCTGACGTTCTTCGTCGCGTCGTTCCTCGGCCTCCTCACGGTGTGTGGAGCATCGTGGGCGGTCTGGCGGAGGGCCGCGGGCGCCCGGCCCTCGACGGAAGAGCTGGCCTAGACGGCGACGGGACGGAGCGCGGCCGCGATCCCGTCGGGAGCCGGGACGAACTCGAGGTCGAAGACGTCGGCGAGATGGCGCTCGAGCAGCGGCGCGACCTCCGCCACCGTGACGGGGCGCTCCGCCAGCCGGCTGAGCGAAGTGACGCCGTGTCCCGGCAGGCCGCACGCGACGATCCCGTCGAACCAAGCGAGATCGGGGTCGCAGTTCACCGCGAAGCCGTGCACGGTGACCCGGGCGCGGAGCAGCCGGACGCCGATCGCGCAGACCTTGTCGTCGCCGTGCCAGACGCCGGTCTGGACGTCCTCGCGCCGCCGGAGGGCCACGCCCAGGTCCTCGCTCGCGCGGATCACGGCTTCCTCCATCCGGCGCAGGTGCGCCGCCGCATCCGGCTTCGGCCCGAGGTCGAGGATCGGGTAGCCGACGAGCTGTCCGGGTCCGTGGAACGTGAAGGCGCCGCCGCGGTCGATCCGATGAACCTCCGCGCCGCGCGCGGCCAGCTCGTCCGGCGACCACAGGAGCTCGTCCGGCCGCGCGCGGCGCCCGCCCGTGAAGACCGGGGGATGTTCGAGCAGGATGACGACGTCCGGGATCTCGCCGGCGAGACGGCGTTCCGCGAGCCGGTGCATCGCGTCGTTCGCGAGATCGTAGGGGACCGGCCCCTCGGGCCGGACGAGCAGGGCCTCCCCCCTCATCGCGTGGCCGTCAGACGGTGACGTCCTCGGCGAAGTCCCAGCTCTCGAGGTTCTGCTTCACCCGGGCGAGGAACCGGGTGGCGATCTCGCCGTCGATCGTCCGGTGGTCCCACGACATCGAGATGTTCACCATCGAACGGATCGCGATCGTGTCGTCGATCACGACCGCTCGTTTCTGGATCGCGTCGACGGACAGGATGCCCGTGTTGGGTTGGTTGATGATCGGGACGCTCGCGATCGACCCGTAGGGACCGGGGTTCGTGATCGTGAAGGTCGATCCTTGGATCTCGTCCGGCTTGAGCTGATGGGCGCGGGCCCGACCCGCGAGGTCGGCGATCGCGCGGGCGAGGCCCACGGTGTTCATCGAATCCGCTCCCTTGATCACCGGGACGATGAGTCCTTCGTCGTAGGAGACGGCGATCCCCATGTGGACCGCGCGATGCCGGACGATCTCGTCGCCCCGGAGCGATGCGTTCACTTCCGGGTGCGTCATCAGAGCGTCGCACGTCGCGCGGATCACGAAGGGGAGGTACGTCAGGCTGACGCCGTGCTTCGCCTTGAAGGACTCCTTCGCCTGTTCGCGGAGCTTCACGAGGTGGTCGACGTTGACCTCGACCATGGTCCACGCACGCGCCGAGGTCTGGAGGGAGGCCACCATGTGTTGGCCGATCAGTTTGCGGATGTGGGAGACGGGGGTGACCTCCTCATCGGGTCCCGCGACCGCTTGCGCGGCAGGAGCCGTCGCGGCCGCCGGTGCCGGTACGGGCGCCGCGGCCGGCACCTCGGCGGTGGCGGGTGCCGCAGCGGCGCCGCCGCCGTCGATCGCCGCCAGGACATCCTTCTTCGTGATCCGTCCCCCCGTCCCGGACCCTTCGACGCGCGAGAGATCGAGGCCGTGCTCGTCGGCGAGCCGCCGCACGAGGGGTGAAAGGATCCGCGACCGGGGTCCTCGGTCGGGAAGGTCGCCGGACCCGCCGTCCGGGGATGCGGACGCGGCGGCCCCCTGTGCCGATGCCGTCCCGCTCGCCGACGCGGCCTCAGCACCCTGAGCGCTCGCCGGTTCCACCGCGGGCATCTCGGCGGCGGAGCCCTCGGCGACCGCCTCGGCACTCTCCGACATCGCTTCCTTCTCTGCCACAGGCGCCGTCTCGGGCTCTGGCTCCGGCGCTGACTCGTTCTGCGACGGCGGCGCCTCCTCGGACGACGCCTGGCCGCCGGAGCTCTCCCCTCCGCCGGCGCCGTCCTCGCTCACCTCGGCGAGATCCGTGCCGACCGGGACGGTCTGCCCCTCCTGCACCAAGATCTTCGTGACGGTACCGCCCACCGACGAGGGAACCTCCGTATCGACCTTGTCGGTGGAGATCTCGAAGAGGGGTTCATCGCGTTCGATGGTCTCCCCCTCCTGCTTCAGCCACTTCAGGATCGTTCCCTCGACGATGGTCTCGCCGAGCTGAGGCATCTTGATCGTGGTCATCGGGTTCTCCTCACCCTCACCAGGCCGAGAGGTTCTTCACCGTTGCGACGATGTCGTCGACCCCCGGCAGGAAGGCGTCCTCCAACGTGGGGGAGAAAGGGATCGGGACGTTGGGCGGCGCGAGCCGCACGACGGGGGCGTCGAGGTGCTCGAACGCCTTCTCCGCGATCGTGGACGCGACCTCCGCGGCGATCCCGACGAACCGGTAGGACTCGGAGAGCACGACGGCCCTCGCCGTCTTCTCGATCGACCGCAGCACCGTCTCCTCGTCCATCGGGACGACCGTGCGGAGATCGACGACCTCCACGGAGATCCCTTCACCCTCGAGCGTCTGCGCCGCCTCGAGGGCTCGATGGACCATCGCTCCGTACGTGATGATCGAGACGTCGTCACCCTCGCGCCTCACGTTGGCGGAGCCGATCGGAACGAGGAAGTCCGGATCTTCCGACACCTGCTCGCGGACGCGTCGGTAGATCCACTTGTGCTCGAGGTACATCACCGGATTGTCGTCGCGGATCGCCGACTTCAACAGGCCCTTCGCGTCTCCGGGGAAGGCGGGACACACGATCTTGATCCCGCCCGAGTACGCGAACCAGGGCTCCGGGTTGATCGAGTGGAAGGACGAGGCGCGGACCATCCCGCCCGAGGGCCCTCGGAGCACCACCGGCAGGGGAACGCCGCTCCGGTAGTGGACGCGGGCGAGCGCCGTCGAGATCTCGTCGAAGCCGCTGGTCATGAAGTCGGCGTACTGGAACTCCGCGACGGGGCGGAACCCCTCCATCGCGGAGCCGATCGCCATGCCCACGATCGTCTCCTCGGCGATCGGCGTGTCCATCACCCGGTCCGCACCGAACCGGTCGTAGAAGCCCTCGGTGACCTTGAACGCGCCGCCGTACACGCCGATGTCCTCGCCGAGCAGGTAGACGCGCTCGTCGCGCTCCATCTCCTCCCAGAGCGCCTCGGCGATCGCCACGAGGTACGTGGCCTGGCCGTCCTCGGTGCGCTTGCCTCGAGGCTCCGCCCCGTGGCCGGCCGCGCCGGTTTCGACGTCTTGTTCCTTCGGCCGGGTGTCCTGCGACTGTGCCATCACACGGCCTCCGCCATCACACGGCCTCCGCCATCACACGGCCTCCGCCATCACGAACCCCCGCGATCACGATGCCTCGGTCCCGCCGCCGCGGCCCGGCTCGCTCGTCCAGTAGCCGTCCTCGACCCACAGCCCCTTCGAGAAGTCCTCGGGCTCGGGGAACGGCGAGGACTGCGCGAACTCGTAGCCGTCCTCGAACTCCTTCTCGATCCGCCCTTGGATGTCGGCGACCTCCTGGTCGTCCACGACACCGTCCGACAGGAGTCGCTCCTCCAAGATCTTGACCGGGTCCTTGTCGCGCATGTACTCCTCGAGGAGCTCCTTGGGGACGTACTTGGCCGGATCGTGGCCCGCGTGGCCCTTCCAGCGGAGGGAAACGGATTCGATCAGACTCGGACCGCCGCCGCCGCGTGCGCGCTCGACCGCCTCGCGCGCGGCCGCCTCCACCGCGAGCACGTCCGCACCGTCGACCCGCACCCCCGGCATCCCGTACGCCGCGGCGCGCTCCGCGATGGTGGGGACGGAGAACTCGAGCTCGTTCGGCGCGGAGTACGCGTAGAGGTTGTTGTTCACGACCCACACCACGGGGAGCTGCGCGATGGCCGACATGTTGAGCGACTCGTGCCAGCGGCCGTTCGACGTCGATCCGTCGCCGCAGATCGCCATCGCGATGTGGGGCTCACCCCGCCGCTTGTACGCGAGCGCCGCCCCGCAGGCCACCGGGTAGGCGATCGGGAGATGGGACATCACGGTCCACGTCTTGTTCCCGTACCAGTCCCCGATGTGGCTGTTCCCGTCGCGACCCCGCGTGTAGCCGTCGATCCGGCCCCAGTACTGGGCCATGATCCGCTTCAGGTCGAGGCCCTTCGCGATCTGCGCGGAGAGGTCGCGATGCGTGGGGAAGAGCGAGTCCTCGGGCCCGAGAGGGAGGACGACGCCGATGTGCGTCCCTTCCTGTCCCCGCCCGGAGTAGATCGCTCCGGGCAGCTTGCCCTGGCGGTACAGGGATTCCATCCGCTCGTCGAAGTAGCGACAGAGCTTCACGAGGTACAGGGCCCGCTTCAGCTCGTCGTCCGAGAGCCGCGGGTCGGTGTCCTTGCGCTGACGGGTCTGGGTCGTCGCCACGAGGCTCCTCAGGCGGTGTGGAGCGGCTTGCCGGCGAGCGCGAGGTGGGCTTCGCCGATCGCCTCGGACAGGGACGGGTGCGGATGGATCAGCGCGGCGACCTCCGCGGGCACGGCTTCCCAGTTCGTGATCAGCATCGCCTCCGCGATCAGATCGGTGACGTGGGGGCCGATCATGTGGACGCCCAGGACGGGCCCGCCGCCCTGCTCGCTCACGACCTTCACGAAGCCCCCTTCGCCGAGCATGTTCGCCTTGCCGATCCCCCGGAAGTCGAGATGCGCGGTCGCGACCTTGCTCCCGGCGTCCTTCGCCTGCGCGGCCGTCAGGCCGACGCTCGCGATCTCGGGCGTGCAGTACGTGACGCGCGGGATGTTGACGTAGTCGATGTCCGGCACGGTCTCGCCGGCGATGCGCTCGGCCACGGCGTAGCCCTCCGTGAACGCCACGTGCGCCAGCTGGAGCGGCGTGTTGGCCACGTCACCGACGGCCCAGACGTGCTCGACGTTCGTCCGCAGCTGACCGTCCACGCTGACGAAGCCCTTCTCGTGCAGGGCGACACCGGCGTCCTCGAGCCCGAGGCCCTCGGTCACCGGACCGCGGCCGATCGCCACGAGGCAGATGTCGGCGGTGACCCGCTCGGCCTTCCCGTCGGCCTCGAACGTCACGTCGACGGCATCGTCCGTGTCGGCGATGTCCTTCACGGAGGCGCCGGGTGACGCCTTGATGCCACGACGCCTGAACGCCTTGGCGATCTCCGCCGAGACGTCCTCATCCTCGAGGGGTGCCAGGCCGGGCAGAGCCTCCAGGAGGGTGACCTCCGCGCCCAGCGACCGGTAGAGGGAGGCGAACTCCAGTCCCACCGCGCCCGCCCCGATCACGACCGCAGAGCCGGGGATCCGATCGTACGCGAGGGCCTCGTCGCTCGTGATGACGCGATCGGTGACCTCCACACCGGGAAGCAGCCGGGGCGCCGAACCGGTGGCGATCACGACGTCGGTGGCGTCGACCCGCTGCCCGTCGACCTCGAGCGCCGGCCCCGGAAGCAGCTTCGCGGTCCCCTTCAGGACGGTGATGCCGCGGGTCTTGATCAGTCCCGTGACGCCCTTGACCAGCTTGTCGACGATCTTGTCTTCGAACGCGCGGACCGCGGACCAATCGGGGTCTCCCGACGCCTTGATGCCCCACTCCTGCGCGCGGTTCACCGTATCCATCACGGCAGCGGACTGGAGCAGTGCCTTCGTCGGGATACAGCCGCGGAGGAGACAGGTGCCACCCAATCGATCGTCCCGCTCGACGAGCGCAACGCGCTTGCCCAGCTGTGCCGCCCGCAGCGCCGTCGAATAGCCACCGGTGCCGGCGCCGACCACAAGTACGTCGTACGCGTCCGCCATCGAGCGTCGAGTCTACTCGGCATCCCCTGGACGGCATCCC
>JAJNBA010000039.1 GCA_021155985.1 Actinomycetes bacterium
GCAGCGACGGGCGCCGGCGCCGCCCTGAGGGTGAACGTGGAGGCCGGCAGGAGGACCGCCGCCGTCGCGCCCTCACCGAGGGCGGCGATCCCCGCGTCGCTCACGTGATTCAGGTGATCGGCGCTCCGCGCCCCGAGCGCGGCGGCGGCCTCGGCCGCCCCGCTCTCACCCAGCTGGTCTGCGTGCACGCGGAGCGGGAGACCGGCTGCCGAGGCCGCCGTCCCCACCCGCTGCAGGTCATCGAGCGAGAACGCGATGTCCTCGACGTAGATGTCGACGGCATCGGCGAGTCCCTCCGCCGCGGCGGCCGGGAGCAGCTCCTCGCACGCCGCACGCACCCAATCGTCGCGGGACCGGCCCTCGGGCACCGCGTGACACGCGAGCAGCGTGACCCGGCACGTCTGCGCCGCCGCCTCGGCGAGCCGACGGGCGAGCCGGAGCTGGCGGAGCTCACCCTCGATCGACAGCCCGTACCCGGTCTTCAGCTCGGTCGCGGTCGTGCCGAGGGCGGCCATCTCGAGGGTGAGGGCCTTCGAGAACGAGAGCACCTCGTCGTCGTCGGCCTCGGCCAGCATCCGAGCGCTGCGGTAGATCCCGCCCTCCTCTCCGTGGAGGTCTCGGTACGACACGCCGGCGAGGCGCGCTTCGAACTCGTCCGCGCGCCAGCCGACGAACGGCAGGTGCACGTGGCAGTCGACGAAGCCCGGGACGATCGTTCCCTCGTCGACCCTGCCGAGCGTCACGGGCTCCGACGGAAGGTCGTCCGCGTCGCCGACGAACGTGACGATCCCGTCGTCGTCCCACGCCACGCCGCCGGGCGAGAAGACCACGGCGGTGGCTGCGACGCCTCTCGCGGGGAGCGGACCTCGGGCGGTCGCGAGCGTCGCCGCCACCGCCGCCCCACGCGTCATCGAGGAAGCCTAGCCTCGCCGTCCCTCGAATCGAAGGGAGGCGGCCACCTCACTGGTCCGGTGGCGGAGCGACCACCAGCAGCACGACGGAGGGGTCGCTGGAGGCGTTGCGCACGGTCAGATCCTGTCCCGCCGGCACGCCGACCGCCTCCCACTGTTTCATCCGAGCACGCCCCTTCCCGACCTGCGTCGCCACCTCGCCGGCGAGCACCACGAGGATCCCGTCCGCGCCGTCGTCGCGGACCGGCCCGATGCCCTGCGACCCCTGGAGACAGATCACCTCGGACCAGAGGTGCGTTCCTTCGAGCAGCGTTCGCCGCCGCGGCTCGTCGTCGGAGAACGCCACCAGGTCCCGGATATCGAGGGTCTTCACCGGCGCCAGGGTACCGATGTCCCCGGTTGCGTTCGATGGCTACACTGCCGCTCCTGCTCTAGGCCGAACGAAGGAGGCTGCGCCCGGTGACCACGTTCTCGTTCTCGACGGATGCACCGTCGGAGGTGAAGGCGGGGGTCCTGATCCTGCCGGTCTTCCAAGGGCCGGAGTTCGGTCCCGGCGTCAAGGAGACCGGTCTCCAGCAGGCGTACAAGGACGCGAAGCTCACCGGGAAGAAGGGCGAATCCCTCCTGGTCACGAAGCGGAACGGCGATCGGTTCTCCGCCGGGGCCGTGCTGCTCCACGGCGTGGGTGAGCGTCGGACCTTCGACGCCGCCGCCATGCGGAAGGCGCTGGGACGGGTCGCCTCCTCGGTCGGCCGGTTCGGGCACGCGGCCACGACGTTCCCGCAGGCGGTGAAGGGGGAGACCGGGGACCTGGTGCAGGCCGCCGCCGAGGGGCTCGGACTCGGCGCCTACCGCTTCGACCGGTACAAGTCGAAGAACGAGCAGACCTCACTCAAGAGGGTCACGCTGGTCGGGACGGGCAAGGCCGATGCGAAGGCGGGCCGGCAGGCCGCCCGCCGCGCCGAGGTCCTCGTGGACGCGGTGTCGTGGGCGCGCGACCTCGTGAACACCCCCGCCGGTGATCTCCCTCCCGCCGCGCTCGCGTGGGAGGCGCAGAAGATGGCGAAGGCGGAAGGGCTCACCTGCAAGGTGTGGACGGAGGCCGAGCTGAAGAAGCGGGGGTTCGGGGGCATCCTCGGTGTGGGGCAGGGAAGCGTGAACCCGCCGCGCCTGATCGAGCTGACGTACACGGGAGACGGCGCCTCCACCCCGATCGCCCTGACCGGCAAAGGGATCGCCTTCGATTCCGGCGGTCTGTCGATCAAGGACGCGAAGGGCATGGAGACCATGAAGATCGACATGGGCGGCGCGGCGTCGATCCTCGCCACGATGAAGGCGATCGCGCGGCTGAAGCCGAAGGTCAACGTCGTCGCGGCGATCCCGTCGGCGGAGAACATGCCGGGCGGTGCGGCGCAGAAGCCCGGCGACGTGATCCGTCACTACGGGGGCACGACGTCGGAGGTCCTGAACACCGACGCCGAGGGACGGCTGATCCTCGCGGACGCCCTGGCGCTGCTCGCCGAGAAGAAGCCGGCGTGCATCATCGATACCGCGACCCTCACGGGCGCGTGCATGGTCGCGCTCGGCACGGATATCACGGGCGCGATGGGCAACGACGATGCGCTCGTCGACGAGATCGTGAAGGCGGGTCGCGCGACCGGCGACTGGATCTGGCCGCTCCCGCTCCATCAGGAGTACCGTCGCCTGATCGACTCCAACATCGCCGACATCAAGAACATCGGCGATCGATGGGGCGGGGCGATCACGGCCGCATGGTTCCTCGCGGAGTTCGTCGGCGACGTGCCCTGGGTCCACCTCGACATCGCCGGGCCGGCCTTCTCCGAGAAGGGCAACGATCTGGGTCCGAAGGGTGCGACGGGCGTTCCCGTCCGCGCGCTCGTCCGGTTCGTGCTCGATCGGGCGGCGTGAACCAGGGCCAGTCGGCGCCGCGGACGGGGCCGGTCCTCGGCGTCTTCGCTCACCCGGACGACGCGGAGATCTGCGCCGGCGGGATCCTGGCGAAGTGGGCCTCCGCCGGACGTGAGGTGCATCTCCTGATCCTCACCAACGGCGATCGCGGCTCGCAGGACCCGGAGCTGGATCGAGCCGAGCTGGCGGCGACGCGCCTGCGGGAGACCGACGAGGCCGCGCGGGTCCTGGGCCTGACGAGCGTCCGGGTCGGGCCGATCCACGACAGCGAGCTCGAGAACACGGCGGAGGTTCGCGAAGGGGTCGTCCGCCGGATCCGCGAGGTCAGGGCCGAAACGGTCGTCGCCTGCGATCCGACCACCGTGTTCTTCGAGAACCGGTACTACAACCACTCGGACCATCGTGTCTCGGGCTTCGTCGCGCTCGATGCCTCCTACCCGGGGAGCGGCAACCCACACTTCTTCCCGGAGCAGCTGCGCGATCTGCAGGTGCAGGATGTGTTCGACATCTGGCTCGGTTGGTCGCACGAACCGAACCACGTGGAGGACATCACCGGCTTCCTCGCGACGAAGGTGGACGCACTGGCGAAGCACGCCAGTCAGCTCGAAGAAGGGATCCGATACTTCGAGGAGTTCCTGGGCAAGGACGCGCTCGAGGCGGGGGAGAAGATCGGCGTCGAGCACGCCGAGGAGTTCCGGGTCCTCGACCTCAGCTGAGCTCAGCCAGGGAGGGCACCGACCGCGACGATCACGTCTCGGAAGTCGTTCAGCGGATCCGGGAAGCGATCCGCGAACACCGCACGGGTGCGCTCCATGAGCGATGCCCAGCCGCTCTCGCCGAGCATCTTGCGAACGAAGCGGCCCACGGTCCATGTGCCGAGCCCTTCCACGAGCTCGTCCCGCGGATAGGTCCACTGGTACCGCCTCCGCTCGGCTCGGACGCGGCGGAACCCCGCCTGGCGGAGGGTCTCCATGATCGCCTCGGGATGCTTGAGGCGCTCGTGGCCCGGGGCGGCCGCCGCATAGGCCGGTGCCAGCATGTCCCGCGGCACGACGTTCTCCACGAGCTCGAGCCACGCGTCCTGGAACGCGTCCTTCCCGTCGGCCCACGACGTGAAGCCCACCCTCCCGTCCGGTCGCAGCACGCGGCGGACGTCGAACAACGCCGTCTCCACCTTCACGAAGTGCGCCAGGACGAAGTTCCCCATCACGACGTCGAACGTTCGGTCGCGGAAGGGGAGATCCACCACCTGTGCGGCGAGCAGGGGGAGCGACGGATGATCGCGGTGTCCCACGGCGAGCATCGCGAGCGATCGGTCGACGCCGACCGCGGTGGCTGCGACGTTCGTGGCGGCCTCGACGCCGACGCCGGTCCCGGTGCCGACGTCCAGCACGCGGTCGCCCTCGGCGACCTCGAGAGCGCGTACGAGGTCCTGCGCCGCCTCCGCGAATCGAGGTGCGTGCACGCGGCCGTAGAGCTCCGCCACGCTGTCGTACGTGCGCCAGTCGTCCATCGTCGTGGGAGCCTACCCGCGAGCCGATCCAACGCAGGGGCGCCGCTAGACTCCGCGCGATGTTGGCGGGCGGATCGTGACCGGGGTCGCGGGCGTCATGGCACTCGTCCTGGCCGAGGCGGTGGCGGGAGCCACGGTGTTCCTGTGGGCAGGCCCGCTCTGGACCGAGGTGAAGCCGGGGTTCTTCAAGCTGCTCGGCGTGATCCTGACGGTGCTCGCGATCCTCACCTGGCTGTCCGTCGAGGCTGCGGTCGTGGAACGGTTCCCGTCCGGAGACGTCGTGCTGGCGACGACGGTCGTGGCAGGTGCGGCGACCGTGCTCTGGACCGCGCTGCTGTTCCTCCGCCAGCCCGCCCTCGCCCGCGTCGTCGGGTGGCTGAGCGTCCCCGCGTGGCTCGCGGCGCTCGTGTGGATGGGCGGCGCCGGCCGCCAGTCCCTCGGCCTCGCCGTGTTCCAGCTCGCGGCGGGAGCGGCGCTGCTGGGTGCATCGACGGATGGCCTGCTCCTCGGCCACTGGTACCTGACGGATCGGAGGCTCCCCCGGCGTCCGATCGACCGCATGACGATGGCCCTGCTGGCCTCCGTCGTGGCCGCAGCCGTCGCGGTGATCAGCGCCGGATTCACGGGCGTGGAGACCTCGACGGCGATCAACCCCTTGCTCACGGTGGGCGCGCTCGCGCCCTGGATCGCCCTGGGGATGGTGGCGGCGACGGGGCTGATCGCGGGGTTCGTGAACGCGGTCCTGAAGGGCGAGCGTGCTTCGGCCGTGCAGTCCGCCACCGGCTTCTACTACCTCGCCGTCGTCACGGCGTTCACCGCCGAGGTGGCGGTGAAGACGCGATTCCTCGACACGTCCTTCGGGACAGGGTGATGGTCGCCGCGGTCGTGGCGGTGGGCGTGCTCGCGCAAGCGGCGGTGTGGTGGTTGATCTCGTCTCGGCGTGTGCCCTTCTGGCCCGCCACCTCGGCGACGTTCGCGATCCTGGGGATCGCCGCCGTGCTCGTCCGCGCCCCGGGATCGACCGACGCATCGTCGCTCGTCGTCGGAGCCGGCTCCGGTGTCGCTCTGTACGGCGCGACCCGCATCGTGGTGGCGAGCCTCCTGGAGCGGTTCCCCTCGTTCGCCGCATCGGTGAGCGACGTCTACGGACGGTCGCAGGAGGTTCCCGGGACGGTGGTCTGGGTGCTGACCCTCGCGATCGCGATCCCCGGCGAGGAGCTCTTCTGGCGAGGCCTCGTGGTCTCGGAGTTGCGGGACCTCACCTCGGCCGCGGTCGGTGTCGGTCTCGCCTGGTTCGGGTACGTCGCCGCCAACGCGGTTCTCCGGAACCTCTCGATCCTCGCGGCAGCGGTCGTCGGCGGTGCGCTCTGGACCGTGCTCGGGTCGGTCCGCGATGTCGGTGCCGCCGTGGCGAGCCACCTGGTGTGGACGAGCCTCATGCTCTTGTGGCCGCCGCGGGCGGCGCGTGGCAAGGTGCCCTCATGAGCTTCCTGTCCACCGCGGTGCAGAACGTCTTGGAGCAGGGCTCGTTCTGCGCCGTGGCCACGACCGGGCCGACCGGTCCTCACTGCACACCGCTCGTGTTCGCGTACTCGGGCGGCCGTCTCTGGTTCACGACCTCGCGGCGATCGGTGAAGACCCGCGCCTGGAAGGCGGACCCCTCGGCGGCGGGGCTCGTCCGGCACGGAGACTTGGCGGTGGCGTTCACCGGCACGGCGAAGCTGTACGACGCGCTCGATCGGAACACGTGGGGCGACGCCGTGGCCGGCGCCACGTCGATCGCTCGCGCGACGGCCGCGTTCAGCCGGAAGAACGCCCGGTTCTTCGCGGGCTACGCGATCGACGCCAAGCAGGTGCCGTTCGCCTGGGCGCCGCCGGGTCGGGTCTTCGTCGGCATCGAGCCGGCACGAACGGCGCTGGTCGACGCCGAGGGGGTGCAGGAGGGGAAGAGCCGCTGGGCGGGGACGTCAACGTCCCACGGCACCTTCCGCAGGTCCGCCAAGGGCGACAACCCGCTCGCCGTGTTACCGCGAGAGGTGCGGCAGCTCCTCGGTGCGGACGGGGAAGGGGCCCTGACCTTGACCGGTGACCGCGGCCCCGTCGTGGTCCCGGCGCGATGGCGGGCCGACGAGCACGCGCTCTACGCCGCGCTTCCCGCCGAGATCCTCGCGCTCGCGGTCGCGGGCCCCGACGCGCCTGCGGCGCTCACGGCGGACGAGGCATCGTCGTGGCGCGCACGCGACATGGTAGGCGCGATGCTGCAAGGCACGGCGTCGATCTATCTCCTCGACGCGCTCGGGAGCGGGGCCAAGACCGCCCGTGAGCTCGCGACGGAGATCGATCCCGACGCCGGCGCTCTGGTGCGGCTCGCGCCGACGCGCGCGGTGTGGTGGCGCGGCTGGTCGAGCGGCAGCGCCGACGTCGCATGAGCACCGCGGAGTTCTCGGTCGAGATCGACGCGTCGCCGGAGCGCGTCTGGGAGGTCGTGAGCGATCCCGCCAACATCCCCCACTGGGAGCGGCACGTGGTGAGCGTGCAGGTACCCGACGAGGGCCTCGAAGAGGATTCCACCTACTCGGTGGTGATGGCCTTCATGGGGGTGCGCGTGAGGGTCCGCGGCGAGATCCTCCGCTGGGAGCCCCCGTCCCACGCGACCGTCCGACTGCGAGGTCCCCTGGATGCGACGATCGAGACCTCGATCGCCAGGCTGCCGCGCGAGCGGAGCCTCCTCCGCCACGAGGTCACGTACCGGTTCCGGGGACCCCTCGGCAGGCTCGTTGCCGCGGGTCTGAACGCGGTCGGTGGGGCGCAGCTGGGGATCAAGCACGGGACGCTCGGCCAGAAGCGGCAGATCGAGGGCCGCTAATCCCTGGAGGGTGACCGGTCCCTCTTGGCTCGTCTCCGGACCCACGCGAAGCCCCACCCGAGGACGAAGCCGAGCACGGCCGCGATGCCGATCGCCAACGCGATCGCCACGTCCCAATCCCAGAAGAGGAAGTCGATGTTCGCCGCGTCGAGGTTCTGCAGGAAGAAGATCAGCAGGAGGATGCCGGCGGCGATGAGCGCGGTCGCCTTACCTCCCATGCCCTCACGGCGGTAGTCGAAGGAGGGCCTTCCTTCCGGAACCGCATCGTTCGGATCATCCGGCTCGCGTCGCACGGGTTCGGTCCTCCCAGGGTCGTTCGAGTCGTCGACGAGCCGATTGTCGCATGATGGGCGGCCGATGAAGACCCGGCGGATCGTGTGGGCGGCGCTGCTCGTTGCGGGAGGCGCGCTGATCGGGTATGCCGCCCTCCGTACCGAGGACGGGCGGGAGTTCGACGAGAACCTGTTCGCGGCGGCGAACGCGGGGCACGGCGTGCGCACCGACCGCTTCTTCGGAGGGGTCACGGAGCTGGGATCGCTGTACGCGGCCGCGGCGGCGGCCGGCGCGCTCGCGATCACGGGCCGCCGCCGTGAGAGCGCTCGCGCCCTGGCGGGCGCAGGCGCCACCTGGCTCCTCCTCCAGGGCGTGAAGCGGGTGGTGGATCGGCCCCGTCCGTTCCATTCGAACCCGGAGGGGACCCGCCGGATGATCGCGGAGCCCCACGGAACGTCGTGGCCTTCCAGCCACCCAGCGGTGCTCACCACGTTCACGCGGGTCGCGGCCCGCGAGCTCGGGATCGGCGTGATCGGGCGAGTGGCGCTCACGGGACTCGACGCGTCCGTCGCCGCATCGCGCGTCTCCCTCGGCGTCCACTACCCGAGCGACGTGGCGAGTGGCTTCCTGTTCGGCCGAGCCGTCGCCACGCTCTGGCCACGCGCCGGGGCCGCGGGCCCCCGCGGCCGAACAGGCCGTGGATAGACTCCGTCGATGCCCGCCTCCCTCGCGTCCGTCGGCTGGCCCGTGCTCGACCGTTTCCGTTTCGGCGACTCGATCGCGATCTCCCCGCACGGGCTCGGCATCGCCGTCGGCTTCATGGTCGGGGCCTGGCTCTTCACGAAGCTCGCGGTCCGTCGGGGCGTCCCCGTGGAGGCCGCGAACTCCGTCGTGTTCTGGTCGCTGATCGGGGCCGTGGTCGGCGCGCGCGTCGCCTACGTGATCGCGCACGTCTCCGAGTTCGAGAGCCCCCTCGAGTGGGTGCAGATCTGGAAGGGCGGGATCTCGCTGCTCGGCGGCATCGCCGGGGCCACGATCGCGAACGCGGTCAACATCAAACGTCAGGCGTATCGCTTCCGGTTCTTCCAGATCGCCGACACGATCGTGCCGGGGCTCGCGCTCGGCATCTCGGTGGGTCGTATCGGCGACCTGATCATCGGCGACCACCTGGGCAAGCCGACGTCGTGGCTGCTCGCGTGGACGTACGAGGGTGGCACGCTCGCCCCACCGTTCTCCTGCACGCCGGAGACCGCCGACGCCGGCGCCCGATGCACCGCGGTGCTGCAGGGCACCTTCACCCAGACGATCGACCGGGCCCAGGCGGTCCTCCGCGACGGAGGCGAGGTCGTCGCGCGCGGGATAGGCGTCCACCAGACAGCCCTCTACGACATGCTGCTCGCCGGCATCCTGTTCGCGTTCCTGTGGTGGTTCATCGGCTCCCCACGCCGGGAGGGCATCGCCACGCTCGTGTTCACGCTGTCCTACGGCTGCATCCGGCTGCTGGAGGACTCGCTCCGGATCGACAAGCGCTTCGGCTTCTTCACCGGGTCCCAGTGGACGGCGCTGACGGTGGCCATCGTCGCGACGGGGTTCCTGATCGTGTGGGCGGCCTCGAAGCCACCCGGCGCGACCACGCCCGGCCGAGGGGACCAGATCCCCGACGACGTCGATCCCGTCTCGACGTCGTGAACCTCAGCCCCGGTACCGAACGGCGGTGTCCCGCAGTCGAGTGTGGACACCGTCGTAGGTATCCACGCGGGGCAGGTACTCCTTCCGCACCTTCGTGAGGAACGTGTAGTTCGGGTCCACGACGTTGGCGACGGGCGATTCGCTGACCTGCGTCAGCAGCTGATAGGCGTCGAGCGTCTCGAGCCCGAACTCGTCGCCCATCCAGGACACGAGGTCGGCATGGGCGATGCGGAACGCGTCTTCGAGGGGACGGGCAGAGCCGGTCGACATGAGGTGGGTGTCGCTCTCGAGTCGGGGCCAGGGCGTCGGACGGCCCTTCACGACATCGATCACCACGACCGTGTCCATCGCGGCCTCCACCGCGACGCCGCAGGTCTCTCCCTCGCCCTGCCGGCAGTGCCCGTCGCCGATCGAGAACAGCGCCCCCTCGACGTTCACCCCGAGGTAGCACGTGACTCCCGCCCGCATCTCCGGCGTGTCCATGTTCCCGCCGTGCGCGTCCGGGACGAGCGAGGACCGGGCCTCGAACGCTGCCGGGGCGACGCCCACCGTGCCGTGCATCGGATCGAGGGGCAGGGTGGCGGTGTGATCGCCCTCGGTCGCGTGGTACCCCACCGTGCGCGCGTCCCGGTCCACCTCATAGATCCAGACGCGCTCCGGGAGCGGGTCGTGCAGCAACGGCGTCCGAGCGGTCGTCGTGAGGGCCCCGAACAGCGGCACCGTGCACGAGGCGGCCCAGTCGCGTGACGGCTCGATCGAGATGAAGTGGATCGCCAGGGTGTCACCGGGCTCCGCTCCTTCCACGAAGAACGGTCCCGTCTGCGGATTCACGAAGGGGAACTCGATCACGCGCGAGACGTGGTCGTCCGGCCCCCGGACCTTCCCCCCGAACGCGTCCTCCGTCCACAGCTCGAGGATGTCGCCCGGCCTGACCGTCCGCACCGGCGGCACGCCGCCGAAGGTCCACGCGAACTCCGAGGGGTCCGGACGGTACGAGAGCACGTCCATCGCGCGAGCATACGGAGTTCCGGTCGGGCCGGTGGATCGGGCGCCGGCCGCCCGGAGGCCGGACGGCCGGCGCCCTCGATCCGCTCAGGCGCTCGCTGCGTCCTCCTTCGACGCCACGGCGGGCGTCCCGCAGACGGAGACCGTCACGTCATCGACGTACCAGCCGTCGATGCCGGTGCAGCCGTCCATCCCCATGTCGAACCGGAACCGGACGGTGTCCCCCGGCCGGAGGCGCGCACCCGTCGCTCCCAGGTCGATGATCGAGGTTCCCCAGGAGCTCACCAGCTCTCCCGCGTCGGTGCCGGTGAATCCCGGCTGGCCGGCCAGGGGGTTGGTGTTGCCCGCCGCAGCGGTCTGGAGCGTCGCGTTGTACGGGTTGAACAGGAAGGCGGACGCCGGGATCAGGGCGTAGGCCCGCCCGTTGACGCTCATCGAGACGTTCCCACCGTCCCAACCCTGCTCCGTGGCGATGTAGTGGTCGAACGAGAGCCGCATCGTGCCACCGGGCAACGTGACCGGGGGGCTCTCCATCCGCATCACGCCCGACACGTCGTCGGTGCCCGCGCCGCAATCCCCGATGTCCGGATCCGCACCGAACGCCGCCGATCCGGCCTCGCCGGCGGGCAGGGACGAGTCCGTCGTCCAGTCCAGGCCGGGCCAGCCAGCGAACACGCCTTGGTTCGTGAGCGTCCAGCCGTCCAGTCCCGTCTCGAAGTCCTCGGTGTAGAGCACGTCGGCCGCCTGGCCACCGCAGACCGGAGGCGCGTCGCCCTCCAGGATCGGTCGGAAGTTGCACTGCGTCGTCGGGTCGGTGCGGAGCTCGACCGCCGCCGTCATGGCCCCGACCGCCGCACAGTCGGCCGACGTGATCGCCTGCCGAGGCCCGCCGGGCGGTGTGCTCCCCGTCCCGAGATTGGGCAGTCGCACCCCCACGAGGTCGTTGCAGGAGGCGAGGAGCGAATCCGCGTGGTCGGGGAAGTCGCTCGACGGGGTCTGATAGACCGATCCCGCACGCCAGTACAGGTGGGCGGCCTTCGTCAGCCCGATGCCCGCGACGGTCTGGCCGTTGTAGGTGCCGCCGTCCACGAGCAGCGCGAACCCGTGGTTCGGAACGCCCGAGTTGGAGTGGACGCCGCCGTTGTCGTCGCCGGCGCAGAAGTACTCCTGATCCGTCACCTTCCCGGGGTCCCCGAGACAGGTCGGATCCCACATGTCGCGGATCGCGCCGTTGAACGCGGGGTCGTCCTCTCCGGAGAGCCACCGGAAGGAGCTGCCCGAGGTTGCGCGCGCCCTCATCGTGACGTTCAGGCCCGGGAGCGCCTGCTTGAGCGACGCACCCGCGGTCGTGGAGATCATCACCGAGGGGATCGTGATCGAGGGATCGACCCCCGGCATGATCGTGGGACCACCGATGATGTTGTTGACGATCATCACGCCGGTCGCCCCGACCTTCTGCATGTTCGCGACCTTGGCCGTGAACGTGCACGTTCCCCGATCGACGAGGGCGATGTTGCCGGCGATCGCCTGTCCGTTGTTCGGGTTCGTGCATCCGTCGGTCGGCGAACCCTTGCCGTCGCTGGCCAGGACCACGGCGTCTGTCACTCCGGCCGTGGTGAGCGCCGGACCGAACGCCGCCGGAGCCGCTGCGCACCTCCCGAGCGATGCCGGCTGGTTGACGATCACGGTCGGCCAGTTCTTGTGGCTCGTCTGGCTCGAGCAGGTGCCGACCGCTCGGTTCCCGCCCGGCGTGTCCGCCCCGGCGCCGTTGATCAGGTCGACGACGTCGCCCCAGATGTCCGAGTACGACTCGTTCAGGGCGCCCGACTGCCACTGGTAGATCAGGTTGTGGGTGTACTCCGTGTAGGCGTGGCCCCACTCGTGGGCGACCGTGTCGTCACCGGTCACACCGGTGCAGTAGTTCGTCGTGATCCCGTTCCAGTTCGCGTTCGGACAGTTGATGCGGGGGTCGTTGTTGACCGTCTGCATCTCGGCGCCCTCGCCGTCGTAGGAGTCTCTGCCGAACGCGTGGGAGAAGAAGTGATACGAGTGCCCGCTGAAGGTGACGATGTTCTGCTGGTCCTCGGTCAGCGCGCCCGGGAAAGGGTCGCCCTCCTCCCACACCTGGCTGTCGGGATCGAAGTTCGCCTCGAAGACCCGCCGGAACAGGTCGTTGTGCACCCCCGAATAGCGATTCACGATCTTGCCGGCGTTCGCGTGGACGAAGACGAACTCGCGGACGTCGGCCCCGTTCGTGACCTCGACCTCGTAGACGAGCTGGTTCGAGCCGGGGACGTTCCTGACGAGCCCCATCCGGTAGACCTCGAGCGTGATCGAGGCCGCCCGGAGGCCGGTGGGGGCCGCCGCCGCGGCCCCGTCGGCGCTCTCCTCCGTGGCCGGAGGACGGGCGAGGACGTCGGCGATCGCCTTCTGTGCAGCCTGGGCCGGCGAGAGCCTGGCATCGGTGTTCAGCTCGACGTTCGGCACGAGCGTGCCGTTGACGGCCGTCAGCCTGTTGCCGCGATCGAGATGCGCCCGCACGAGGCCCGCGAACACGGGGAGGCCCTTGTAGGTCTGAGCGAACGACACATGCGTGAAGCCCTGCGCATCCGTCGTCGCGGACACCAGGCGCAGCTCCGCCGATGCGTCCCGGATCCCGAACAGCCCCGCATATCCGGCGAGGAAGCCACGGGCCTTACCTTGAGGCGTCGCGCTCCGGCTCCCGGGGAACAGGTCGCCACCGCTCGCCACGCGGGCGAAGCCGACGTATCGCGTGCCTCGGTCGACGCGCATCTTGACGTCGCCGATCGCGTCCCGGCGGAGCCGTTGGAGCGACGCCGGCCCGACGCCTTTCGATCCGCCGTTCGACTGTCCGCTGGCCGGCAGACTTCCGCCGATCACCAGGCCGAACATCGTTGCGAGCATCACGAAGGTGACGCCCAGACGTGTGGGTCGCTTCATCCGGTCTCTCCTCTCGTGCCAACGACCACCGATTCCGATCGACGCGTCGTGGTCGTTGCCAGGCCCAGAGAGACCTCGCCGCCCACCCCCCGATGAGCGATGTGTTCGCGCTTCGACGCCACGCGAAATCTATCTTGCGGTTCCTTGCGGCGTCAATCTGGGTGTCCGCGGATGGAGTTGCGGGGTGTCCTGAAGAATGGCGGCTAGCGAGCCATCAGCTGGAGCGGCTTGCCGACCTTCGACTTGGTCGCGCGGACGACCGCCTCGGCTGCCTCGCGCAACGCGACGGCGGCGGGGGAGTCCGGATCGGACACCACGATCGGCACGCCCTCGTCGCCGCCGGCCCGCAGGTCCGCCACCAGGGGGATCTGTGCCATCAGCGGCACCCCGAGCGTCTCGGCGGCCTCACGGCCGCCCCCTTCGCCGAAGATCGACTGGCGCTCGCCGCATTGGGGGCACGCGTACCACGACATGTTCTCGATGACGCCCAGCGGTCGGAGGTTCGTGCGCTCGGCCATCTTGCCGGCGCGCTCGGCCACCTTGCGCGCCGCGTCCTGCGGCGTCGTCACCACGAGCATCGAAGCACCGGGGATGAACGAGGCAAGCGAGATCGACACGTCGCCGGTGCCCGGCGGCAGGTCACAGAGCAGGAAGTCGAGGTCGCCCCACCAGACGTCACCGAGGAATTGCTGGATCGCCTTGTGCAGCATCGGGCCGCGCCAGATCACCGGTGTCTCCTCGGGCACGAAATGGCCCATCGAGATCACCTTCACCCCATGGGCCTCCAGCGGCAGGATCATGTCGTTGAAGCCCACGGGCTTGCCGACCGCGCCCAGCATCCGTGGGACGCTGAATCCCCAGACGTCGGCGTCGAGCACGCCGACCGAGCGACCGGCTTCCGCGAGTGCAGCGGCCAGGTTCACCGTGACGCTGGACTTGCCGACGCCGCCCTTCCCCGATGCGATCGCGATGATCGCGGTCTGCGGGGGGAACGCGATCGTGGTCTCCGGCGCGGCGGCTTGCCCCCCGCGGAGGCCCGTGACGAGTCTCTCCCGCTCTTCCGAGCTCATCGGCGTGAGCTCCACATCGACACGCTCCACGCCCTCGAGCGGCTGGACGGCCGCCGTCACGTCGCTCGTGATCCGATCCTTGAGCGGACATCCCTCGATGGTCAGCAGGACATGGACGCGGACCACGCCGTCGTTCACCTCGACGGATCGCAACATCCCGATCTCGTCGATCGGACGGCCGATCTCCGGGTCCCGGACGCCCTTCAGGGCCTCTCGGACCTGCGCCTCCGTGGCCACGGGCTCTCCTCCCATCGAGTGGCGGGTGCCTGGCTTCGCTCTGATCTCGTTCGGGTCTGAGGTCTGAGGTCTAAGCTCTGGTTGACACGGTGCGAACCGTGCAAAGCCCATCGTACGAGATGCGGAGATGAACGAACCGGCGCCGATCGAGATCCACAAGGCCCTCGCGGACGACACGCGCTACCGCCTCTATCGGTATCTGCGCCTGTCCGGCCGCCCGGTCCCCGTTCGCGAGCTCGCCATCCGGCTGAGCCTGCACGCCAACACGATCCGTCCACACCTGCGTCGGCTCGCGGACGCGGGCCTCGTCGCGTCGGAGACGCGGCGCGGCCCATCGGCCGTCGGCCGTCCCCAGACCGTCTACACCGCTGTGGCCACGGGCGACCGGGAGGGGCGTGACTACCGATTGCTCGCGGACATCCTGGCGACGCTCACGACCGGGTCGCGCGCTCGCGTAGGTGCCCACACCCTCGCTCGAGAGTGGGGCGACTACTTGGTCACCCGGCACGCCCCGCCGCCCGGTGCGCGCCGTCCGGGGCCGAACCTGGCCGGGCTCCGGGAGGCGCTCGCGGAAGCAGGATTCGATCCGCGCTTCCGGCGCAAAGGATCCCGCACCGTCGAGATCGCCCTGCGCGGTTGTCCGTTCCGGGACCTGCTCGAGGAGCACAGGGAGCTCGTGTGCTCGGTGCACAGAGGTCTGCTGGAGGGGATGTTGGAGGGATCTCGTCCCCGCCTCCATCTCAAGGCGTTCGAACCACTCGCCGACCGCAGCTCGGTCTGCCGGGTGATCGCCCGCACCTGAGCACGGCAACTCCTCCGATCGCGCTGAAGTTGGTCGTCCGACGGGCCGATGGGAGAAGGAGGAACCGAGCGCGGATGGTACGCGTGCTCGGCCATCGCTCGAGGCGAGGTGTGGCGCAGTGGAGAACAGTGATTCCGCCGTCGCGGAGTTCGACGGCTGGCTCAAGGAGCTCATGGTCGGGCGGGGCTCGGACCTGCACGTGAAGGTCGGCTCGCCGCCGATGATCAGGCTGCCGGGTGGGCTGGAGAGGATGCCTCGCGACCCGATCACCCCGGTGGAGACCGCCGCGATCGCCGAGAGCATCATCCCTGCGGACCGGAAGGAGGCGTTCGATAAGACGGGGGAGATCGACTTCGCCTACTCCCTGCGAGACGTCGGCCGGTTCCGCGCCAACGTCTTCAAGCAACGAGGCTCGGTCTCGATGGTGCTCCGGCGTCTCCGGTTCGGTGGACCCACCTTCGAGGAGATGGGGTTGCCGGACACGGTCCGGCGTCTCGCCGACGAGCACCGAGGGCTGATCCTCGTCACCGGACCCACGGGATCCGGCAAGACCACGACCCTCGCTTCGATGATCGGCTACATCAACGAGACCAAGCCGGTGCACATCGTCACGATCGAGGACCCGATCGAGGTGCTCCACCGCGACGCGGTGGCCTCGATCAACCAGCGTGAGATCGGCAATGACACGCAGGACTTCCTCTCGGCGTTGCGCGCGGCGCTGCGGCAGGATCCCGACGTCATCCTGATCGGCGAGATGCGGGATACGGAGACCGTGCGGGCCGCGATCCAGGCGGCCGAGACGGGACACCTCGTCCTGTCCACGCTCCACACGGTCGACGCCACGGAGACCGTCAACCGGGTGATCGACTTCTTCCCCCCGTACCAACAGAAGCAGGTGCGGCTGGCGCTCGCCGGCACGCTCCGCGGCATCATCTGCCAGCGCCTCGTCGCCACGGTCGACGGCGGCCGAACCCCCACCCTCGAGATCCTCGTGAACAACGGGCGGATCGCCGAGCGGATCGTCGACCCGGAGCGGACGAGCGAGATCCAGGAGGTCGTCGCCGACGGCGCCTTCTACGGGATGATGACCTTCGACCAATCGCTGTTGGTGCTCCTCCAGGAGGGGAAGATCAGCACGGAGGCAGCGTTCGAAGCCGTGTCGAGCCGGCACGACTTCGAGCTCGCGATGCAGCAGGCGGGCTTGAGCCTGCCCGTCTAGATCGGTTCCCGCAACCGGGCCGGCACCTTCCTCGAAGTCGAACGGGTCAGCCCAACGGTGATCGCGGCTCCCAGCAGCCCGCCGATGATCGCGGCGACCGCGACGGAAGCAGGCGAGACGCCCCCGCTCGCTGTGACAACACGCGTCACGGTCTCGGGACCCGGTGCCTCGAACGGCTCGACCGAGATGCCCGCGCCGTTCCCGGCACCCTTGCCGTCGCCGACGACGATGGCACCGGTCATGCCCGGGTGATAGCTGCAGGCGAACGCGTAGGTGCCGGCTTCGTCGAAAGACACCCTGTAGGTATCCGCCTCGTGGAGGTCGTCGAAGTGGCCCCACTGGTTGCCACCCACGTTGTGGACGAACTCGTCCATGTTCACGAAGGTCACAGGCGTTCCCGGATCCACGGTCGTGACCGTCGCCGTGAAGCATGCGTCGACCATCTCGACGGTCGCGTCCTCACGGCCGGTTGCGTCGTTCTCCGTGACGTCTCCGTGGCAGCCACCGCCCGCCGACGCCACGCCGGGCATCCCCACGACGGCCGCGAGCACCACGATCGCGCCGAGCAGCATCCCTCGCCTCATCTCGATCCCTCCTGACGTCTGACGCCTCTGCTACACCGGAAGGGATCAGGACGTTCCCGCCGACGCGGCGATCCGCAGGACCTCGGCCATCGGCAGGGAGGTCTCCAACCGCATCGTGTGGGGGCCGTCCCGCCACAGGAGCACGTTGCCCTCGACGCGCACATAGGCGACACCGTCGCTCGTGAGCAGTTCGAGGAGGTGCGTGCCCGTGGTCCAGTAGTAGTCGACCCCGTCGACGGTCTCGAACCGCAGGACGCCCGAGTCTTCGTACAGGTCCTTCGAAGCCAGGCTGGCGTCGCCCTCGAACACCATCAGGACGGCTCCGAATCGAGTGTTCGAGATCTCCGGAAGGTCCTGTCGGGCTCGCCATGCGAGGGTGACCCGGGCGACCTCTCCCTCCTCCGTGAAGACCTCATCGGCCCAGACGCGGTCGGGCCGGCCGAGATCGGCGGGCAGAGCGACCTCCCGACCGAGGAGGAGGGCAGCCTCCTCGAGGGTCACCGGTTCGCCGGTGGGAGCGATCGAGGGCGTAGGCAGGATCCCCGGACGACTCGGTGCGACCTCCACGACCACCCCGCCGAGGTCGATGACGATCTTCGCCGCGACCGCAGCTCCGACGAGCAGGATCACGGTCGCGGCCGCGATCAGCAAGATCCGCCTGGGTCGAGAGAGGGGGAGACGCACGACGGCCGGCCGCTCCGACGTGGCGCGAGCCATGACCGCGACATGCAGCGTCGGGGTGGTCGGCCACTCGATGTCCAGCGAGGACAGAGCCGTACCGAGGTCGTCGTCGCTCATCGAACGGAGCCGTTCGCTCATGCCGGCTCCTCCAACACCGCGCGCAGGCGAGCCATCGCCCTCGAGAGGCGCGACTTGGCCGTCCCCTGGCGCACGCCGAGCACGTCGGCTGTCTCGCTCTCCGAAAGGCCGAGGAGGAACCGATAGCCGATCACTTCCCGGTCCGGAGGCGGGAGGGCGTTCAGAGCGGCGACGAGGGTCTCCCGGTCGGCGACCGCCAGCGCCGCGGTCTCCGGGGACGGGGCCGCGTCCCCGTCGGAGACCGCGGCCGCGCGCAGGGCGAGGCCCTGGCGACGGCGAACGCCTCCTGGGCTGCGTCCTCCGCCTCACCGCGATCGCGCGTGACGAGCCAGGCGACACGGAAGGCGATCTGCCCGTACCGCTTCACCAGGTCTCCGTACGCAGCGTCGTCGCCCTCGCGGGCTCGCCGTGCGAGCTCGACGTCCTCCAGTGGTCGGCCCTCCACGGGAGCCTTTCCCTTCACGTCTGCCTACACCGGCGAAGGGCGACCGGTTCCCGCCCGCCTACTGGGCTGCGGCCCTCCCGTCGCCCTTCGCCTGGTCGGCGACCGCGACGATCCCGGCGGCGAGGCCCGCGAGCTCCATCGGCACCACGATCTTGGATGACGCGGAACCGCCGATCTGCTTGAGCGCGTCCAGATACTGCAACGTCATCGTCTTCTGATCCGCCGTGGACGCTTGCCGGTTGATGGTCTCCAGCGCGAGCGCGAAGCCTTCGGCACGGAGGATCGCCGCCTGTCGCTCGCCCTCCGCAGTGAGGATGGCCGATGCCTTGCTTCCCTCGGCGTTCAGGATCGCCGAGGCCTTGTTGCCCTCGGCCACCGTGATCGCGGCCGACTTCGTGCCGTCGGCCTCCAGGACGATCGCTCGCCGGGATCGCTCGGCGGACATCTGCCGCGTCATCGCCTCTTGCACGCCGGGAGGCGGGATGATCTCGCGGATCTCCACGTTGGTGACCTTCACACCCCACCGCTCGGTCACCTCATCGAGCTTCTGCCGCAGGATCTGGTTGATCTCGTCACGCTTGGCGAGCACGTCGTCGAGGGGGATGTCACCGATCACGGCTCGCAGGGTCGTGGATGCGAGCGCCTGGGCGGCACCCGCGAAGTTCCCCACCTGCACCACGCTGTCCGCCGGGTTCACGACCTTGTAGAACGTGATGAAGTCGACCGCGATGGGCGCGTTGTCCTTCGTGATCGAGTCCTGCCGGGGGATCTCCAGGAAGAACTCTCGCAGGTCGACCTTGACCCCCTTGTCCACGATCGGGATCAGCAGGACGAGACCGGGCCCCTTGACGCTCAGCAACCGTCCCAGACGGAAGACGACCAGCCGTTGGAATTCGGGCACGATGCGGATGGCGTTGGCCAGGAACAGGATCACGAGGAACACTGCGACGGCTACGCCGATGAACGCGGGATCCGTGAAGTCCATCAGGTCTTCCCCCCTCGGGCCGGCAGGACGCCGCCGGTGGGCGCGTGCTCGGGTGCCACGGGCTCGACGGTGAGCACCAACCCGTCGAGCCTCACCACGCGGATCCTCGAACCCGCGGGGATCGCCCCCGTCGGCGAGGTGGCCTTCCACTCCTCGGCGGCCACCCGCACGACGCCTTCGGGGTCGAGCCCGCCCGGGAGCACGACGCCCTCGCGTCCAACGATCGCCTGGGGTCCCTGTGCGGCCGGGAGATGTCGCATCGCGAGCGCCTTCGACACCACGAACCCGAAGAACAACGCCATGAAGGCTGCGACCGGCACGATCGCGAACGGGGAGACGCGGACCCCGCCGGCCGGGTCGAACAGGACGAGCCCGCCCAGGACCAGAGACGCGATGCCCGCCAGCGACCAGATCCCGAGACCGGGCATCTTCAGCTCGATCACGAAGAAGACGACGGAGGCGACGAGCAGGGCGATCCCGATCAGTCGTACCGGCAGGAACCCGAACGAGGCGATCGCGGTCAGCAGGAAGATCGTCCCCACCGTGCCGCTGAAGACGTGGCCGGGCACGATGAGCTCGAGCACGATCAACGCGAGACCGAGCCAGAAGAAGATGAACGCGAGGTTCGGATCGAACAGGTCGTGGAGGAACCCGACTCCCGGAGACATCGGCTGGTCCTCGATCGGGGAGCCCATGGTCTCGAGCGTCGCGGTGGTCCCGTCCGCGAGGAGGACGTCCGTGCCCTCCACCTGCTCCAGGAGGTCGCGCTCGGTGGGAGCGATGAGGTCGATCACGTCACCCTCAAGCGCCTCCTGGGACGTGATACTGCGGGATTCCGTCACGAACGTCTCCGCGAGCTCGCCGTTGCGTCCGCGATCGTCCGCGAGCCCTCGGATCGTTGCTGCCGCGTCCTCCTCGATCTTCCGCGCGAGCGTGACCCCACCGAGGCCGACCGGGGTGGACGCCCCGACGTTCGTCGCCGGCGCCATCGCGGCGACGTGGCACGCCATCAGGATGAATGCCCCCGCGGAGGCTGCCCGCGCACCTCGCGGCGCGACGTAGCAGATCACCGGGGTCGCGGAGGCCTCGATCGCCTTGATGATCTCGCGCATCGAGGAGTCGAGGCCTCCGGGTGTGTCGATCGTGAGCAGGACGGCCGCCGCGTCCTCGGCGCCATCGATGCCGCTGCGAAGGTAGTCGGCGACGAACGGGTCGACCACGCCCTCGAGCGAGAGCCGGATCACCGCGGGCGGTGCCGCCTGCCGAGCGGAGGCCGCGGAGGCGGAGCGAGAGGCGAGGCCGGGAAGGATCCCGGAGAGGAGACCGGAGGCGAGGAGCACGCCGCCGGCCAACAGTCGGGCGGTCCTCGACCTCTCGATCACCGTCGGCGCTCCTGCGCGGAAGTCGTTTCCTGTGATGCGCCAGCCTACCCCGCGCGGTTCGGGCGATCCTCGTCGTCGATCGGGCGGTTCCCCTCCCGGCGCAACCGTGGGAACATCGGGGCAAGGCACTGCAAGCTTCGGTCGCCCACGGCTCCGTATACCGAGAGGAACCCGAGTGGACGCTCGGCACGAAGGCCCGCTCCTCCCCCGGGAGGAGGAGCAGCTGATGGAAGGACTCCTCACCGGTGATGACGATGCGATCCGCGCCCTGTACGCGAGGTTCGGCCGGCCCGTCTTCTCGCTCGGCATGCGTCTGCTGGGATCCCGTGAGGCGGCAGAAGAGCTCGCCCAGGACGTCTTCCTCACCGCCTGGCGGAAGGCGGCGCGATTCGACCCGGCGCGAGGACGCCTCTCGACCTGGCTCATGACGATCGCGCACAACCTCGCCGTGGACCGCCTGCGCCGAGAGACCGGCGCCCGCCGACCGACGCTCGTGCTGGTCGACGAGGTTCCGGACGTCCCCGGCGAGAACGAGGAGGACGTGGTCGAGGAGCGTGACGCGGCGACGCGCGCGCTGGCGTCGCTGACGGAAGCGGAACGCCGGTTGCTGACGCGCGCGTACTTCCGGGGCCTGACCGCACGCGAGATCTCGGAGGCCGACGGGACGCCTCTCGGGACGGTGAAGACCCGTCTCCGGACCGCGATGATCAAGGTGCGGCGCGCGAACGAGGGCAAGGAGTACATGTGAACTGCCTGAGCGTTCGCGAGCGGCTCACCGAGCAGACGCTCGGTGTCCTGTCCCCGGCCGAGGCGACGGTCGTCGATCGACATCTCGAGTGGTGCGCCGCCTGCCGGAAGGAAGCCGCGGAGCTGCAGCGGGCCGCAGCCACGTTGGCCTACAGCGTGGCACCGGTCGAGCCGTCGGCAGACCTCGAGGAACGCGTCGTCGGTGCCGTGCGGGGCGCGGCGGGACGGCGGCGCGCCTCGGCGCCGCGGCGGAGCCGCGTCGCCGCAGCCGGCGTGCTCGCCGCGATGCTCGCGCTCTCGGGTCTCGGCTGGGGAGCGGTGATGGCGGGGCGCGCCGAGCGCGCTGAGGAGCAGGCCGACGCCGCTCAGGAGCGGCAACGGGAGGCCGTCATCAGGTTGCAAGAGGTGTTCGCGGACCTCCCCGGACTCGATCCCGGCGCCATCGTCGAGGTATCGACGCTGCTCTCGCCCCGCTTGCAGGAGGGACGCGGGGATGCGCTCGTCCTCCTGTCACCGTCGGGCGACGACCTCGCGTTCGTCCTGGTCGATGGACTGACCAGCCTGCGCCCGGGGCAGCTGCCGTTGCGGGTCCAGCTCGTGACCGATGGGTCGCGTCAGCTCGTTCTGGGCGAGATCGGGACGCTCGATCAGGCAGGGGGAGGCGGGGACTTCGGCACGTTCAGCGAGGATCTGAAGGATGTCAGCGCCGTCGTGGTCCGCGATGCGCGCGGCCGGGTCCTGCTGCGCGGCACGCTGAGCGTCTACGAACCCACCGCCTGACTATCCTCGGCGGATGCGCTTCGGACTGACCCTGCCCCACTACGGGTTCTCGCTCCCGTCCGGCGAGACCTCGTTCTCCGCCGTCGCGGGCTGGGCGAAACGAGCAGAGGACCTGGGGTTCGACTCGGTCTGGGTCTCCGACCACTTCTTCTACTCGTTCGCGAGGTACGGCGGGGATCCCGCACCGATCGCGTCGCTCGAGCCGCTCACGACCCTCGCAGGCATCGCCGCCGTCACGGACCGGGTCCGGCTCGGGACCCTCGTCCTGTGCAGCGCGTTCCGCCACCCGGCGCTCCTCGCGAGGATCGCCGCGTCGATCGACCTGCTCTCCGACGGCCGGCTCGACCTCGGTCTCGGGGCCGGCTGGATGCGAGCGGAGTTCGACGCGTTCGGGTACCGGTTCGGTACGGCGGGGGAGCGTTTCGAAGCGCTGGAGGAGTCCCTCGACGTGGTCCGGCGACTGTTCGGCGGCGACCCGACCACCTTCGACGGTCCGAGCGTGACGCTCCGTGAGGCCGTCCTCGCGCCCGCGCCGGAACGCCCCCCGGCGGTGTGGGTGGGGGGCAAGGGCGGGCCTCGGCTGCTGCGGGTAGCGGCACGTCTCGCCGACGGGTGGAACATGGGCTGGCGCGTCGCACCTGAGGCGTACGTCGGCAAGGTGTCCGATGTCCACGCGGCGTGTGACGCGACCGGCCGCGATCCCGCGACGTTCGGTCTGTCCGTCGGCCTGTATTCCCTGATCGGGGAGGATGAGGCCTCCTCGCACGCGGCGTTCGACCGTGGCCGCGCCGCCGCGCCGGGGGACGCGATGGCTGGCGACGACTACGGGTCCTGGCGGGCCGACACCCTCTCGGGAACGCCCGACCAGATCCTCGAACGGGTCGCCGCGTTCGAGTCCCTGGGCGTCCGCGAGCTCATCGTGTCGCCCTGGGTCCTCCCCTTCGCGATCCACGAGCCCGATCAGGTCGAGCTCTTCGCCGAGCGCGTGATCGCGGCGACGCGTGGCGCGTGATGGAGCCGCGAGCCGCCGTCCTCGCCGTCCTCACCGAGGAGCCGGCACCCTTGCACTGGACGAGGATCCAGGATCTGGCCTTGCGTCGCGGCTACCTCGATCCCTTCGCACACCCCGATGTCCGTCGGCAGGTGCAGACGACGCTGCGCACGCTTCTGCGTGAAGGAGTGGTGGCGAAGGAGGCGAAGGGCGTCTACTTCTTGGCCGAGCGCGCGGGTGAGCCGGAGGCCTGAGCCGTCCCGCGGGTCGCGGTGCGCTTGCGTCCGGTGCTCTTCCGTCCACCCGTCTTCCGTGGACGGCCGCGACGCTTCGGTGCGGCGGCGGATGCCTCGCCGGTCATCTTGCGAGGGCGGCCGGGACGCGGTCGACGCGCCCCGGCGACGAGCTCCGTCACGTGGGCGGTGCAGAGATCCTTCGCGTAGTTGCCTCGCGCCACCTTGATCGTCACGGTCTCGGTCGCCGGCTTGCCGCAGACATCGCAGACGACGATCGTTTTCTCGGCCATGGAGGCTCCTCTCGCTCGCGACCCGAGGATAGCCGAAGTTCCGGACCGTTCTCGACGGGGTGGCTCTACCGGCTGTAGTCCACTCCGGAGATCCCTTCGAGTTTCTCGAAGCGGTGCTCCGCCTCGACCCATCGGACGGTCCCGGAGCGGGAGCGCATCACCATGGAATACGTCGTTGCGCCGTCGGGCCAATAGCGCACGCCTCGGAGCAGCGAGCCGTCCGTGATCCCCGTTGCCGCGAAGAAGACGTCCTTGCCGGAGACGAGCTCCTCGGTCGTGAGGATCCGCTCGGGGTCGAGTCCCGCGGCGACGAGCTGGTCGCGCTCTTCGTCGTTGCGCGGCGCGAGGCGTCCGTGGATCGCCCCACCCATGCATTTGAGTGCCGCCGCGGCGACGACGCCTTCGGGGGTGCCGCCGACCCCGATCAGGAGGTCGACGCCGGTGCGAGGGGCCGCCGCGGCGATCGCCCCGGCAACGTCGCCATCCGTGATGAGGAAGACCCGCGCGCCGACTTCGCGGACCGCGTCGATGATCGCCTCGTGGCGAGGCCGATCGAGGATCACGACCGACACCTCCTCGATCTTCATCCCCTTCGCCTTCGCCACCTGCCGAACGTTCTCCTCCGGCGGCGCGGTCACATCGATCACGCCCGCGGCCTCCGGGCCGGTCGCGACCTTCTCCATGTACACGGCGACGTCGGGGAAGAACATCGTGCCGCGTTCGGCCAGCGCGATCACCGACACGGCGTTGGGCTGTCCCGTGCTCGTGAGACGGGTCCCGTCGATCGGGTCGACGGCGACGTCGACGGCGGGGCCCGAGCCGTTGCCGACGGACTCGCCGTTGTAGAGCATCGGGGCCTCGTCCTTCTCGCCCTCGCCGATCACGACCACGCCGTCCATCGAGACCGAGTCGATCATGAAGCGCATCGCGTCGACGGCCGCCTGGTCGGCGCCGATCTTGTCTCCGCGACCGATCCAGCTCCCCGCGGCGAGTGCTGCGGCCTCGGTCACCCGCGCGAGCTCCATCGCGAGGTTGCGGTCGGGACGGATCCGGTTCGTCATCGGAGCACCTCCAGGACGTCGTGTGGCCGGGCACCCTCGAAGAGCACCCGGTGGATCGCTTCGTGGTACGGGAGGTCGAGCGTCGCTTCCGACGCGAGCCGGCAGACATGGCGCGTGGACTCGACGCCCTCGACCGTGAGCCCTCCGGCTTCAAGCTCCCGGAGCGTGTCCTCCGGCGGATCCCCGGTGCCCACGAGCTCGCCGTAGAGACGGTTGCGGCCGCCGAGGCTCGTCACGAGCTGGTCGCCGATGCCGGCGAGGCCCATCGCCGTCTCGGGCCTGCCGCCGAGGGCGGTCACGAGCATCACGATCTCGCGGGCGGCCCTCGTGAAGAGCGCGGCCTTCGCGTTCTGGTAGCCGATGTTCGTGTTCTTGCCGAGTCCGTCGAGGAGGCCGAGCCCGATCGCGGCGACGTTCTTCATCATGGAGCAGAGCTCCACGCCGATCACGTCGTCGGTGTAGGTCAGCTGGTAGCGCTGGTCGTCGAACGGTTTCCCCGACTCCTCCGCCACGGAGACCTCCGCGGCAGCCCACACCGCGGCGGTGGGGAGTCCCTCGGCGAGCTCACGCGCGAGGCACGGGCCGCCCACCACGACCACATCGGCGCCGGCGATCTCCTCACCGTAGACCTCGCTCATACGCTTGCCGGAGGCCGGCTCGAGGCCCTTGGCGACCGACACGACCGCGCGTGCGCCCGTAACCTGTTCCCGCACCATCGCGGCGAGGGAACGGGCACCCGCCGAGTTCGCCGCCAACACGGCGATCTCCACGTCGCGGGCGGCGACGTCGAGGTCGTTCGGACCGAGGAGCTCGACGCCCTCGGGCAGATGCTCCGGGAGCAGCGGATGCTTCCGCTCCTCGCGCATCGCCGCGTAGGCGGCGAGGTCGTGCTCGTTCGCCCAGAGCGAGGTGGGGAGCCCGGCCCGGGCCGCGTGCATCGCGAACGCCGTCCCCATGGCGCCTGCGCCGAACACCGTCACCCGAGCCACGGGGTCACGATAGCCGCGGGCCGAGCGGGCTCGCAGGTCGGCTACCCTTCGCGCACATGCCCGCGCCCCGGTATCTGCAGGTCGACGACTACGAGCCCGTCGCGAAAGCGAACCTGGACGCCGACGTCTACGACTACTACGCCGGCGGCGCCGGGGACGAGCGCACCCTCGAGGAGAACCTGCGCGCGTTCGGTCGATGGGTGATCAGGCCGCGCGTCCTCCGTGGATCGGGATCGCCGGATCCGTCGACGGAGATCCTCGGAACACCCATCAGTTTCCCCGTCCTCGTCGCGCCGTGGGCGTATCAAGGTCGGGCGCATCCCGACGGAGAACGGGGCACGGTCCGCGGCGCGGCGACGGCCGGGACGATCGCCGTGGTGTCCTCCACGGCCGTCGACGATGTCGAGGGCATCGCGGCCGCGAGCGATGCGCCGAAATGGTGGCAGCTGTACCTGTTCGCGGAGCAGAGGCTCTCCGCGGACCTGCTCGCACGCGTCCTGAAGTCGGGGTATCGAGCTATCTGCTGGACGGTCGACTTCCCGGTCGCGGGGCTCCGTCATCGCGACACGCGGAGCGGGTTCGTGATGCCCTTCGGTCTCGGCGACTCGGATCACGCCTACGAGCCGAACCTCACGTGGGATCACCTGATGTTCGTGCGCGAGCACGCCCCGGGTCTGCCGATCCTGGTGAAGGGGATCCTGACGGCCGAGGACGCGACCCTGGCCGTCGAGCACCAGGTCGACGCGATCGTCGTGTCGAACCATGGCGGGCGGCAGCTGGATTCCTGTCCGGCGCCGCTGGACGCGCTGCCCGAGGTGGTCGATGCCGTCGCCGGGCGCATCCCCGTCCTGGTGGACGGCGGTGTGCGCCGGGGGACCGACGTCGTGAAGGCGATCGCCCTCGGCGCCGCAGCGGTCCTCGTCGGCCGGCCCGTCGTGTGGGGCCTCGCGGCGGACGGTGAGGCCGGTGTCGCGGGCGTGCTGGAGATCCTGCGGGCCGAGTTCGAGAACGCGATGGCGCTCTCCGGCTGTCGCACGGTCGCGGAGATCGGCCCGGAGCTGGTCGCGCCGGCCCCCTGACGGCGCCGCGATGGACGACCGCGCCGACGGTCTGACACGCTCTCAGCGATGCCCGGATACGACCTCCACAGTCACTCGAACCGCTCCGACGGGACCCTCGGCCCCGCGGAGGTGATGCACCTCGCGCGATCGAAAGACCTCGCGGGCGTCGCCCTCACCGATCACGACACGTTCGAGGGCCTCGCGGAAGCGGAGGCGGCCGCGGAGGACGTCGGGCTCGAGTTCGTCCCGGGGATCGAGTTCTCGGCGGAGTACGAGGGGGCGAGCCTCCACATCCTCGGCTACTGGGTCGATCCGGACGATCTCGCGATCGAGGCCGAGCTCCTCCGACTCACGGCGACCCGCCTCCGCCGCGGCGAGATGATCGTGGAGAAGTTGCGGGACTTGGGCTTCGACATCACGGTCGAGCGTGTGCTGGAATTCGCCGGCGGTGGAGCGATCGCCCGGCCCCACATCGCCGAGGCGATGGTGGAAGCCGGGATCGTGGCGGACGAGAAGGAGGCCTTCGATCGCTACATCTCCGACGACGGGCTCGCGTACGTGCCGAAGCACGCGCTCCAGCCGGCGGACGCGCTCCGGCTGATCAGCGGCGGGGGCGGGGTCTGCGTGCTCGCTCATCCGGGGATGTGGCGCGGCCAAGACACGGTCCCCGACCGGTTGATCGAGGAGATGGCCGAGGGCGGCATGGTCGGCCTCGAGGTGTTCCACCCGGACCACGATGACGAGTTGCGGGCCAAGTACGCGGCGATCGCGGAGCGGCTTAGCCTGGTCCCCACCTCGTCCTCGGACTGCCACGGGGAGCGCTACGGGTACCGGATGGGGGAAGAGCGGACGGATCCGGAGACCTTCGCGGAGCTGAAACAACGCGCCGGCCGCTGAACCGGCCGACGCCATGGGGGACGGGACGACCGTGACGATCGGGATCGTGTTCCTCGACATCGGCGGCGTGCTCTACGACGACACGGTCTACGCGCGCGCGTGGCACCGCGCGCTGCGCGAGGCGGGCGCTCGATTCACGGACGACGAGTTCGAGGAGGAGTACACCCGTGCCCGCACGGAGCAGGCGGGGTCGTTCCGGCGCCGGCTCGTGGCGCGCTTCCTGCCGGAGGCAGACCTCCGCGAGCTCGAAGGGATCGCCGCTCGTTCGTGGCACTACCCGCCCTCCGCGCTCTACGAGGACGCGATCCCTTGTCTCGAGGAGCTTCGCGAGGAGTACCGGCTCGGGGTGATCGCCAACCAGCCGGGCGAGGTCCGGTCCGCGATGCGTCGCGACGGTCTCGAGCCGTTCTTCGAGGTGTGGGGCGTCTCCGACGAGCTCGGCGTCGGCAAGCCCGATCCGCGCCTCTTCGAGCTCGCCGCACGCACGGCCGGCGTTCCTCCCACGTCCGCGGTCATGGTCGGGGACCGGCTCGATTACGACGTCCGCCCAGCCAAGCTCGTCGGCATGCGTGCGATCTGGATGCTCCGCGGCGAGGCGCCCGATCGTCCGACGCCCGAGCAGCTCGACGAGGCGGACGGATCGATCCGCACCCTCACCGAGCTGTCGGCCGAGCTGGGCCGGCTGTCGGCAGTATGAACGACGGGCGAGCGAGCAGCGACATCCTCGTCGTCGGCGCCGGGTTCGCCGGTCTCTACGCGGCGATGG
>JAJNBA010000112.1 GCA_021155985.1 Actinomycetes bacterium
CGCCGTGCACAACCTCGGCGCCGATCCGTGCATCGTGCGCGTCGACCTCGGCGAGGTACCCGAGGGTGCGAAGCTCGACGACCTCCTGGACGAGCACGGCGTGCTCGACGAGATCGACGGAACCGCGCTCGAGCTGAAGCTCGGTGGGTACGGCTACCGCTGGTTCCGGATCGGCACGCCCGATCAGCGGACCCCGCCGTAGGCGTCGGACCCGCCATCGGGACCTGCTCGTCAGTCGCCTTCGACGGGAGCGCCGACGTGGACCCACAGCGCATCCGCGCGCTCGTCGACGGCGACGCCCAGCACCTCCGCCCCGATCGGGAATGCCTGCACGTCGAGCGTGACCGCGTCCAGGCGATAGACCGAGCCATCGCGGTCCCCGACCCACACGGCCCCGAGGCCGGCGCTCATGTCGGTGGGGTCCTGACCCACCCGCGCGTGACGTCCCTGCTCGCGGGAGAGAGTATTCACCCGCGTGACGGTGCCGGCCAGGTTGTCCAGCACCCAGAGGTCCTGGCCGGACGCGATGACCTGATCGACGCTTCCGGAGCTCGACCGGGTCGCCCGCTTCCCGTAGCGTCTCGGCGTCGAGGAAGGTCATGGCACCCGAGAGGATGTTAGCGACCCACAGGCCGGGATCCGTGGCGGCGATCCGTCCGGTGGAGAGATCCGTCTCGGTCCGGTCCCGAGCCCGGTCGTCGGATCCATCCGCACGAGGGTCCCGTCGCTGTCCACCATCCAGATGTGCTCGCCGATCGCCGAGTGCGTACGTCGCGATGCCGGCGGCCGGGCGCAGGCGGAAGAACGGTCGTGCCAGATCCGTCCCGGGGTGCGCGCGATAGAGCGTCCGATCGATGAGGACCCAGATCGCGTCGAAACCCACATCGACGGTCTGTGAGGTGGCGACGCCGACCTCGATCCTGGCACGGATGTCCTCGTGGACCGGATCGAGATGCAACAGCTTCGACGGACGGAGCAACCACTCCCCTCCTTCGCCCGCCGCGATCGGGTGATCGATGAAGGCGAGGTTCCCCTCGTCCCTCCCGGCGGCGCCGATAAGGATCCGAGACAGGGTCCTGCCCGTCTCGGCGTCGATCTTCACCACCGAATGCTGGAGTGGACCGGGACCCGTGCGCGGGTCCGCGGGACCGCCGAGCAGGATCCAGGCGACGGCGAGGGCCGCGATGACCCCCGCGGCGATGCGCGAACAGCGCCGTGCGCTTCGCGCCGGGGGGAAGATGTCGCGGCGGCGCGCGGCCGCCTGTTCCGCGTCGAGCGGGGGCGCCACCTGGGCGCCGTCCACGCCGGTGACGCTGGAAAGGCGGAACTCCCCCTCAGTCCCTTCAAGCGACGGACCCGTGCTCGGCGAACGTGATGCCGGAGCCGGACACGATCTCCGGCACCGACGCCGGAACCAGCAGTTGACCAGGACCGCCCACTGACATCACCCGGGACGCGGTGTTCACGGCGAGGCCGCCAGGCTTGCGGCCCACGTCTCGAGCTCGCCGAAACTCACCCCGGCGCGGATCTCGATCCCGAGCTCACGGACAGCTTCGGCGGCGGCCACCGCGCACCGGATCGCATCCGCGGGGCGCTCGAACGTGACGAAGAACCCGTCGCCGGCCGTGTCGATCTCCCGGCCTCCGAATCGGCCGACCTGGTGCCGCACGATCCGGTGATGCCTCGCGACCAGCTCGACCCAGCGGGTGTTGCCCATCTCGGCGGCGATCGAGGTCGAGCCGACGACGTCGGTGAACGGCGCCGCAGCCAAGCCACGCCCCCCTGTGCGCCGCTGCATCGCCGGAGTGTATGCCGCACCTCGGCTGGGCGGAACCGCTGGCACTGGGAACCGCCTGAAGAGCGACCTACGGGGCGACCGATCCGCTCGCTCCTTCGATCCGCTGCCGGACGCGCGCCGCAGCCACGACGTTGCCCTTCCGCGTGTAGAGCGCAAGCGCCTCCCCGTACGCGGCGCGCGCGTCGTCGCCGCGGCCCGCCGCGTCGAGCACGAGGCCACGCACCTCGTGGCAGTCACCGCGCCGATCGAGGTAGTCCGTCCCCTCCGAGATTCCGATCGCCTCGTCGGCGAGCCGAAGGGCGTCATCGAGCATCCCGCGGTCGACGAGCACCCGCGCCTCGGCCGTCCGCCATTCGGTCTGCGAGGCGAAGTCGTCCTCGGCGGACAGCTCGCGGCTGCGTTGCGCGAACGCGTGCGCCTCCTCGGACCGTCCCTGGTCACACAGGACCGCCGCGAGGACCCCGCACACCGTGGAATTGAAGCCGGTCTCCCCCATCGCGGAATACGCCTCATACATCTGCCGGAGCACCCGCTCCGCGTCCTCCAACCGGCCCTCGAGTCTCAGGGTCTCCGCGACGACCTGGTCGGTCGTGACCTTGATCGTCGGCGCGCCGAGCTCGTCGTAGAGCGCGTCCGCCTCGTTGAACATCGCCCGCGCCTCGTCGAACTGCCCCGTCATCCCCGTGACCGCGCCTCGCACCTTCAGGTCGTGCGCTCGTCCGGCCAGGCTGTCACCGCGCAGCTCCGCTGCGCGGTCCAGGACGGCGAAGGCGTCGGCGACCGGGACCCACCCGAAATGGGCGCAGACCACAAGTTGGGCCGCGACCTCTGCGCGTTCACGCCTGCCCATGCTCGGCGCGCGGTCCGACAGCTGGTCGAGCGTCCGCATCGCCTCGGCGGTCTGCCCGAGGAAGAACGACTGCAGTCCGATGGCGAGGATGGCGAGGTCACAGACGTTCTGATCGCCGAGGCGCTCCGCCTCGACCAGCACCTGTTCCGCGCTTGCACGACTGGCCGTCATCGTCTGCGTCGGATCGATCGACAACTCGTTGCGGATCCGCACCACCTCTGCACGGAGGGCGGAGGACCGATCGCCGACCGCCTCGGCGGCTTCGATCGCCTCCACGGCCGTTCGGTAAGCCTCCGTGTATTCGCCCAGCTCTTGGAGCAGCTCGGCGAAGGCGACGATGGCACGGGCTCGCGCGCCACCCTCCGCCAGCTCGATACACCGCTCCAACAGTGACCTCGCCGACGAGAGATCCCCGCGTTCGTCCGCTCGGGCGGCGGACGAAGCGAGGTGCTCGACCGCTCGCGCCGCCACGGCTCGGGCGCGCTCGTCCACGGCGCCCAGTTCGGCGCGGTACCGGAACGCCTGCTCGAGGTGGTGCGCCAGGATCTCCTCGTACTCCGCGAGCCGGTCCTTGGCCGCATCTCCCAACCAATCCGCGAACCGCTCGTGCAGGTCCGCCCGATGCTCCTTCGGCATCGCCTGATAGGCGGCGTCTCGGATGAGCAGGTGCCGGAATCGGAAGGCGTCCTCCCCCGCGAACTCCGGGCGGTCGGGTCGGATCAGCTCCTTCCGCGCAAGGGCGAGGAGCCGCGTCGAGACCTGGGGGCGGGCCGTCTCGGCGCTGAGCGTGGTGACCGCCCCGCGGTGGAACACCTTTCCCTCGACGGCTCCGCGCTCGATCACGGCGCGCTCCTCGGCATCCAGCCGGTCGAGCCGGGCGGCGAGAAGGAGATGGATCGTTGGCGGCACCGTGATGTCGGCGAGGTCCTCGACGGACCGCCACGCGCCGTCATCGAAGCGAAGCAGCCCGTCGTCGATCAGCATCGCGAGCATCTCCTCGACGAACAGCGGATTGCCCTCGGCCGCCTCCAGGATGCGGTCGCGTGCGGTGGCCGGGATCTCCGCCCGTCCGAGGAGGTTGTCGACGAGCTGCGACGCCTCGTCGGCGGGCAGCGGCTCGAGCAGGATCGATGTCGCGTTCATCTTCCCACCGCCCCATCCCGGCCGGACCTCGAGCAGTTCGGGGCGCGCGATGCACAGGAGCAGGACTGCCGCGTCCCGCGTCCAGTCGGCGAGGTGCTCGATCAGGTCGAGGAACGTGGGCTCACCCCAGTGGATGTCGTCGAACACGACCACGACCTGCCGCTCACGGGCGAGTTGCTCCAGCAGCTTGCGCACGGCCCAGAACGCGTCCTCGGTTGCCCCCGCCTCGGCCCAGCCGAACAGCCCGGCGACGAGCCCGGCGACGCGCTCGGCCTCCGGCGCACCGGTGAGCACGGCCTCGAGCTTGACCCGCGCGACCGCCGGCGGATCGGTGTCGAGGATCGCCGCCGCCCTATGGATCACCTCGGCGAGGGGGAAGAGCGTGATCCCGTCCCCGTACGAGAGGCATCGGCCCCGGAGGACCGTGGCGCCGGCGGCAGCGCCGTTCAGGAATTCGTGGACGAGCCGGGATTTCCCGACCCCCGCCGGGCCCATCAGCGTGAACAGGTGCGACGTGCGCTCCGAGACGGCGCGCTCCAAGGCGTGCTCGAGGAGCGAGAGCTCCTTCGCGCGGCCGACCATCGGGGAGTCCAGGTGGCGCTCGTGCCCGGCGGCGCCCGCGGAGACCGCGAGCAACCGGAACGCCGGCACCCGCTCTTGTTTGCCCTTCAGCGTCAGCGGGTCGACCGGCTCGACCTCCACGGCGTCCTTCACCAAGCGATACGTCGGGTCGCCGAGGAGGATCTCGCCGGGCCCAGCGGCCTGCTCGAACCGAGCGGCGACGTTCACGGGATCGCCCGTGACGAGCCGCTGCCCGGCGGAGGGGTCGCCTGCCACGACCTCGCCCGTGTTCACACCGATCCGGGCGGCCAGTCCTTCCCCGTGCTCACGCTCGAGGTCGGCGTTCAGCTCGGCGAGCGCCTCACGCATCCCTATCGCGGCCCGAGCGGCCCGAAGGGCGTCATCCTCGTGCAGGAGCGGGATCCCGAACACC
>JAJNBA010000113.1 GCA_021155985.1 Actinomycetes bacterium
GCGCCGCGCATCGAGACCTTGATCCCGAACTGGCAGGCACCGCAGCCGAGCTCCAACGCACGGACCCCATGAACGTCGCCGAGCGCATGGATCTCGTCCTCGAGTGCGTCGAAGACCCCCCACCCGAGCCGATCCCAGCGGTTCAGCTGGGCGCGATTCCGCTCCTGGTACTCGTCCGCCTCGCGCTCCCAGTGCTCGCGGTTCTTCCGGACGTGCTCGTTCGTCTCCGGCGTCACCGGTCCAGCCACCCTCCCTCGCGATCGTGATCGGCCGCGACCAGCCCCGCGGCGATCGCGAGGGCGATCTCCTCGGGCCGGCGCCCGCCGAGGTCCAGCCCGAGCGGGCTCCGGATCCGTCGGAGATCGTCGTCTCCGAACCCCCGGCTCCGCAGATCCTCCACGTAGTGCGCGACGTGACGGCGGGAGCCCATCACGCCGATGAACCGGACCGGGGAGCGCAGCAGCGCGGTCAGCATGTCCGCGATCCCGGGCGCGTCGTGGTCGGTGAAGACCACCTCGTCACCGTGCTCGAGCGTCAGCTCCTCGAGCGATCGGACGGACGGACCGTCGTCGGGAGCGATCCGTTCCGCCCTCGGCTCGAGCACGATCACGCGCCTCCCCTGACGCTCCATCTCGACCCGCAGGGACCTGGCCACGTCGGTGGCAGAGACGAGGATGAGCCGCGGAGACGCACCGTGTGGCTCGAGATACACCTCCACGTCCCCCTCGGGGTGATGGAACGTCCGCATCTCGGGTGTGCCCGCGGACTGAACCTCGGCTGCCGCGCTCACGGCGGCGGCGTCGAACTCCGCACAGCCGAGCGTGCCGCGCACCTCCCCGCCGGGCACGATCGCCATGGCGTTCCCGACCGCACAGGGAGGCGAGCCGATCACGCGCACCGCCTTGACGTCGACCCACGGGCCCGGCGCCCGTTCCTCCGCCGTCGAGGCCATCGCGGCGGGGGCGGTCTCGTGCTGGTCGGGGACGCTCGGATGGGCGCCCGTAGCGCCGCCGAGGAGCTCCACGGCGTGCGGAACCACCGGGAGCACCGCCGCGAGCGACTCACGGACCCCTTTGGGGCTGCCCGGCAGGTTCACGATCAGCGCGGCCCCCACGGCGCCGGCGACCCCCCGGGAGAGCGCGGCCATCGGCGTCTGCGACAGTCCCGTGGCCCGCATCAGCTCCGCGAGCCCGGGGGCCTCGCGCTCGATGATCGCTCGCGTCGCCTCCGGGGTCACGTCGCGCGGACCGAACCCCGTCCCGCCGGTCGTCACCACGAGCCCGTTCGTCGATGCGAGGTCCCGGAGCGCCGACTCGATCTCCGCCTGCTCGTCGGCGACGACGCGGCGTTCCGACACGTCGAAGCCCGCGTCGCGGAGCAACGCCTCGGCCGCGTCACCGGAGGCATCCGCGCGTGTGCCCTGGATTACGCCGTCCGAGACGGTCAGCACGGCGGCGCGGGTCGTCCCGGGTTCCACGGTGGGAGCCTAGCGCCGGAGGGCAGCCGCTCGGTTCCATGGGTCGAGGGACGCCCGTCCTAGGATTGGGGGACTCGCGGATCGCCCCACGCGCGCGAGCGACCGAGGAGGCACCGAGATGGAATGGGTCGACCGGCTCGCCGCCGAGCTCTCGCTCGACATGCTGTCCCCGCACGAGAAGGACCATCTCCTGACCGCGTCCCGCGAGGTGGCACACCGGATCGAGCGGAAGGCCACCCCCCTCGCGATGTACGTGATCGGACTGTCCGTGGGCAGTCAGCTCCCCGATCGCGCACGGGACGACTCGATCGAGGACGCGATCCACGCTCTGCTGCTGCGCCTGCCCCCCGCCGACGACAGCTGAACCGGTTCGCGCACCCGGCGGTAGGCTGGCTCTCATGACCGACCAGATCCCCCACGAGGCGACGATGCCGCTGGACGGGCCGCTCGTGGACACGTACGGGCGGGTCGCGGACGACCTGCGGATCTCCGTCACGGACCGTTGCAACTTCCGGTGCACCTACTGCATGCCCGCCGAGGGCCTGGCATGGCTCCCGAAGCACGAGATCCTGACCTTCGAGGAGCTCACCCGGGTGCTCGGCATCTTCGTCCGGCTCGGTGTCCGCAGCCTCAAGGTCACGGGCGGCGAGCCGCTCGTGCGCGCCGACCTCCCCGTGCTGATCCGCTTGTTCCGCGAGGCCGGCCCCGACCTCGACATCTCTCTCACCACCAACGGCGTGTTGCTGGACCGGCTGGCGGGACCGCTGGCGGAGGCCGGAGTCGACCGAGCGACGATCTCCTGCGACTCGCTCCTGCGGCATCGTTTCGAGGAGATGACCCGGCGCGACGCGCTCGACAAGGTCCTTGCCGGGATGCGGGCCGCAGAGGCGGCCGGCCTCACGCCGATCAAGATCAACTGCGTGGTGATCGGAGGGACGAACGACGACGAGGTCGTCGACTTCGCCCGCTGGTCGAGGGAGACCGGCTACGAGGTGCGATTCATCGAGTACATGCCGCTCGACGCGCAGCACGCGTGGGAGCGCGAGAAGGTCGTGCCGGCGGCTCGCATCCTCGCCGCGATCGACGCCGTGCACCCCCTCCTCCCCGAGGGGCACGCGAACGAGCCGGCCACGACGTTCCGCTTCGCCGACGGAGCGCCTGGACGGATCGGCGTGATCGCCTCCGTCACCGAGCCGTTCTGCGACACGTGCAACCGACTCCGGCTCACGGCCGAGGGCATGTTCCGGAACTGCCTGTTCGCGATGGGCGAGACGGATCTGCGAGCGCCGATGCGCGGAGGAGCCTCCGACGACGACCTCGCGCTCCTGATCAGGCAAGGTCTGTGGTCGAAGTGGTCCGGCCACCGGATCAACCACCCGGACTTCGTGCAACCTGCGAGATCGATGTCGATGATCGGCGGCTGATCGCAGCAGGTTCCGCCACCGCTCATCGTCTGGACACGAGGCGTTCACCTCCGGCTGCGAGCCTGACGAGGCCGTGGAGGCTGCGCCCCTCTCCGGCGCGGGGAGCCGGCCGCTGCCCGGCTTCCCGCGTACCCCTACAGGTTCTCGATCGGGAGCATCGGCACGTCGTCGCGGTCGAAGCCGAGGACCTGCGCGTAGAACGAGAGCTCCGCCTCCAGCGCGCTCCGGATCGACTCGGCCTTCCGGAAGCCGTGTTGCTCCCCCTCGAACAGGACGTAGGCGTGCGGCAAGCCCTTCTCGCGGAGCGCCTCGACCATGATCTCTGCCTGACGAGGGGGAACGACGCGATCCTCCGCACCTTGGAGCAGGAGCATCGGACACGAGATCCCGCCGGTGGCGTGGATCGGGGACCGGGACCGATAGCGCTCGGCCTCTTCGGGGTAAGGCCCAACCAACGTGCGCAGGTACCCGGACTCGAACTTGTGCGTGCCTCCTCCCACGAACGCCTCGAGATCGGCGAGACCGAAGTAGCTGGTGCCGGCGGCGAACCCCTCGTGCATCGTCAGCGCGCACAGGGTCGTGTAGCCGCCGGCACTCCCTCCAGTGATCAGGAGCCGGTCTCCGTCGACTTCACCCTCCGACACCAGCCACGCAGCCGCGTTGATGCAGTCGGCGGTGTCGACGATCCCCCAGCTGCCCTGGAGTCGCTGCCGGTACGCGCGCCCGAACCCGGTGCTCCCGCCGTAGTTGACGTCGACGATCGCGAATCCGCGGCTCGTCCAGAACTGCGTCTCGACCGAGTAGCGCGGCGTCGCCTCTGCCGTCGGACCGCCGTGGCTCATCACGATCAACGGCGGCCGCTCGCCGTCCGGACCCACGGCCTCGCGGTTGCGGGGGGGATAGAAGTGCGCGAACGCCGTCAGCCCTCCCTCCGTGGGGAACTCGATCTGGCGCGGGAGCGAGATCGAGGGTTCCTCGACGGCCGACGAGGACGATCGGAGCACGTCGATCGATCGAGCGGTGACGTCCAGGAGGACGATCTCGTCGGGGATCGCCGGCCCGCCGCCGACGAACACGACCCGATCTCCTTCCACGTCGAGCCGGGGCGCCATCGCGGTGTAGGGCACGTCCAGGTCGATGAGCTCGCCGGAATTCGGATCGAGGATCGCGAGGTGTTGGAGGCCATCCCGCTCCCACAGGCAGGCCATCCGCCCGTCGCTCAGGAACCCGTACGCGGTCATCCCGAAGACCCACTGTGGCCACCCGAACTCGGCGTCGGCCGGATGCAGCGCCAGGACGTCACCGTCTCGCTCGACGGAGAGGTTCCACCAGCCGGTGCGGTCGGAGGCGAAGTGCAGGTCGCCGTCCGGGCTCCAGGTGGGCTGGAAGATCGATTCCTCGCCCATGAGGCCGGCGACGCGCCGGACGCCCGACAGTCTCCCGTCCCCCGCGAGTTCGCCGACGACGAGCTCGCACCCGTCCCACGGCATCCACGGCAGGTCCCACTCGAGCCAGCTGAGCCGCGAACCGTCGGGCGCGATCCTCGGCGTCGAGTAGAAGTCGCGGCCGGAGCGGATCGTGCGCGGCTCCGAGGAGCCGTCCGGTGGGAGCGTGACGAGCTCGTTCACGACCCCGAACGGATCGTCGGGCTCGGGATGACGCTCGCGGACGCAGACCAGCGATCGACCGTCGGGGGTCACCCGTCCGTCCGCGTACCGGTCGCGGCCTCCCGTCTCGGGCGTGATCGGGACGGGATCGCCGCCGGCATCCTGTCGATACATCCGCTGATCCGCGAAGTTGGAGAAGTAGACAACGCCATCGTGGAGCAGGTAGGCGCCACCACCGTACTC
>JAJNBA010000040.1 GCA_021155985.1 Actinomycetes bacterium
AGCCCGTCACCCAGAACCAACCGGCCTCTTCCATGAACCCGGCCGCCGTCTTCGCCATGATCTCGTGGAACGCCGTCTTCCTGCTCGTCTCATCCATGCACCCCTCTTATCACGAGATTGAACGGCTGTTCAAGTCCGGTCTGATCGTCTCCTCCTCCGTCACGATCGCCTGGACGGGGAGATCGAACCTCCCTGCCGGGAGCGGGTCCTCGAGCACCTGCAGGCCGAACGCGATGCCGATCCGGAACGCGGGCAGACCTCGGAGGAACCGGTCGTAGTAGCCGCCCCCGTAGCCGACGCGGCCGCCGAGCCGGTCGAACGCGACGCCGGGGACCCCGACCACATCGAGCGACGCCGGGTCCAGACCGTCGCGGCCGATCGGCTCGAGGGCGCCGAAGGACGTCGTGCGTACGGGATCGCCGGGTGTGTACGCGACCGGGACGAGCTCCCGCTCCTCGATGCGTGGGAGCGCCACGACGATCGCACGCTCGCGGAGCCGATCGATCAACGGCCCCGTCGGGACCTCCGACCCGAACGACGAGAACAGCATCACCGCTCGAGCATCGCGGACCTCGGGCATGTCCACGACCCGGCGGACGATCTGCTCCCCCCACTCGGCGCGCACCCGCGGCGACAGGGCGTCGCGCTCCTCGAGCACCGTCCGCCGGACCTGCCGTTTCGCGCGCTTCAACGCTGCGCTGTTCATCGACCGAGGGCCTCGGCCACGACCTCGATCCGATCGGGGCCGCCGACGGGGAGTACGACGATCCACGAGCAGTCCAACTCCCGCAGCCGCTCGGCGAACGCGCGGAAGGCCGGGCCATCTCCCTGCCAGACATCCATGGACAGGCCTTTGGCGCTGCGCTCGGCCCGGAGACGTTCGAGGTCGGCGGCATCCACGCCGACGAGGGCGATCCCACCCCACGTCGGAGACACCGTGCGGCCGTCCGCAACTCGTCGGAGCTCGCGCACCGCCTCGGCGAATCGATCGGCGTCCATCGCCCAGCCGTTCCAGGCGTCGGCGGATCGGGCCGCCGTCGCGATGACCTCGTCCGATCGCCCCCCGACCCAGAGTTCCGGACGCCCCGGCGGAAGTAACGGCCCCGCGACCGCGGGGACGTGGGCGCCGCCCTCCCACGGCGCTCCCGCGAACAGGGCACGCAGCGCTCCGACCGTCTCCTCCAGGAGCGCCACGCGCCGTGCGGCGGGGGCGAACGGGATGCCGAACGCCTCGTGCTCCGCCCTCGAGACCGAGTCGCCGGCCCCGAGACCGAGGATCGCCCGGCCACCGCTCATCTCGTCCAACGCCGCCGCCTGTTTCGCGAGGGTCGCGGCGGGCCGGAGGGAGGCTCGTGAGACGAGCGTCCCGACGTGCAGCCCGGGATGGCGTGCCGCCACCGCCGCGAGGATCGCGAAGGGCTCGAGCGCGGGGCGGCCGGGCGCCCCCGGCGGGAAGAGGTGATCTGGGGCGAACACCCCGTCGTAGCCGGCGCGGACCGCACGCGCCGCCGCGGCGAGCGGTCGTTCGGCGTCGTCCGTGAACATCGGGAGACTGAGTCCCAGCCTCATCCGGCTTCGCTCCCGAGCGCGAGCAGGCCGGCGCCGATCGCGCCGGCGTCGTTCCCGAGGGCCGCCGCCACGATCGGCACCTCCGGGCGGACGTCGGCACCTTCGAGGGAGCCGACGAACGCGGTGCGGAGCGGCGCGAGGAGCAGTTCACCAGCCTCGCTCGCCCCCCCGCCGATCACGACGATCTCGGGATCGATGACGTTCACGAGGCCCGCCACCCCCTCGCCGAGCCGTCGACCCACCTCGGCGAGGAGCGCCGTGGCGGCAACGTCTCCTCCGCGTGCCGCCTGGCTCACGATCTCACCGGACACCCGACGCGGATCGCCGCCGGCGAGCCTCCCGATCGCGCTCCCAGGGTCGTCGATCACCGTGCGGGCTCCGGCCCGCGCGATCGCCAGGCCGCTCGCCACCTGCTCCCAGCATCCGCGGTTCCCACACCCGCACTGCGGACCGTCAGGCTCGACGATCACGTGACCGATCTCGCCCGCGAGACCGTGCGCTCCCCGGACGATCCGACCACCCATCACGAGCCCGCCCCCGATGCCCGTCCCGACGCCGACGAACAAGGAGTCGTCGTAGTCGCGGGAGGCCCCGAGGGACCGTTCGGCCCACGCGGCCGCCGTCGCGTCGTTGTCCACGCTCACTGGCAGGGAGAACGCGGCGTGCAGCCGCTCTTCCAGCGGCAGGTTCCGCCAGACGAGGTTCGGGGTCGTCAGGAGCACGCCCGTGCGGGCGTCGACGAGACCCGCCATGCCGATCCCGATGGCGACCACGTCGTCATCGATCACCGACGCGATCGCTGCCTCGATCGCAGGGAGCGCGGCATCCTGATCGGACGCCGGCGTGGCGATCACGGTGGAGGCCGCGACCGACCCCTCGACCGTCATCCGGAGGGCGGCGATCTTCGTGCCGCCGACGTCGACGCCGACCGCGCTGCGGTCGCTCACTCGATGTCGATACGCGTGAGCGTCGGCGCGGCGTCGGCAGCGCCGGCCTCGTCGGCGCGCGCCCCGAGGACCGCCGTCATCGCGAGCAGGAACTCGCGTCCGGCGTTCAGGAGGTGCTCGATCGCTTCGGGCCTCAGCGGTTGAACGGCGGTGACGGCCAGGCAGATCGGGCAGAACCCGACCGTGCAGACCTGATCGCCGGAAGCGTGCGTCTCCGGCTCGGGGGCGGTCGACCCTCGTGCCCTGCTCCGCTTCGCGGTCTCGGTCATGGTCAACTCCTTTCGACCGGACGGGGTTCCCGTCCGAACAGGATCTCGAGATGATCGCCCGCGAAGTTCGCCTCGCGGACCGACATCCGCTTGAGCGACTGCGGCAGGATCAGGTTCCGCTTGTACGCCCCCACGCGGATGAACAGCTCCTCCCCCCGTCGATGGATGTCCATGTCCTCGCGGGATGCGAACGGCAGCCGCATCACGAGGACGTAGCCGGTCCCGCGCTTCCGCACGCGGATGGGGTCGTCCCGGTAGAGGATGTCGGCGGCGTCGAGCTCCCCGTAGATCTCGGTGGCCATCTCCTCGAGCAGCGGGACCCCGATCATCTCCCGGTCGAAGAGGCGCGACGTGAGGATCGGCACGGGTTCGAAGGACTCGTGGACGGTGGCGAGGTGCTCCGCCTGGATGTCCTTCCACTTGCCGAAGTACGGATCGGTCACGTCGGGTGGGAGGACGCGGTTCACGATCACCGCATCCACGCGGTAGCCGAACAGCCCGAGGTACGTGTACGTGCGCCGCGCTTCGGCGATGACCATCTTCTCCGGGTTGACCACCAGGCGGACCGACGACGTGGCCTCGTCGGTGAGGATCTTCTTCACCGCGTCGAGGTTGCGGTGGAGCCGTTCCACGGCCTCGAACACGCGGTCACCCGCGATCGGCAGGGACGTCACCCGCGACACGAGCGGGCGAACCGTCTTCACGATCCTCCGCTCCACGGGGAAGATCCGCTCGATGTACCACTGCATCACGTCAGGGAGGGAGAGCAACCGGAGCGTCTCGGCCGTCGGCGCGCAGTCCACGATCAGCACGTCGTACGCTCCGCTCTGGACGTGTGTCTTGACGTCGATCAGCGCGAAGATCTCGTCCAGGCCGGGGAGCACGGTCAGCTCCTCCGCTTGGATCGTCTCCGTCCCGGCCCAGTTCATGAGCTGGATCATGTAGTCCTGGATCTCTCGCCAGTTGTCCTCGAGCCGCTCTTGGGCGTCGATCTGCTGCGCCCAGAGCCGCTCGGCGATCTGCGTGGGGTGCGACCCGATCTCCTCGTCGTAGGAGTCACCGAGGGAATGGGCGGGGTCGGTGGACATCACCAAGGTCCGTAGACCGGCATCGGCTGCGCGGACCGCGGTGGCGGCGGCGACGGTCGTCTTGCCGACACCGCCCTTCCCGGTGAACAGGAGGACCCGCATCCCTCAGCCCATCTCCACTCGCCGCTTGAGTCGCTCCAACGCGTTCTCGATGACCCGCTTGGCGCCCTCCGTCCGCACGAAGCCGGGGACCAGGATGCCGATCTCGACGGCGAGCCGGTAGGTCACCTTCGTCTCGGAATCGGAGATCTCGTTCAGGAGGTACTCGCCGCGGATGTCGCGGATCGCGCCGCGGGCCTCCTTCGTCGTCCAGGAAAGGCCGGTATCGCCGGGAGCGTAGCGATAGGACAGGGTGTACGTGGCCTTGCCCAGCACCGGCACGTCGACCTCGAACGCGACCTCTCGGGCTCGGCCGCCCTCGCCCCGTTCACGGATCTGCGCGGTGCGGACCTCCGCCCACTCCGGGTAGGCCTCGTAGTCCTCGAGGACCTCCATCACGTCCTCCAGGGGCGCATCGATGACGATCGATCCCTCCGCGTGCTCCATCGGCGGGAATCCTAGCGGGGGGATGTCTCAGCGGCTGTTGACCGACACGACCGACACCGCCAGGAGGGCCACGGTGAGCATGATGAGGGCGACGGTCGCCCACAGGAGCGCGCGCGACGAGACGAACGGCGACCCACCTCCGGCGATCCGATACGCCTCGGCGGCCGACCCGAGGTAGAGCACCACGGCGGAGCCGAGCAGGAGGACGACCACGCCGAAGACCGGCGGGCTCGAGACCCCCGACAGCACGATGACGAGCGCCAGCCCGAACGAGAGGACGAACAACGTGCCACGGGCGATGCCATCGGGGGCCCGGCCGGCCTTCGCGTGTCCAACCCCGGGGAACGTGAGCGACCACAGGAAGGCGTCCCGAGGCGAGATGGTCGGGGCCGCCCGTTCCTCCTTCAGGAGCTGACCGAAGGAGGTGCCACAGACGCTGCAGAGGTCGAGGGCGATGTCGTTCTGCGACCCGCAGGTCGGACAGGGCCACGTGAGCTTCGCGGGCTCCGCGCGCTCCCCCGGCCCCCTTTCCTCCGTTCCCCGAGGCCGTGCGACCACGGGTACGGCGGCCGTGGGCGGCTCCGGGATGGTGGCGACCCTCAGGGAGGAGAAGCATTGACCGCACCATTCGGCATCCGCGCTCACCAGCGCGTTGCAGTTCGGACAGCGGCGATCCTCCACACGGCAAGCGTACCGTCGGTGTTGCGCCGGCTTGGGAGGTGCTCCTGTGCCAGCCGGGAGGACGACCGATCGCGTCAGGCGGCGGCTGCCTCGCGGAGCCATCCCGCGAGGCGTTCCGCGACCCGAGCCCAGGTGTGCTCGTGTTCGACCCGTGCCCGGCCCGCCTTCCCGAGCCGTCGGGCGTACGCGGGATCCTCCAAGAGGGTCGCGACGGCGTCCGCTACCCCGTTCACCTCCGCGCCGTCGACGAGCAGCCCGGTCGCTCCGTGGACGAGCGCTTCGCGCGAGCCGCCGGAGTCACCGACGACCACCGGACGGCCACACGCGGCCGCCTCGATGAAGACGTTCCCCCATCCCTCCACCTCGAGTCCGGCCAGACGGGTCCGGCACGGCATCGCGAAGACGTCTCCGACGGCGTAGTAGCGGGGCAGGTCTTCCTCGGACACCTCGCCCACGAACGTGACCGAGCGTGTGGGCGCATGCTCCGCGAGACTCCGGAGGGTCGACTCGTACGGACCGGAGCCGACGATCAACAGCCCCGCCTCCGGCACCCGTCGTTGGATCGAGCGCATCGACCGGATCAACACGTCCTGCCCTTTCCGCGGGACCAACCGGCTCACGCAGACGATCAGCGGGCGGTCGCCCAGCCCGTGTCGTTCCCTGATGTCCGCGGTGGGCAGATCGGGGCGGAACCGCTCGACATCAGCCCCCGGATGGAGCACCGAGACCGGGACGTGCTTCGGCACAGCGATTCGGACCCGACGGGAGATGAACTCACTGCACCCCGCCACCCGGGACGCGGGCGCCGTCATGCGCCTCATGACGGCATGGGCGACCGGCACCGTCGAGAGCCAGTAGTCGAAACCGTGGGCGAGGACGACCGAGGGGATCCCGCGCGCCTTGAGCTGCGACCCCATCAGGGCGAGCGGGAAGGCGTCGCCGAACAGCACCACCTCCGCACCCGATCGATCGACCTCGGCGCGCAGCCTGTGTGCTACCGCGGGCGACGGCCAGACGAATCGCCGGCGTTCGCGGACCACGGTGAAGGGGACCGATGCGTCGAAGCGCTCCGATCCCTCACACGACGGGGCGACGACCGAGATCCGCTCGGGAGGGAGCTCCCGGCAGAGCGATTCGAGCGTTCGCTGGATGCCGCCGACCCTCGGGGGGAAGTCGTTCGTCACGACGAGGGTCCTCGGGATGTCCACCGGCGGATATCCTCCCAGAGCAAGGCCCGATGAGGGAGGTGCCGCGACGGCAACGACGCAACCGAGGGAGCGGGAGCGAGCCGGGGGCTTCGCGGTGCTCTCCGGGTGGGGCGTCACCGCCGTCGGGGGCACCGATGCCGGATCGTGGCTGCACGACTTGGTCACAGCGGATGTCGAGGGCCTCCCGGATCGAGTGTCCCGCCGATGTCTCCTCCTCACCCCCACCGGTCGGATCCGCGCCGATTTCCATATCGCCGCGGTGGACGGCTCTTACCTCCTCCTCCAGGCACCGGACCAGCCCGACCGGGTGGGCGCGATCCTGCGACCGTACGTGCTGTCGTCGGACGTGGAGGTGACCGATGTCGGCGGCCGCTCGGAGGTGGTAGCCGTCCTCGACGGCTCTGCCGTCGAGGTCGTCACCGGGTACGTCGTCCTGTCCCCGTCGGTCCTCGGCCCGGGGTGCGACGTCGTCGTGCCGTCCGGAGACGCCTCCGCACGGCTCCGGGATCGCCTCCGAGCCAGCGGGCTCACCGAGTCGGGTGCCGGGGATCTCGAGGCCCGGCGGATCCGCCGCGGAGAGCCGCGTATGGGAGTCGATTTCGGACCGGGCGCTCTCCCCGCGGAGGCAGGGCTGGAGGACACGATCGACTTCTCGAAAGGATGTTTCCTCGGGCAGGAGTCCGTGGCGAAGGTCCGCAACCTCGGGCATCCCCCGCGGGTTCTCCTGCACGTGCGATCCGGGGCTCGGATCGCCCCGGGTGCCCGTGTCGTCGCGGGTGCGACCGTCGTCGGCGAGGTGACGAGCGCCGCGGAGGACCCCGACGGCTACGCCGCGATCGTTCGGGTTCGTTGGGATGCCGCCTCGGAGCAGCTCACCACCGACGCAGGACCGCTTTCCCTACAGAGGGTTGAGTAGATACTTCGGCTCATTTCGTATCCGCCACCTGGAGAACGGTGCGAATCGATCGTCTCCCGACCGTCGACGTCGACGTGTTGCCCGATGATCCCTCTCCTCCCGACGTCTGGCAGGAACGGTCCGCGTGCTTCGGGATCGACCCCGACGTCTTCTTCCCGATCTCGGAGGAGGAAGCGGGGCCCGCGCTCGCGTTCTGCAGCGCCTGCACGATCCGGAGCGAATGCCTCTCGTGGGCGCTCAAGAACGGGGAGCGATACGGCGTGTGGGGAGGGCTCACCGAGCAGCAGCGGCGTCGCCTCACCCGCCAGGTCGCCTGACTTCCACTCCCGCGGCCCATACCCACTCCAGGGCAGTGGATCTCCCCGAGAACGGGTATCCATCAGCATCACTGATCTGCCGATTCCTTCGCATGGATGCCGTCGTTGCCGCACGCCAACGCCGGCGTTCGTCTGCACTGATCCGGCTCGTCGCCGGAGCCGCGGCCGCCGCCGTGTTCATCCTCTCCCTCCCCTCCCCCGCGGTCGCGGCCCCGACCCCTGCCGTAACCATCTCCGATGTCACCGTGACCGAAGGCACGGGGGCAGCTGCCGGCACGGCCTTCACGATCCAGGTGGCGCCGCCCCCAAGGTGTGCTGCCCCCTCCGGGTCAGTTGGGCCACAGCGCCCGGGTCGGCATCCGCGCCCGGTGACTTCACGTCGTCCTCCGGCATCGTCTCGTTGACGAAGTCCGTCACCTCGAGGGTGATCGGGGTTCCCATCGTCGGGGACGCCACGGATGAGCCGACCGAGACGTTCGTGGTGAACCTGACGACGCTCCTCGGTGCCCCCGGACAGATCGGCGACCCCCAAGGCGTCGCCACCATCACCGACAACGACGCGCCGCCGACCCTGTCCGTGAACGACGTCTCCGTGACCGAGGGCAACGCCGGGACCACGACCGCCACGTTCACCGTCTCCCTCTCGGCGGCGAGCGGGAAGACGGTTACCGTCGGATGGTCGACCGCCGACGCCGAGGCCGTCCAGCCCGCCGACTACACCGCCGGATCGGGGACGCTGACCTTCGTTCCGGGGGAGACGAGCGCCACGATCGCCGTGACCGTGAACGCCGACGTCGTCGCCGAGCTCGACGAGATCTTCGACGTCACGCTCACCGCTCCCTCGAACGCCACCCTCGCGGATGCCACGGGGATCGGCACGATCGTCGACGACGAGCTCCTCCCCGTGATCGACATCGACGAGCCCACAGCCGTCGAAGCGTCGAGTTCGATCGTCTTCACCGTGTCGCTCTCGCACCAATCGGCATCGCCCGTGACGGTTGACTGGGACGCCGCGGCCGGAACCGCCTCGAACGGCATCGACTACTTCGACACGAACGGCACCGTGAACTTCGCCCCGCTGGACACCTCCGAGACCGTCGAGATCACGGTGAACGAGGACGGGACGTTCGAGCACGACGAGACGATGGCGGTCAACCTCTCGAACGCATCCGGCGCCCCGATCGGCGACACCCAGGGCATCGGAACCATCGCGAACGACGACGCCGCGCCCGGCCTGTCCGTCGGCGACGTCTCGGTCGTCGAGGGGAACACCGGGCAGAAGATGCTCACGTTCTCCGTCTCCCTCACGGGTGACACGGACATCGACGCCACGTTCGACTTCGCCACGGCAGGTCTCACGGCGTCGCAGGGAACCGACTACTCGGACGCAGCCGGGACCACGACGATCGCCGCGGGCGATATCGCAGCCACGATCGACGTCGTCGTGAACGGCGACACGATCTATGAGGGTGACGAAACCCTGTCCGTGACGCTCAGCGCTCCGGTGAGCGCGGTCCTCGTGGACGGTGCAGCGGTCGGCACGATCCGCAACGACGACAAGGCGCCCACCACCGTCACGGTCCGCGTCACGCGGGCACCGACGAAGATCGTGGCCACCGGCATCTTGGAGCACGCCCAGGCGAGGCTCCGGGTCACGGCAACCCTGTTCCGGAAGGCGAACGGTCGGTTCGTGAAGGTCACGGCGAAGACCGTTCGCATCCGAGACGTCCGCGACCGCGACGGCGACGGCAAGCCGGACGGCGCGTATACGGCGACGTTCCTCCGCCCGAAGTCGAGGGGGACCTACAAGGTCGTGGTCCGCTTCGATGGCACCGCGGCCTACAAGCTCTGCACCCGGTCCAAGGTCTTCCGCCTCCCGGCGACGTAGCCCGAGGTGATGTCGGCCCCGCTCGCCAGGGTGGGGCGAGGAGGCGGACCGGACCAGCCCCGATCCCTTGACCATCGAACATCTGTTCGATACGGTGTGGCTCCCCGTCGGCCCCACCGATCGGAGGCGCCCGTGCTCTCGGTACCCGTCCAGACCTCGCTCGACGAGGGCGTGCCGCTCCGGGAGGTGGACTTCGTGGTGGTGGACCTCGAGACGACGGGTGGCTCCCCTCGCGACTCGAGGATCACGGAGATCGGCGCGGTCCGCGTGCTCGGCGGGGAGCGGATCGGCAGCTTCCAGGCACTCGTGAACCCCGGGGAGGCCATCCCGCCGTTCATCTCCCACCTGACGGGCATCGACGATCTGCTGGTCCGCGAGGAACCTCCGATCGAGGCGGTGCTCCCCGCGTTCCTCGAGTTCGCTCGGGGGGCTGTCTTCGTGGCCCACAATGCCCGATTCGACTTCTCGTTCCTGAACGAGAACCTCGGTCGGCTCGAGTACCCCATGCTGGACGGACCGCCCGTGTGCACGGCGAAGCTCGCCCGGCGGGTGGTGTGGCCGGAAGTCCCCAACGTCCGTCTGCAGACGCTCGCCCGGTACTTCCGTACCCGGGTGCAGCCGATCCACCGGGCGCTCGACGACGCCATGGCCTGCGCCGAGGTCCTCGATCAGCTCCTCGACCTCGGGGCCCGCTTGGGGATCGTGACGCTCGGTGATCTCCGCCAGGCGGTCACGGCTCGCGGGCGCCCGCACTACGGCAAGATCCGCCTCGCGGACGACCTCCCACGCGCGGCCGGCGTCTACCGCTTCGTCGGCCGTGACGACCGCGTCCTCTACGTCGGCAAGGCACGGGACCTCCGCGCGCGGGTGAAGTCCTACTTCTACGGCGACGAGCGCAAGAAGGTGGAGAGCCTCCTGGGAGAGGTTCACCACGTGGAAGGTGAGGAAACGCCGGGCGGCGAGCTCGAGGCCCTGGTCCTCGAGGCGAGGCTGATCCGGCGTCACGAGCCGAAGTACAACCGTCGCGGCAAGACGTGGCGTCGGTTCGCCTACCTGAAGCTCGATCCGACCGAGGCGTTCCCTCGTCTCAAGGTCGTCCATCGAGCCGGGACTGATGACGGCTGCGCGTACCTCGGACCCTTCTCGGGATCGGGGGCGGCCCGCTTGGCGAAGGAGGCGCTCGAGGAGATCGTCCCGCTACGTCGCTGCGCCCGCTCGATGGGCGCCCGCACCCGGTTCGCCCCCTGCGCCCTCGCCGGCATCGGCCGGTGCCCCTCCCCGTGCGACGGCGGGATCGACCCCGAGCGCTACGGAGAGCTCGTCCGGGATCTCCTCTCCTCCCTCGAGTCCCCGGACGGGCTCCTCGAAGCGCTCGAAGCACGGATGCGCCGTCTGGCGGACGCCGAACGATTCGAAGAGGCGGCCTCCGTGCGCGATCGGATCCGCGCCCTCGCCTCGGCGTTGCACCGGTCGCGCCAGGACGCATGGCTCGTCGGAGCCGGTCACCTCGAGCTCGTCGCGGAAGGCGAGCGGCGATTGGCCTTCGTGGGGGGTGCGCTCGCGCGGGCGGACGACACGGACGTGCAGCCCATCTCCGAGCCCTGCCCGCGCGAACGCGCCGACGAGCTGTCGGCGGTGCGTTCCTGGCTGGCCAGGAACCCCGTCCGTCTGATCGCGTGCGACGTCCCCCTCTCGGAGCCCGTCGACGGTGGCGCCCGCATCGCGAAGATCGTGCGATGGGCCCAGGAGAACGACACCGAGCGACCTCGCGCGACCCGGCGGTAGGCTCGCCGTGTCGTGGGCCCTGCCGTCGAGCTCCTCGAACGCGAGATGTCGGAGGCCTTCCATGACATGCGCCAGCGCCTGCACGGGCTGGCGGACGACGAGTTCTTCTGGGAGCCGATCGCCGGCTCGTGGACGATCTTCCGGACCGAGGACGGCCGCTGGGACCACCATTACGCGGAACCCGATCCCGTCCCCGCACCGTTCACGACGATCGCCTGGCGCCTGACCCACATCGCGATGTGCAAGGTGATGTACCACGAGCACGCCTTCGGCCCGGGCGCCCTCACCTGGCGCACCATCGAGACTCCCGGCACTGTGGCGGACGCCATCGCGATGCTCGACGCGGGCCACGCCCTCTTGACCCAGGATCTGGCCGAGGTCGACGAGGCCGATCTGGAGCGACAGGTGCGGACCAACTGGGGCGAGCTCTGGCCGGTCTGGCGGATCTTCTGGACCATGATCCAGCACGACGCCCATCACGGCGGCGAGATCGGGGCGCTCCGCGACCTCTACGCGGGGATCCGCACCCAGGTCTGACGCGCTCGAGAACCGATCGACCAGAGGTCCTCGACGGAGGCCCGGATACACTGGCCGCCATGGAGCACGCGGTGATCCTCGAGGGCGCCCGAACCCCGATCGGCAAGTTCCTGGGCTCCTTCGCGGCCACCTCGGTGGTCGAGCTCGGAGCGGCTGCCTCACGCGAGGCCCTGCGCCGGGCCGATGTGCCCGCGGATCAGATCGATCAGACGATCCTCGGTCACGCGCGTCAGGCGGGCAACGGGCCGAACACCGGGCGGCAGGTGAGCATCCACGCCGGCGTCCCGGAGGAGGTCTCCGCCTACAACGTCAACATCGCGTGTGGCTCGGGCATGAAGGCCGTGCAGCTCGGAGCGCAGCAGATCGCCCTCGGTGACTCCGAGGTCGTCCTGGCCGGCGGCATGGAGAACATGACCCGCGTGCCGTTCCTCCTCGACCGCATGCGGGCCGGATACCGGATGGGCGATGCCACCGTGTACGACGGGATGTACCGCGACGGCCTCCTGGATCCTCTCTGCGGTCTCCTGATGGGGGAAACGGCGGAGAACCTCGCCGATCGCTACGGGCTCTCGCGCGAGGAGCAGGACGGGTTCGCCCTCGAGTCCCAGGCGAAGGCGGCCGAGGGCACAGACGCCCGCGCGGCCGAGATGTTCCCCGTGGAGACGAACGAACCCTCCGGGAAGGGGACCCTCACGATCGCCGAGGACGAGCATCCGCGTCCTCAAACCACGGCCGACGGGCTCGCGAAGCTCTCACCCGTGTTCCGCGAGGGCGGGTCCGTGACCGCCGGCAACGCCGCCGGCATCACCGACGGAGCCGCAGCGATGGTCCTGATGTCGGCCTCGCGCGCCCGCGCGGAGGGACGGGAGCCGCTCGCCCGGATCGCGGGGATGAGCTGGGCGGGCGTCCCACCGGAGATCATGGGGATCGGACCCGTGCCGGCCACGAAGAAGGTCCTCGAGAAGACCGGCCTCTCCCTCGCCGACATCGACCTGATCGAGATCAACGAGGCGTTCGCGGCACAGGTGCTCGCCTGTGAGCGTGAGCTGAAGTTCGACCGCGACCGGCTGAACCTCCTCGGTGGCGGCATCTCACTCGGCCACCCGATCGGGATGAGCGGCGCCCGGATCCTGCTCACGCTCGCGTACCAGATGCGAGCGCGTGGGGTCTCGCTCGGCCTGGCGACCCTCTGCATCTCCGGCGGGCAAGGGCTCGCCGTCGTCCTCGAAAGGACCTGAGCCGATGACCGTCCACGCCGTCGTCCTGATCCAGTGCGAGATCGACGAGATCCCCGAGGCCGCCGAAGCGATCGCGGAGATCGGCGGCGTCTCCGAGGTCTACTCGGTGGCGGGCGAGTTCGACCTGGTCGCGGTCGTCCGGGTCGCTGGGCACGACGAGCTCGAGACGGTGATCCCGGGCGGGATCTCCAAGGTCGGGGGGGTGGAGCGCACCGAGACGCTGATCGCGTTCCAGGTGTATTCGAAGCACGACCTGGAGCGCATGTTCTCGATCGGCTTCGAGGAACGCTAGCGCCAATCGATCGCCACGGGGAGCGACGTCCGCCCCCAGTCGTCCAGATCCTCTCGTGAACGGGGCCGGTACTTCCCGCCGACGACCCGTCGCGCCAGCGCGTCCTCCTCGTGATCCGTCACCACCCGGGCCTTCGTCACCCGCTTCTCGCCGCCGATCTCGAGCACGACGTCGGGCGAGACCTCGAGGTTCCGCACCCAATCCGAACGGTCTCCGCCGCCGGACAGGAGGTACACCACGCCGTCGACGAGCGCGAACCAGATCTCGATCCGATGTGGCTTGCCCGAATGCCGGCCGGTGGTCGTCAGGTAGCAGTAGTCGAGGTCGGCGAGGGACCGACCATCGGTCACAGCACCGCCCACAGGACGAGCCCGACGATCACGAGCAGCGCCACACCGGCGATGATCAGATCCGCCTTCTTGACCTTGCCCGGCTGCATCGCGTTGAACCCCATCGGCTACCCCTCGACCTGGCCCTGGATCCGGTAATACTCGCGGAACTTCTCCGGTGACAGCCAGAAGATGTGCTGGCGGACCGTGGACGCGTACGTCCTGGCCTCCGCGCCGTCGTGGCACGCTCGCTCCGATACGACCTCGCCCTCGGGGCTCACGATCGCGACGGTCCACGTCTCCTCGCCGCCCCGGACCTCCACCGCGAAGCCGTTCCCGTCCGCCGCCACGGCGACCACCGTCAGGCCTGCCGGACGAGGTCCCGGTGGAACCGCCCGAGCTGGTCCGTCAGCTCCCCCAGCACGCTTTGCTCGTTCAGGGTGAACGCCGGGTGGAGCGAGGCCACCCGCTCGAGCGCCCGTTCGAGCTGGGTTCCCAGCCGTTCGGCTTCCCGGAGCGATTCCACCAGCACGGCGGCGTAATCCGCGTTGAAGGGTTGTCCGTCCCAGGGACACTCGCCGCCCGATGCCACGACCTGTTCCGCGAAGAAATCCCGGCCGTCCCGCTTGCAGGTCCCCTTGATCTTCACGCGCTCTCCTTCTCGTTCCTCGGCTCGTTCCTCGGCTCGTTCCTCGGCTCGGTCCTCGGCTCGGTCTTCGACTCGGTCACGAGCTCGAGCAGCCGGTCGGCCAGCTCGAACGGATCCACGGGCTTCACGAACCACGCGTCGGCGCCCGACCACCTCGCGAGCCAGGCGTCGTGCTTGCGATCCAGCAGGATCACGATGACCCCCGTATAGGGCTCCGCGTGATCCCGGAGGGTTCTCGCGAGCCCGAACGCACCCTCGCGTGACGCGATCTCGTCCGCGACGATCATGTCCGGCCGTTCCCGGAGGGCCGCCCACGTGCCGAGCTCGCCGTTGCGAGCCGCACGGAAGCGGATCTCCTCGCCCAGCCGGCGCTCGATGCTCCGGACCGCGAGGGCCATCAGCTGTCGGGAGCGCACGTCCGGGGACACCAGGAGGACTTCCACGCGGGCGATGCTACTCGCTTCCACGCAGCCGCCGGGGACGGATCGCACGGTCTTTGAACGGTTCCGGACGGCGGGCTAGGCTCGGCGCGTCGGGACGCGGCCACGTACCTTCCCACGCGCTCTCGTGCATCGAGCAGCGCCGGGAGCACCCGTTGGAGCGACGACAAGGAGGACGTGATGGAGAGTCTGGGGAAGGCGGCGGTCGCGGAGTTCGTCGCGACGTTCGCGCTGATCTTCGTGGGCGCCGGCGCGGTGATCGTCGCGAGCTCCGGTCAGCTCGACCTGGTGGGCGTGGCGCTCGCCCACGGTCTCGTCCTCGCCGTCATGGTCTCCGTCACCGGCCACATCTCGGGCGGCCAGATCAACCCGGCGGTGACGATCGCCCTGTGGGCGGCCGGCAGGATCGGCACCCAGCGGGGCGCGGTCCTGATCGGGGCCCAGCTGGTCGGTGCGGTGATGGGCGCCCTCCTCCTCCGGTACGTCGTGGGCGGGGCCGCGTTCGACGGCGGAGGCGCGGGCGCCCCCGCGCTCGCACCCGGCCTGGCTGTCGGCAAGGGCATCGTCCTCGAGGCGATCCTCACGTTCTTCCTGGTCTTCGTGGTGTTCGGAACCGCCGTCGACGACAGGGGTCCGTGGAACAAGACGGCGGGGTTCACGATCGGGCTCACGATCGCCTTCGACATCCTCGCGTTCGGACCGCTGACCGGCGCGGCGATGAACCCTGCCCGTTGGTTCGGCCCGGCGCTGGTCGGCGGGCAGTGGGCCGACGCGCTCGTCTGGATCGTGGGGCCGATCGCCGGCGCGATCATCGCCGGGGTCCTCTACACGGCCGCGCTCTTGCGCGGACGGGAGCCGGCCACTCCGTAGCCTCGGGCCCGCCCGGTACCCTGAGCCGGCGATGGTCGCCGACCTCTACCTCGACTCGGCCTCGGCCACTCCCCTGCTCCCGGAGGCGCGCGACGCCGTCGTGGCCGCCCTCGAGTCGTACGGCGACCCTCTCTCGATCCACGCGCCGGGCCGCGCGGCCCGCTCCCTGCTCGACGACGGGCGCGAGCAGGTCGCCACCGCGATCGGGGCCCAGCCCGACGAGATCGTGTTCACCTCCGGCGGCACCGAATCGATCGCCCTCGCGATCTGGGGCGGCGTCCGCGCCGTCCGCGAGCTCGGCACCCGGATCGTGATCGGCGCTGTGGAGCACCCGGCCGTGAGCGGTGTCGCGCACGCGCTGGAGTCGGACGGGTTCGAGGTCGTGGTCGTCCCCGTCGACCGAGACGGTCGGGTCGATCTCGATCGCTTCGCCGCGGAGGTGCGGACTCCGGGCACGCTCCTCGCATCCGTGCAGCACGCGAACCACGAGCTCGGAACCATCCAGCCCGTCGCCGAGGCGGCCCGGCTCGCCCGCGAAGCCGGCGTGCGGTTCCACACGGACGCGTGCCAGACCGTGGGCCGGCTCCCGGTGGACGCACCGGGCCTCGGCGTGGATCTCCTGTCGCTGTCGGCGCACAAGTTCGGAGGGCCGCCGGGCGTGGGAGCCCTCTACGTCCGTCGCGGCGTCGCGATCACGGCCTACCCGTGTGGGGACGATCGGGAGCGGAAGCGTCGCTCGGGGATGGAGAACACTCCCGGGATCGCCGGGATGGCGGCCGCGCTCACGGCGTCCCTCACCACGATGACCGACCGTGCGGCCGCCCACTGGACGCTCACGGCGGAGCTCCGCGATCGGCTGGGCGAGGTGATGGGCACGACGGTCCACGGCCACGCGACCCACCGCACGCCCCATCTCGTGGGGTTCAGCGTGGCCGGCCTCGACCCCGCGACGCTGCTGATGACCCTCGACGACCGCGGCTTCCGCCTTGGCGCCGGATCACTCTGCAGCGGGCGTCCCGAGGACCCGTCGCCGGTGCTGGAGCAGATCGGCTACCCGGCGACGACCGGATTCCGGGTGAGTCTCGGGGACGGTGCGGACCGATCCCACCTCGATGCCCTCGTACGGATCCTCTCCGGGACCGTGCGCGAGCTCCGGCAGATGGAGACGGCCTCCACGGAGGCACTCTCGCGGTTCAGTCCGCCGACCGCCGGCTGAGCCGAGACCGGGGGAGGCCCTCGGGCGCCGGGCCGCTACTCCACCGTCCAGGTGTCCCCGACGTGGAGGAGCGCGTCGAGGTCGCCCGCGCCGAGGCGCTCCTTCGCGGCTTGGAGCTGATGCTGGATCGCTTGCCCGTACACCGGCCGCTCCACCTCGTGGAAGACACCGATGCACGAGGGTTCGTCCGGGCCACGGGAGAGGTGGGCCAGCGCGAACGCGAGCGACGGCCGGCCGTGGGCGTCGTGCACGACGATGCCGTCAGGGTCGGTCTCAGCGGTCGGCGCGATCTCGTACCGGCCGTTCTCGCCGACGCGCACGCATCGGTTCCCCTCGTCGAACACGATCGGCTCGCCGTGCTCGAGCCGGATCTGGTTGTGCTTGCCCTGGGCCTTGTCGCGCAGCAGGTCGAACGCGCCGTCGTTGAAGACGTTGCAGTTCTGGTAGATCTCGACGAAGGCCGTCCCCTTGTGCTGGGCGGCTCGGCGGAGGACCTCGGTCAGATGCTGCCGGTCGTTGTCGACCGTGCGTGCCACGAACGTCGCCTCGACGCCGAGGGCGAGTGCGATCGGGTTGAACGGATGGTCGACCGAGCCGAACGGCGTGGACTTCGTGACCTTCCCCTCTTCCGACGTGGGCGAGTACTGGCCCTTCGTGAGTCCGTAGATCTGGTTGTTGAAGAGGAGGATCTTGATGTCGACGTTCCGGCGGAGCGCGTGGATCAGGTGGTTCCCGCCGATCGAGAGGCCGTCGCCGTCGCCGGTGACGACCCACACCGACAGCTCCGGCGCCGCGACCGCGATCCCCGTGGCGAGCGCGGGAGCACGTCCGTGGATCCCGTGCATGCCGTAGGTGTCCATGTAGTACGTGAACCGGCCGCTGCAGCCGATCCCGGACACGAACACCGTCTTGTGGGGCTCGATGCCGAGCTCCGGCATGAACGCCTGGACCGCGGACAGGATCGCGTAGTCGCCGCACCCCGGGCACCAGCGGGGCTCTTGGTCCGACGTGAACTCCTTCTTCGTCAGCGTCGAGGCGTCGCCCCGTGAGGTTCCGCCGTTCTCGATCACGTCACTCATCGAGCACCCTCGCGATCTCGTGCTCGAGCTCCTCGGCGAAGATGGGAAGGCCCTGCACCTTCGAATACGACGCCGCGTCCACCAGGTACCTGGCACGGATCAGCGCGGCGAGCTGCCCCATGTTCATCTCCGGGATGAGCACCTTCCGGTACGCGCGCACGATCTCCCCCGTGTTCGTCGGGAACGGGTTCAGATGCCGGAGATGCGCGGTCGCCACGCTCCGGCCGTCGGCCCTCGCCCGGGCGACGGCCGCCGTGATCGTGCCGAGGGAGGAGCCCCAACCGAGCACGAGCAGCTCGGCCTCGCCGCTCGGGTCCTCGACCTCGAGAGCGGGGATGTCGTCCGCGATGCCGTCGACCTTCGCCTGGCGGAGCCTGGTCATCAGCTCGTGGTTGGCAGCGTCGTAGCTGATGTTGCCCGTTCCGTCCTGGCGTTCCAATCCACCGATCCGGTGCACCAACCCCGGAGTCCCCGGGATCGCCCACGGCCGCGCGAGCTTCTCGTCGCGCGAATACGGGAGGAAGTCCTGCCCGTTCGGGGTGGCGAACTCCGGCTCGATCGACGGCAGGCTCTCGACCTCGGGGATCGGCCACGGCTCCGAGGAGTTCGCGATGAATGTGTCGGAGAGCAAGATCACGGGCGTCCGGTACCGCACGGCGATCCGGGCCGCCTCGAGCGCGGCGGTGAAGCATTCGGCCGGGGTGGACGCCGACACGATCGGCAGCGGCGATTCCCCGTGCCGTCCGTACATCGCGAGCAGCAGGTCCGCCTGCTCGGTCTTCGTCGGCATGCCGGTCGAGGGGCCCGCGCGCTGCACGTCGACGATGATCATCGGCAGCTCCATGATCACCGCGAGCCCGATCGTCTCGGCCTTCAGGTCGATGCCCGGCCCGCTCGTCCCGGTCACGGCCAGCTGGCCGCTGAAGGCCGCGCCCAAGGCGATGTTGGCGGCGGCGATCTCGTCCTCCGCCTGGATCGTGACCACGCCGAAGTTCTTGTGCCGGGACAGCTCGTGGAGGAGCTCGGAGGCCGGCGTGATCGGGTAGCTCGCGTAGAACAGTGGCAGACCGCTGCGTTCCGACGCGGCGATCAGCCCCCACGCGAGGGCCGTGGCGCCGTCGATGTTGCGATAGGTCCCCGGCACCTGGGGAGCCGCCTCCACCTTGTAGGACTCGGCGAACAGCTCCGTCGTCTCGCCGAAGTTGTAGCCGGCCTTGAAGGCCGCGACGTTGGCATCGAAGATCTCCTGGCGGGAACCGAACTTCTTCTCCAGCCAGTTGAGCGTCGTTTCCGTCGGGCGACCGAACATCCACGACACGAGTCCGAGGGCGAACATGTTCTTCGCCCGCTCCGACTCCTTCTTGCCGATCCCGATGCCCTCCGTCGCCCGCACCGTGATCGAGGTCATCGGCACCTTGTAGACCTGGTAGCCGTCGAGGGTCCCGTCCTGGAGTGGGTCGGCGGTGTACCCGGCCTTCTGGACGTTCCGCTCCGTGAACGAGTCCTCGTTCAGGATGAGCACGCCGCCCTTCCCGACCTTGTCGAGATCCGCCTTGAGGGCCGCCGGGTTCATCGCGACCAGCACGTCAGCGTGATCGCCGGGCGTGGTGATGTCGTTCGATGCGAACTGGATCTGGAAGGCGGAGACCCCATGGACGGTGCCCGCAGGAGCGCGGATCTCAGCGGGGAAGTCGGGCAACGTGGCGAGGTCGTTGCCCAGCACCGCCGTGGCGCTCGTGAATCGGTCGCCGGTCAACTGCATGCCATCGCCCGAGTCGCCGGCGAACCGAACGACGATCCGTTCCCGCTCTCGAACCGCTTTGCTCATCCAAGAAACACCCTACTGCGCGGGTTCGGCTGTGATGGCCGTGGCTGCTAGTTTCTCGCCGATGCGGCGGCGGAAGCTCGGCAGACACGGCCCCGAGATCTCCGTGGTCGGGTACGGAGCGTGGGAGGCCGGCGGCACGGCGTGGGGCGCCAACGAGTCCGAGGAAGTCGTGATCGATGCGATCCGGGCCGGTCTCGACGCCGGGATCGACTGGATCGACACGGCGGAGGTCTACGGAGACGGCGTGTCCGAGCTCCTCGTCGGGCGCGCGATCGCCGGGCGGCGGGACGAGCTGACCCTGGCCACGAAGGTGGCTCCCGCGCCCGAGGGCAGCGGCTTCACTCCGGCCCAGGTCAGGAGCGCCTGCGAGACAAGCCTCGGCCGCCTCGGGACGGACCGGGTGGACCTCTACCAGCTCCACTGGCCGGACGGGACGGGCGTGCCGCTGGAGGAGACCTGGGGCGCGATGGTCGACCTCCAGGACGCCGGCCTCGTCCGGCACATCGGCGTGTCGAACTTCGATCGGGGCCAGATCGAGGTCTGCCTCGCGATCCGCCACGTCGACTCCCTCCAGCCCGAGTACTCGATGCTCACGCGGGCGAACGGTGACCTGATCCGCTGGTGCGGCGAGCAGGGCATCGGCGTGGTCAGCTACGCGCCGCTGGCGTACGGCCTCTTGACGGGTGCCATCACCACCGAGACCCGATTCCCCGAGGGCGACTGGCGCGGCACTGAGCAGGACGAGGGACCGTTCTCCGACGTCGAGGCGTCGCTGGAGATCGTCGGCAGGCTCCGACCGGTGGCGGAGCGGCTCGGGTGCGGTCTCGCCGAGCTCGCCCTCGCGTGGAACGTGCACCAGCCGGGCGTGACCTCGGCGATCGCGGGGAGCCGCAACCCGGAGCACGTCCGAACGAACGCGGCGGCAGGCGACATCGAGCTGGACGACGTCACCCTGAAGGAGCTCGACACCTTGCTGGGGTGATCAGGTGACGGGCCCGCCGGGCTGCACCTGACGGATACGCCTCGCGAGCCCCTCGAGCAGCCCCATCGCGAGCGACGGCTCCTCCTCGATCATCCGACGCAGCGTGTGCCGGAACAGCCGCAGGAGCTCCATCGGCGTCTCGGAGACGATCGACGCGGTTCTCGGGCCCCCGTCCAACGCCGACAGCTCTCCGAAGAAGTCGCCGGGGACCACGGTGGCCACCTTCCGGCCCCCTCTGGTGACACGAGCTCCCCCGCTCAGGACGATGAACATCGCCTCCCCCGCCCCTCCCTCCTCCACGATCGCCCGGTCGGCCTCGAACGCGACGACCTCGGCCTCCGCGGCGAGACGGCGGAGATGTCGCTTTGAGAACCCGTCGAACAACGGCACGGCGTGGAGGGCGGCCACCGCGCGGCGCACCTGCGTGGCCGATCGCCCACGGGAGGAGGTCGAAGCTTCCCTCACCCTCAGCACCGATCTCCCGGTCGGCACGACTCGCATGAGCGGAGGGTACTCCGACGCGCCGAGGCTCGCAGTCGCATCCGTGCTCGGCGGTAGGGTTATCGGGTGGACGTGCGGAGCAGGCTGAAGGCGTTGATGGCCGAACGGATCCTCGTGCTCGAGGGTCCGAAGGGCACGGCGATCCAGACGCTCGAGCTGACCGAGGAGGACTTCCGCGGTGACCTCCTGAAGGACCACCCGCGCGACATCCGAGGGGACAACGACGTCCTCGGCCTCACCCGGCCCGACATCGTCGAGTCGATCCACCGCGACTACCTGGACGCCGGCGCCTGGATCCTCAGCACGAACACGTTCAACGGGAGCCCCGTCTCCCAGGCCGAGTACGGCCTCGAGCACCTGGTCTACGACATGAACCGTGCCGCGGCCGAGAACGCTCGGCGGGCGCTCGACGGCGCCGAGGATCGGTTCGTGGTCGGGTCGCTCGGGCCGACGAACCGCACGCTCTCGATCTCGCCCAAGGTCGAAGATCCCGCGTTCCGCACGATCACTTTCGACGAGCTGACGGAGGCGTACGCTGAGCAGATCCGCGGGCTCGCCGGCGGCGGCGTTGACATCCTCCAGATCGAGACGATCTTCGACACCTTGAACGCCAAGGCCGCGATCGCGGCCGCCCGGGACGTCGCACCGGATCTGCCCTTGTGGCTCTCCTTCACGGCCGTCGACCAGAGCGGCCGGAACCTGTCGGGACAGACCGCCGAGGCGTTCTGGCTCTCGATCGAGCACGCCGAGCCGATGATCGTCGGTGTCAACTGTTCGCTCGGCGCCGCGCAGATGCGCCCCTACCTCGAGGCGCTCTCGCGGATCGCGCCCACCTATACGGCCTGCTACCCCAACGCCGGGCTGCCCAACGCGATGGGGCTGCACGACGAGGACCCGGAGATCACGAGCGGCTACCTCGGAGAGTTCGCGCGCGCCGGCCTCGCCAACATCCTCGGAGGTTGTTGCGGGACGACGCCGGAGCACATCCGCCAGATCGCGGAGGCGATCCACGACCTCCCGCCGCGCACGGTCCCCGATCCCGACGAGACGTTCACGTCGTTCAGCGGCCTCGAGCCGTTCGTCGTGCGACCCGACACCGGGTTCGTGATGGTGGGAGAACGTCAGAACATCACCGGCTCGAAGAAGTTCCGCCGCTTGATCGAGAGCGGCGACTTCCAGGCCGCCGTCGACATCGCACGCGAGCAGGTCCAGAACGGCGCGAACCTCCTCGACGTCAACATGGACACCGACCTGTTGGACGGTCCGCAGGCGATGACCACGTACCTGAACCTCCTGGCCACCGAACCGGAGGTCGCGCGGGCGCCGATCATGGTGGATTCGTCCAGCTGGGACGTGATCGAGGCCGGTCTGAAGTGCGTCCAGGGCAAGGGGGTCGTGAACTCGATCAGCCTGAAGGAAGGTGAGGAAGACTTCCTCGCCAAGGCCCGGCGCGTGCAGCGCTACGGCGCAGCCGTCGTGGTGATGGCGTTCGACGAGCAAGGCCAGGCCGACACCGTGGACCGGAAGGTCGAGATCTCCGAGCGCGCGTACCGACTCCTCACCCAGCAGGCCGGCTACGACCCGTCGGACATCATCTTCGACCCGAACATCCTGGCGATCGCCACGGGCATGGAGGAGCACGCCGAGTACGCGAAAGCGTTCATCGACGCCACGCGCATCATCAAGCGGCGGTGCCCCGGCGTGAAGATCTCCGGCGGCGTCTCGAACCTCTCGTTCGCGTTCCGCGGGAACGACGTGGTCCGCGAGGCGATGCACTCGGCGTTCCTCTATCACGCGCGGCAGGCCGGGCTCGACATGGCGATCGTCAACGCCGGACAGCTGCCCGTCTACGACGACATCCCGAAGGACCTCCTCGAGCACGTGGAGGACCTGCTCTTCAACCGCCGGCCCGACGCGACCGAACGGATGCTCACGTTCGCGCAGACGGTCACCGGCGAGGCGATGCGGACCGAGCAGGACCTGACGTGGCGGGAAGGCTCGGTCGAGGAGCGGCTCTCCCACGCGCTCGTCCACGGGATCGACGCCTTCATCGAGGAGGACGCCGAAGAGGCGCGGCAGGGCTACGATCGGCCGCTCGAGGTGATCGAGGGCCCGCTGATGGACGGGATGCAGATCGTGGGCGACCTCTTCGGCGCGGGCAAGATGTTCCTCCCGCAGGTCGTGAAATCGGCGCGCGCGATGAAGAAGGCCGTCGCCTACCTCGAGCCCTTCATGCAGGAGGAGAAGGAGCGCCTGGGCCTCGTCGGGTCCGCCCAGGGCACGATCGTGACGGCCACGGTCAAGGGCGATGTGCACGACATCGGCAAGAACATCGTCGGGGTGGTCCTCGGCTGCAACAACTACCGGGTCGTCGACCTCGGCGTGATGGCGCCCGCGGAGACGATCCTGGACACGGCGGCGCGAGAGAAGGCGGACGTGATCGGTCTCTCCGGACTGATCACGCCCTCGCTCACCGAGATGGTGAACGTGGCCACGGAGATGCAGCGACGCGGCCTCGACCTGCCCCTCCTGATCGGCGGCGCCACGACGTCGAAGCAGCACACCGCCGTCAAGATCGCCCCCGTCTACGCCCAGCCCGTCGTCCACGTCGTGGACGCGTCTCGTGTCGTCGGGGTGATGAGCGCGCTGCTCGACGAGCCGCGGAAGGCGAAGCTGGACGCCGACAACCGCACGGACCAGGAGCGACTCCGGAAGCTCCACGAGGAGAAGCAGAAGCAACCGCTCCTGCCGTACCGGAAAGCCCTCGAGAACCGACTCAAGGTGGACTGGCGCCAGGAGGACGCTCCCCCGCCGCCCTTCGTCGGCACCCGAACCGTGGAGCCGGACCTCGCGACGCTGCGCGGATACATCGACTGGACGTTCTTCTTCACGGCGTGGGAGCTCAAGGGGAGCTACCCGCAGATCCTCGACCATCCGCAGATGGGTGAGACGGCTCGCGAGCTGTTCCAGGTCGGGCAAGAGGTGCTGGACCGGATCGTCGACGAGCGGCTGCTCGAGGCTCGCGGCGTCTACGGCTACTTCCCGGCGCGGGCCGAGGGTGACGACATCGTGACCGAGGGCGGCTATGTCTTCCATTGCCTCCGACAGCAGGGCGACCGTGGTGAAGGTGAGCCCAACAAGTCGATCGCCGACCTCGTCGCGCCTCTGGACTCCGGCGTGCGCGATCACGTGGGCGCGTTCGCCGTCACCGCGGGCTTCGGCGCGGACGATCTCGCGAAAGCGTTCGAGGCCGAGCATGACGACTACCGGGCGATCGTGACCAAGGCGCTCGCCGACCGCCTCGCGGAGGCGTTCGCCGAGTACCTCCACCAACGGGTCCGCCGCGAGTGGTACGCGCCGGACGAGCAGCTCTCCAGCGAGGACCTGATCAAGGAGCGCTACCGCGGCACCCGGCCGGCCTTCGGCTACCCGGCCTGCCCGGACCACAGCGAGAAGCGCACGTTGTTCGAGCTCTTGAACGCCGCGGAGGAGACCGGCATCGACCTGACGACCTCGTGCGCGATGATGCCACCGGCGAGCGTGAGCGGTCTGTACCTCGCGCATCCGGCCGCCCGCTACTTCCACGTCGGGCGGATCGCGAAGGACCAGGTCGAGGACTACGCGCGCCGCAAGGGCGAGTCCCTCGCCGAGGCGGAGCGGTGGCTCGCCCCGAACCTCGCCTACGAG
>JAJNBA010000041.1 GCA_021155985.1 Actinomycetes bacterium
GGAGCTCTCGTTCATCGAGGAGCTGGAGGATGCCGCGGGTGACGGCCACGGCGGCGTGCTCCGGGTTCCGGCCCGTGGCGAACGCGTTCGGCTGCATCATGTCGGAGACGTAGAGCCGAGGCATCGGCACCTTCTGCTCGTTCGCGAGCTCGCGGACCATCCGGTAGTAGTCCGGCATCTCCTGCTCGGTGACGGGCTTCGAGCGCGTCGTCGCGATCGCGATGCGATCGGAGAACCAGTACATCGAGAAGTTGAAGACCAGGGCGATGATCAGGGCGATCGTCATGCCGCTCCGGCCCCAGAACGACCCGACCAGCACGAACAGACCCCCGAGTGCCGCGATCAGGATCCATGTCTTCAGTCGATTGATGCCCGGTGCCATTCTCCTCACGCTCCTTGTCGTGGAGGTTCTGAAGGGGTTGGACCCCTCCTGAGAACCATGGTCTCACAGCCTGTTCGTTCGACTCGGGCGGCGCGGTTCAGGCGACGAGCGTCGAGATGTCGGCGAGCCGCGAGAACGTGCCGGGGAGCAGGAAGAAGAAGAGCAGGGCGGCCATCGAGAGGCCGACGACGCCGGCCAGCAGGACCGGCGTGCGAACCGGGGTGGTGTCCTCCAAGGGCTGGAAGATCATCTGCCGCGCGATCGCCAGGTAGTAGAAGACGCTCACGACGGAGTTCACGACCATGATCGCCGCGAGCAGCGGCCCGAGCACCTCCCCGCGCGAGATCGCCGCGCCGAAGATCAGGATCTTCGCCCAGAACCCCGCCGCCGGAGGCACGCCCGCGAGGGACACCATGAACAGCGTCATGCCCACCGCGAGGAACGGGGCGACCCGTGCGACGCCGGCGAAGTCGGAGATCAGGAGCCGCGGGCTGCGCTTGCTGAGCGCCACCGCGACCGCGAACGCGCCGAGGTTCATGATCCCGTAGATCAGGATGTAGGCCGTCGCGGACGCGAACGCCTGCTGGTTCACGGCCTGGTCCGTCGTGACCAGGGCGAACGGCAACAGGATGTAGCCCGCCTGCGCGATCCCCGAGTACGCGAGCAGCCGGACGAACTGCCGCTGCTGCAGCGCCACGAGGTTGCCGATCGTCATCGTCGCGATGGCCAGGAACGCGAAGATCGGCACCCAGAACTCGTGCTGACCGATGAACGCCACGAACATCAGCTGCAGCAGCCCGGCGAAGCCGGCGGCCTTCGACGCCACGGCCAAGAACGCCGCGACCGGGACGGGAGCGCCTTCGTATGTGTCCGGCGCCCAGAACTGGAACGGGAACGCGGAGACCTTGAACGCGAAGCCGACGACCACGAACAGGATCGACGCGAGGGCCATCGCCTCCTGGGACGCGTCGAGTTTTCCCAGGGCGCCGGCGACCTCGTCGAGACGGGTCTTCCCGCCGGTCAACCCGTAGATCAGGCTCATGCCGAACAGCATCACCGCCGTCGAGAGAACGCCGATCAAGAAGAACTTCAGCCCACCCTCGACGCCGGTCACGGTCCACTTGCGGAACGCCGCCATCAGGAAGCCGGGCGCCGACACGAGCTCGAGGGCGATGAAGAGCATCAGGAGGTCGCGCGAGGACGGCATGAGGAGGCAACCGAGGAACGACGTGAGCAGCAGGAAGTAGTACTCGCCCTGGTAGTAGCCCGGCTGGTCGATGTAGTGGCGCGAGACCGCGAGGACGATGACCGCCGCAACGAGGAAGAAGACCTTGAACAGGACGGCGAAGTTGTCGACGACGAACGCGCCACCGAAGGTGGCGCGTTCGTCACCGAGGAGCGTCAGCACCGCGACGAGCGACCCGAGAACGCCGATCAGCCCGATCGGCATCGACCCCCACTTCAGGCGCGCCGGAAGGAACAGGTCGACGACCAGCACGAGCATGATCGTCCCGGCGAGGATCAGCTCCGGGAGGATCGCGTGATAGTCGACGGTCACGAGGTCCTCACCCCCCCGCCCCGAGCACCGCCATGATGCCGCTCACGGCCTCCTGGCTCACGCCGAAGATGAGTCGCGGGAAGAGCCCGAGCGCGAGGATGAGGACGAGCAACGGCGTCCACGACATCCACTCAACGCTGTGGATGTCCCCGAATGCGTGCTCGTTCCAGCGCTCGGGCATGGTGCCCATGTTCACGCGCTGCAACATCCACAGGAAGTAGCCGGCTGTCAGGATCGTCCCCACGCCGCCCGCCACCATCAACACGCGGAACAACCCGACCTGACCGTCGAGGAGCGCCTCGTTCGGTCGGAACGCCGACAGCAGCGCCATCACCTCGCCCCAGAACCCGGCGAGGCCCGGCAGGCCGAGAGACGCGATCGCCACGAACGCGAAGACCCCCGCGAGCTTGGGCATCCGCTGCGACATCCCTCCCCCGATCTCCGCGATCTGCCGGGTGTGGTAGCGGTCGTAGATCGATCCGACGCAGAAGAACAGCATCCCCGTGATCACGCCGTGGGCGACCATGCCGAAGACCGCCGCCTGGATCCCGATCTCCGTGAGGGTCGCGATGCCGAGCATCACGAAGCCCATGTGCCCGACCGAGGAGAACGCGATCAGCCGTTTCAGGTCGCGCTGCGCCAGACACGCGAGCGCGGCGTAGACGATCGCGATCGCCGCGAGGACCCCGATCCAGGGGGCGTAGGCCTGGGCTCCCTCCGGGAGCACCGGCAGCGCGATCCGGATGAAGCCGTACGTCCCCATCTTCAGCATGATCCCGGCCAGCAGCACGGAGCCGATCGTGGGTGCCTCGGTATGGGCGTCCGGCAGCCACGTGTGGAATGGCCACATCGGGACCTTGATCGCGAACCCGAGGGCGATCGCACCGAACACGATCAACTGGAACGTGTGTGTGAACCCGCCGCCAGCCCCGAACTCGGTGAGCTTGACGAGGTCGAACGTGTGCGGATCCGGACCGCTGAAGTACAGAGCGAGGAACCCCAGCAGCATGAACACGGAGCCGAAGAGGGTGTAGAGGAAGAACTTGATCGCCGCGTACTCGCGGTTGGCCGAACCCCAGATCCCGATCAGGAAGTACATCGGGACGAGGACCATCTCCCAGAACACGAAGAACAGGATCAGGTCGAACGCGATGAACGTGCCGGCCATCCCGGTCTCCAGGAGCAGCATCAGCGCGAGGAAGGCCTTCGTGCGACCCGGCTCCGGAACGAACCGCCACGTGTAGACCGCGCACAGGAACGACAGGAGGAACGTGAGAACGTAGAGCGGCATCGAGATGCCGTCGATACCGACGTGGAAGCGCGCCCCGATCGCGGCGATCCAGTCGACGTCGAGCACGAACTGCAGCCCGTCCGTCCCGTAGTCGAACCCGACCGCGATCGCGATCGACAGCACCAGTGCGGCGCCGGTGAACAGGATGCCGAGACCTCGGACCATGCGGTCCCGGTCCCTCGGTACGAGGATGATCACCAGCGCGCCGACGATCGGCAGCAACGTGGTGATCGTGATCGCCGAGCTCTCCCAGGTCATCTCACACTCCTACGCGATCTGCACGAACACGATGGTCAGGACGACGACGCCCGCGAACAGCAGCACGGCGTACCACTGCACGTTCCCGGTCTGCAGGTATTTCAAGAGGCCACCCGTGGCCCCCGTCAGGCCGCCGACGGCGTTGACGACGCCGTCGACGAACGTGCGGTCGATCCAGCTGATGAACGTGGCCAGCCCACGGGTCACCCAGGCTGCCCCATTGACCGCCCCGTCGAGGACGTGTTGGTTGGTCCAGTTCACGCCCGCGGAGGCCCGGTCACGGATCGGGTAGACGATGCCACGCATGTAGGCGTCGTCGATGTAGTACCGATGCTGCAGCACGTTCCAGGCGCGCGGGAACGCCATCAGCGGATCGCGCTCGCGGCGTTCCCGATACAGACGATAGCCACCGAGGATCCCCGCGGCCGCGGCGAGGGTTCCGACGACGGCCACCCAGAACACGAAATCCGCATCGTGCGGATGCTCGAAGTAGACCCAGTCACCGAACACGGCACCGAGCTGCGGGGCTCCGAGGAACCCCACGACCACCGACGCGCCGGCGAGGCCCACGAGTGGACCCGTCATCACGGGCGGCGACTCGTGCGGATGGCCCTCGCCCACGTATCTGCCGAAGAACGTGAGCAGGACGCAACGGGTCATGTAGAACGCGGTCATGACCGCGACCGCCAGGAGGACGAAGAAGAGCCACTGGTTGTGCTCCCACGCGCCGACCAGGAGCTCGTCCTTCGACCAGAAGCCGGCGAGAGGGAAGACGCCGGCCAGCGCGGCGGAGCCGATCAGGAACGTCCAGAACGTGACGGGCATCTCGTCCTTCAAGCCACCCATGTCGCTCATGTTGTTCGAGTGGACCGCGTGGATCAGCGAGCCGGCGCCCAGGAACAGGAGCGCTTTGAAGAACGCGTGCGTGAACAGGTGGAAGAAGCCGGCGGTCACACCCTCCGGTCCGAGCGAGAGGCCGGCCACCATGTAGGCGAGCTGCGAGAGCGTCGAGTACGCGAGGACCCGCTTGATGTCGTCCTGCACGAGGGCGAGGAACGCGGCGCCGAGCGTGGTGATCGCGGCGATCACGCTCACGATCGTCAGCACGAACGGATCCGCGTGCACGAAGACCTCGAACATCCTCCCCACGAGGTACACACCGGCCGCCACCATCGTCGCGGCGTGGATCAGTGCCGAGACGGGCGTGGGACCCGCCATCGCGTCGGGCAGCCAGACGTGCAGCGGGAACTGGGCGGACTTGCCGATCGCCCCGCCGAAGAGCAGGAGGGCGGCCGCGGTGACGAGCGCGGAGGACGCCTCCGGCCCGGCGATCGACTCGCCGATCTCCGCGATGTTCGTCGTCGTGAACCCCGTCGCGAAGATCAGCGCGAAGATCCCGAACAGGAACGGCACGTCGCCGATCCGCGTGGTGATGAACGCCTTGATCGCGGCGCTCGAGTTCTCGTGCTCCTCGTACCAGTGCCCGATCAGCAGGTACGAACAGACGCCCATGATCTCCCAGCCGACCAGCAGCAACAGCAGGTTGTCCGCGATGACCACGGTGAGCATCGCGCCCGTGAACAGGGACAGGACGACGTAGAACCACGTGAACCGCACGTCACCGTGCATGTAGCCCAGGGAGTAGACGTGGACCGCGAGCGACACCGCGGTGACGACGACGAGCATCACCGCCGTGAGGCCGTCGACGTACTGCCCCACCTCGAGGTGGAGCGGCCCGATCTCGAACCACTCGATGCCTTCGGGTGCGTACGTGCCGCCGCCGGTCACGAAGTGGAAGAGCACGGCGAGGGCCATCACGAAGCCTGCCCCGAGCGCGGCGATGCCGAAGACGGCACCCTGCCCCGGCGTCCGCTTCCCGAAGAAGAGGATCAGGGGAGCCGCGATGAACGGGAGGAGCGCGATCACCCACGCGTACTGGATCGCGCCGGTTGCGACGCCGGTGGTTTCGGCTTCTGCGGCTGCGATCGCGGTGACGACGGCCGCTACCACTTGAGGAGGTTCACCTCGTCCACGTTGATCGACGCCCGGTTCCGGAACAGGAGGATCACGATCGCGAGCCCGATCCCCACCTCGGCCGCGGCGACCGCGATCACGAAGAGCGCGAAGATCTGGCCGCCCACGTCGTGCAGGGATGACGAGAACGCCACCAGGTTCACGTTGACCGCGTTCAGCATCAGCTCGATGGCCATCAGGACCATCACGGCGTTCCTGCGGGCGAGGACGCCGTACACGCCCGCCGAGAAGAGGAAGGCCGAGAACAGGAGCACGAACGGGAGCCGGATCACGTCAGTTCCCCTCGTCCTTGCGCGCGAGCACGATCGCTCCGATCAGCGCCGCGAGCAACAGGAACGAGATCGCCTCGAACGGCAGGACGAAGTCGCGGAACATCGACTCCCCCACCACGCTGGTGCTGCCGTGGAAGACCTCGAACGGCTCCGCATCGAGGGGGAACGCGTCCTGGATCAGGAAGGCGAGTCCGGCGAACACTCCGGCGGCGACCAGGAGCCCCACCCATCGATGGGTGTTGTCGAGGGTGTCCCGGCCGATCGGCGCCTTCGTCAGCATCAGTCCGAAGAGGAACAGGATCACGATCGCGCCGACGTAGATCAGGATCTGCACCCAGCCTGCGAACTCGGCGCCGAGGAGGAGGAACGTCGCCCCCACCGACAGGAGCGCCACGACCAGGTAGAGGGCGGCGTGCACGACGTTGCGGGCGGTCACGACCGCGATCGCGCTGATCGAACCCACCGCCGCGATGACCGCGAAGGCGTATTCCTGAGCGGTCACGAAGCCTGTTCCTCCGTGGGCACGGCACCGTCCTCGAGCGCCGGCGGGGGAAGGACCGTGTACGTCCACTCCTCCAGCCGCTCCTTCTCGTGGGTCATCAGATCGATGTCGTACTCGCCGTACTCGAACTCCGGGCTCCAGAACAGCGCGTCGAACGGGCACACCTCGACGCAGATCCCGCAGTACATGCAGAGGGCGTAATCGATCGCGAACCGGTCGAGGACCTTGGCCGAGCGCGCCCGGCCGCCGCCCGCCGGGTCGTGCGTCTCCTTGTGCGCGTCGATGTAGATGCACCAGTCGGGGCACTCGCGGGAGCACTTGTAGCAGACGGTGCAGTTGGCCTCCTTGAGCGCGATCACGCCGCGGGTCCGAGGAGGGAGGTCGGGTTTGACCCGCGGATACTGCTGCGTGACCGCCGGCTGCAGCATCGTCTTGAGCGTGACCGACAGGCCCTTCGCGAGCCCGAGGCCCGTGGATCGCTTCCGCGTCTGCTCCGCCATCTAGAAGGCCACCTTCGCCACGGCCACACCCATGATCAGCGCGAGCGACAGGGGGATCAATCCGAGCCAGGAGAAGCGCTGGAGCTGGTCCTCACGCAGCCGCGGGTAGGTCGCGCGGAGCCAGATGAAGAAGAACGCGAGGGCCCCGATCTTGCCCATCATCATCAGCGGTCCCGGGATCGGGATGCCCGGGAGCGGCTGGTACCCCCCGAGGTACAGGACGGCCGCGATCCCCGAGAAGGCCACGATCCCGCCGTACTCGGCGAGGAGGAAGAACGCGAACTTCAGGCCCGTGTATTCGGTGTAGGCCCCGAAGATGATCTCGGAGTCGGCGATCGGCATGTCGAACGGCGGCCGCTGAAGCTCGGCGAACGCCGCGATCATGAAGATCAGGAACCCCGGGAGCTGCGGGATGATGAACCAGAGGTCCTGCTGGGCCTCGACGATCCCGATCATCGAGAGCGTGCCCGCCTGCATCACCACTGCGGCCGCGGCGATCACGAGCGGCAGCTCGTAGGCGATCAGCTGCGCGGCCGCCCGCAGCGCGCCGATCAACGAGAACTTGTTCGCGGATGACCAGCCCGCCATCATCACGCCGATCACGGAGACGCTGGACATCGCCAGCACGAAGAAGATCCCGACGTCGAGGTTCTCGGCGAACCACGAGTCGCTGATCGGGAGCACGACCAGGATCGCGATGTAGGGGATCATCGCCACCGCCGGCGCGAGGGAGAACACGTTGCGGTCCGCGGCCGCCGGGACCACGTCCTCCTTCTGGATGAACTTCACACCGTCCGCGACGAGCTGGGCCCAGCCGTGGAACCTGCCCGCCTCCATCGGCCCGAGCCGTGCCTGCATGTGGGCGAGCCCCTTGTGTTCCACGTAGCCGACCCCGAGAGGGACCACGAGGAAGAACCCCATCACCGCGATCGTCTTGAGCAGCAGGACGACCCAGAAGTTCGAGAACAGCGAGGAGAACACCGAGACGCCGGTCTCGGCAAGGATCACTCGTCCTCCTCCACGTCTTCGCCCTCCACCAACCCCGGCCAGGGCTTGACCTCGCGGGTCATCAGCGGGAAGTCCTTGCGGAGCGGCTGGCCCTCGAACGGCTCGGACAGGAGCAGCTTGACCGGCTTCGGATGGCCCTCGAAGCGGATCCCGAACATCTCCATCGTCTCGCGCTCGTGCCAGTCGGAGGTGGGGAACAGGTCGGAGACCGTCGGGCAGACAGGGTCCTCGTGCGGGAGCTGCACCTTGATCCGGACGTTGTGATGGTGGGTCGTGGAGAACAGGTGCGTCACGACTTCGAAGCCGCGTTCCGGACCGAAGTCGACGCCCCCCGTGAAGTCGCAGTAATCGCACGCGAACTCCGGCTCGTCCCGCAGGAACCGGCAGACCTCGCGATACCGATCTACGCTGACGGTGGCGACGGCGTGCCCGTGCTGCTCCTCGAACGCGAGGACGTCCTGCCCGAAGCGCGCCCGCAGACGCGACTCCACATCCTCAGGAGACAGCGCTGTGGCCACTCGCCCACTTCTCCTGGATGTCCTCGTCCTTGATCTTCTCCTGCAGCTTCACGATCCCGTGCAGCAGGGCTTCGGGGCGGGGTGGGCAACCGGGCACGTAGACGTCGACGGGCACGATCTGATCGACGCCCTTGGTGACCGAGTAGGAATCCCAGTAGGGACCGCCGCAGTTCGAGCAGGAGCCGAACGAGATCACGTACTTCGGGTCCGGGATCTGGTCGTAGACCCGCTTCAGCGCGGGCGCCATCTTGTCGGTGAGCGTTCCTGCGACGACGAGGAGGTCGGCCTGGCGGGGGCCGTGAGCGAACGGGATGACGCCCAGTCGGATGAAGTCGTGCTTGGATGTCGACGTGGCGATCAGCTCGATCGCGCAGCACGCGAGGCCGAAGTTCATCACCCACAGGGAGTACCGGCGGCCCCAGTTCAGCAGGAACTTGACCGGCTGGATCTTGGGGAGCGGGGTCTTCTCGGTGATCAGGCCCACCGCACGACCCCCTTGCGCCAGGCGTAGAGGAGGCCGGTGGCGAGGATCGCGATGAAGATGCCCATCTCCACCACCGCGGCCCAGCCGAGGCTCTCGAAAACGCGCGCCCAGGGGAAGAGGAACACAGCCTCGACGTCGAAGATCACGAAGAGGAACCCGAAGACGTAGTAGCGGATCTGGCTCTGCGACCAGCCCTCACCGACGGGGTCGATCCCGCACTCGTACGTGGTGAGCTTGGCGGGAAGCGGACGATGGGGCGCGATCAGCTTCGCGGCCGTGAACGCCACCGCGACGAGGATCGCTCCCGCGGCCACGACCGCCAGCACGACACCGTAGGACGAGTAGTAGTCAGGCACGCTTGTGAAAGTCTTCCCGAGCGCGGATCCTAGCAGGATCCCCCTCGCTCCCTGAGGCCCCGTCCGAGGCCACATCGCCGGCCGACGTGTCGGCCCTGCAGCGCGCCGAAAGGAACCGCGCGAGCTGCACCAACGCGTGCTGCGCGGGCCCCGCCGGGAGTCGCTCGACGAGCGCGACCGCGCGCGCGACCTCGTCGCGCACGGCCGCGCGGGCATGCTCGATCGAGTCTCCGACCGAGACGATCTCGAGCGCGCGGTCGAGGGTCCCGCCGTCCCCACCCGAACTCAGGATCCGCGCCAACTCCTCCCGATCGGGCGACGTCCGAAGCGCGTGGAGCACGGGGAGGGTATAGACCCCTTCTTTCACGTCGACGCCCGGCTCTTTGCCGAGCTCGAGCTCGCTGGAGGTGATGTCCATGATGTCGTCCGAGAGCTGGAAGGCCAGGCCGAGCGATTCCCCGAACGCCTCGAGGATGTCCACGTGCTCGGGAGGGGCGTCCGACATCATCGCGCCGAGCCGGCACGAGGTCGCGATCAGCGCGCCCGTCTTGCGCCTGATCACCTCGAGATAGTTGGCCTCGGTCTGGTCGAGCCGGCGGGAGGCATCGACCTCCCGGATCTGTCCGTCGCAGAGCACGGCGATCGTCTGTGCCAGGATCCGGCAGACCTCGGGACCGAGATCCGCGCCGACCTCGGAAGCGCGGGCGAACAGGTAGTCCCCGGTGAGGATCGCCACGGTGTTGTCCCAGCGAACGTTCGCGGCCGGAACGCCGTGGCGGGTCTCCGCCTCGTCGATCACGTCGTCGTGGTACAGGGTCGCCACGTGGACGAGCTCGAGCGATACCGACGCAGGGATCAGCCGGGGGTCCGCCGGATCGCCGAAATACCCCGACAGGAGCGCGAGCATCGGGCGGAACCGCTTCCCACCGGCCTCGAGGAGATAGTTCGCGGTGGCGGACAGCAGCTGGGAGTCGGCCTCGTCGAGCGCCTTGTGGAGCGCCTCTTCCACGCGATCGAGCCGCGTCCGGACCTCCGACTCCAGCACGGGGTCGGGCGATTCCAGGCCGGGGATCACGCGCCGGCTCACGTTCGTCGTGCCCAGCGCGCGCCGATCTCGGACGGTTCGAGTACGGGTGCCTCCTTCGCTGTTCGCCCACTCGTGAACGGATTCACGAGCAGCCTACCGCGATGGCCCGGAACGGTCCGTCCGGACGGGCCGATCGAGATCGGTCACACAGATCCGTCCCGTGGCATGGAACCTCGGGCCGAGCTAGGTCGTCTCAAGAGGCGTACTGTCGGCCAAGACAAGCCGAAGGGGGTGGATCCGATGGGAGCAACCAGGCGTGGTCGTTCGCGCGTCGTGACCTTGCTGGTGTCGTCCGCTGTGTTCCTTGGGGCCGCGATCTCGGCTCCCGCTGGTTCCGCCGCCGAGCTGTGCAGTTCCGAGCCCGACGTCTTCCCCGTGGCGGACCTCGAGCCCGGCATGCTGGCGACCGCGTGGACCGTGGTCGCGGGCACCGACCCGGTCTCGTTCGACGTCGAGATCCTCGGCGTCCTGCCCGATGGGATCGCCCCCGGCGTCGACTTCATCCTGGTGCACACGTCCGGACCCGTGATCGACGAGACCGGCGGCATCGCGGCCGGCTTCTCGGGCTCGCCCGTGTACATCGGCGGGGAACTCGTGGGAGCGATCTCCTACGGCTTCTTCGCGGCGGATCAGACCTACGGCGGGGTCACCCCTGCGGAGGACATGGTCCGGCTGCTCGAGTACCCCTCCGGCACCGAGGCGCTCGCGACCGCGACTGCCGCCTCGCGACCCACGTTCGCGAAAGAAGTGCGCGTCTCGTCTCAGCTCCGGCGAACCGCGGCCCGCGCCGCCGAGACCTCCGTGGAGGCGATCCCGACGGTCGCCGAGCCACTTCGGATACCCGTCACCGTCTCGGGATTGAACACCCGCGGCTTCCGCCGCTTCGCGAAGACCCTGCGACTCGGCGGCCTCCCGCTCATCCCGTATCGTTCGGGGGCCGCGAGCTTGGGCGGGCTCTCCGCGGATCCCCTCGCCGCGGGTGACGCGGTCGCCGGCGCGGTCAGCGTCGGAGATCTCACGGTCGCGGGGGTCGGAACGGCGACCGTGGTGTGCGACGACCTCCTGCTCGCGTTCGGCCATCCCTTCTTCTGGGACGGGCGGGCGGGCGCCTATCCCATGGCCATGTACGGAGGCGACGTGCTCCAGGTGATCCCGGATCCCAGCAACCTCTACGGTGCGTTCAAGATCGCCAACCTGACCGACCTGCACGGCATCATCGATCAGGATCGCCTTACAGGGATCCGCGGCATCGAAGGGGTGGAGCCCGACTCCGTCCCGGTCACGAGTGTCGTCGCCAACCCGGATGTCGTTTCGATCCGGGAGGGCGAAACGACGGTGTTCCGGCAGGCGACGGACAGCTTCCTCTGGCTCCCGGACATCGCGGCGTTCCACCTCCTCGGGAACCAGGACGCGGTGTTCGATCGTCTCGGCGACGGGACCGTGAGCCTCCGATTCGTCCTCGAGGGCATCGGGCCGGACGGGGAGACGTTCCGGGTCGTCCGACCGAACATGCATTTCTCGGAGTTCGACGTGTCCTTCGAGAGCATCTTCGAGTTGTACGCGTTCCTCTTCGAGATCCAGGACAACCCGTTCGGCCCCGTGTCGTTCTCCAGCGTCCATGCGGAGTCCACGATCACCCAGGAGCACCTCACCGCCGAGATCGTCCGGGTCGAGTCGGCGAGCTCGGTCCAGCCGGACTTCCGAGAGCGTGCCCGGCTCCGGGTGAGGCCCCGTGACACGATCAGCCTCCGAGTGTTCCTGCTCCCCGAGGGTGCGACCGACGAAGAGATGGTCGAGCTCCTCGTGTCGATGCCACGAAGCCGTTTCGGCGGCTCCTTGGCCGTGGGCGGCGGGGGCGCCGACAGCTGCCTCTTCTGCTTCTTCGAGGAGGAGGATGGAGGGGAGGAGGATACGCCGGCCACGTTCGAGAAGCTGCTGCGGAACCTTCGGCGCACGCACCGGAACAACGACCTCGTTGCGTCCCTCCGTGTCGGTGGGGGAAGGCCACGAGAGTCGATCTCGAGGACCGATTCGGTGATCCTGGGAGAAGAGCAGGTCGAGATCATCGTGGTCCGCTGAGGGCCACCATTCGGGAAGGGTGAGGGACTCCGGTCCCTCACTCACCACCTCAGGACAGAAGCGTCCCGGATGATGCCCACGATCACGCCGGGGAATACGCCGAGGAGGAGCGTGGCGGCGGCCGGGATCGCCAGGATGGCCGTCGCGCTGTTCTCGGCGCCGATCCCCACCTTCTCCGTGAGGCTGGGCGCCGCCGGCTCCGGCTCCTGCATGTACATCAGCACGATCACCCGGAGATAGAAGAAGGCGGCCGCGACGCTCGTGACGACCCCGATCAGCGCCAGGACCCAGTAGCCGGCGTCGATCGCGGCGGAGAAGACGTTCACCTTGGCGATGAATCCCGCGGTCGGGGGGATCCCGGCGAGCGAGAGCAGGAAGAGCGTCATGAGGGCGGCCGCGATCGGGTTCGTGCGGGCGAGACCCGTGTAGTCGCCGATCCGGGTCCGCTTCTCCCCGCGGCCGGATACGACCATCACGGTGCCGAACGCGCCCACGGTCATCGCCGCGTACGCCACCAGGTAGAACATCGCGGCACGGATGCCAGCCGAGCCCGCCGCCGTGAGCCCCGTCAGGATGAACCCGGCGTGCGCGATGCTCGAGTAGGCGAGCATCCGTTTCACGTTCGTCTGCGCGATCGCGAGGATGCTCCCGATCACGACCGAAGCGGCCGCGAGCCCCCAGACCACCGGCGCCCAGTCCCACGCGAGCGCCTGGAACGCGACGTCGAGCACGCGGATCAGCGCCCCGAACGCGGCGACCTTCGTCGCGGCCGACATGAAGGCGGTGATGGGCGTGGGTGCTCCCTGGTACACGTCGGGTGTCCACATGTGGAACGGAGCCGCGGAGACCTTGAACGCGAATCCCACCGCGAGCAACGCGAAGCCGAGCACGGCGAGCGCCTGAGCTTCTCCCGTGCCGGTGAGGGCGAGCGCCATCGCCGCGATCTTGGTGGTACCCGTCGCGCCGTAGGCCATGGCCACGCCGTAGAGGAAGAACGCCGAGCTGAACGCGCCGAGGAGGAAGTACTTCATCGCCGCCTCGTTCGCCGCCCGGCGGCCGGTGAGTCCCGTGAGCACGTACAGCGCGAGCGACAGGATCTCGAGGGCGAGGAACGTCAGGATCAGGTCCGCCGACGCGACGATCAGCGTCATCCCGGACGTCGCGAACAGGAGCAACGGCGTGAACTCACCCCGCTGCTCGTCACCCGATCTCGCGAAGTACTGATGACCGAGGAGCAGGCCGAGGGCGGCGACAACGAGCAAGAGCAGCCTCGCCAGGACGGCGAAACGGTCGGCCGACACGGCGTCGCCCAGCACCGTGGCCGGCCCGTCCCAGTCCCAGAGCCAGAGGCTCGTCCCTCCGGCGAGGACCACGCCCACGAGGCCGATCGAGAGATGGACGACGGCTTCGGTCCGCTTCGCCAGCGCTTCGTAGAGCAGGCCCGCCATCGCGAACACCACGAGGACGAGCTCCGGCAGCAGCGGCTCGAAGACGAGTTCGGGAGTCGGGAGCACCGCCTGGCCGATCATGGAGTCGCCTTCGTGTCGAGTGTGAAGATCCCGGTCAGCCGCTCGGGGACCCCCACGTCGATCCGATGGTCGGGAGCGACGCGGGCGATCACGGTCTCGGTCGCCGGATCGATGCGATCGGTCAGCAGCGTGGGCGCCACACCGAACACGAGGAGGAGAGCCAGCACCGGCGCCAGCACGACGACCTCACGGAGATTCACATCAGGCAGGAGCCGATGCTCCTCGCGGACCGGCCCGAACGCCATCCGCTGGTACGACCAGAGGAGGTAGATCGCGGCCAGCACCACGGCGGTCGCCGCGAGGGCCCCGAACCAGGTGCTCACGGCGAACGTGCCCACGATCACCAGGAACTCCCCGACGAACCCGTTGAGTCCCGGCAGCCCGGCGGAGGCGAACGCGGTGAACAGGAACGCGCCCATCAACCACGGCATCACCGAGGCGAGCCCGCCCATGCTGTCCAGGTCGCGGGTATGCGTTCGCTCGTAGACCATGCCCACCAAGAGGAACAGCGCGCCGGTGGCGAGACCGTGGTTCACCATCTGCAGCACTCCCCCGGTGACCCCTTGCTGCGTGAACGCGAACACCCCCAGCACGACGAAGCCCAGGTGGGAGACGGAGGAGTACGCGACCAGCCGCTTGATGTCGGTCTGGACCAGCGCGTTCACCGCGCCATAGACGATCCCGATCACGGCGATCACGCCGACGAAGGTCGCGAAGTACCTCGACGCCTCCGGGAACAGCATCAGGTTGAAGCGGATCAACCCGTAGGTCCCAACCTTCAACAGGAGCGCGGCGAGCAACACCGAGCCGGCCGTCGGGGCCTCGGTGTGCGCATCGGGCAGCCAGGTGTGGAGCGGCACGAGCGGCACCTTCACCGCGAACGCGACGAAGAACGCGAGGAACAGCCATCGGGCAGTCGTGACCGGTACGCCGGCGGCCGCGTCCATCATCGCGCCGTAGCCGAAGAGCCGCGGGCCCTCCTGCTGCGCGTACAGGAACAGGATCGCGACGAGCAAGAACGCCGAGCCCGCCATCGTGAACAGGAAGAACTTGACCGCGGCGTAGATGCGGCGTTGGCCGCCCCACCCCCCGATCAGCAGGTACATCGGGACGAGGAGTGCCTCGAAGAACAGGAAGAAGAGAAGCAGGTCGAGGGCGACGAACGTGCCGATCACCGCGGTCTCGAGCACGAGGATCGCCGCGAGGAAGCGGCGAACGTCCTTCGTGATCGTCCAGGACGCGAGGATCGAGACGGGGAACAGGAAGGTCGTGAGCAGGAGCATCCAGATGCTGACCCCGTCGATGCCCACGGCGTAGGACAGGCCGATCGACGGCACCCAGCGCGCGATCTCGACCATCTGGAACGACCCCACGGCTGCCGGGTCGAAGCGCCCGAGCACGACGAGGGACACGATGAACGTGGCGAGCGAGACCCCGAGGGCGACCCACCGCGCGGCTCGGTCCTTCAGCCCGCGACCCCCACCCAGCACCATCAGCGCGCCGATCAGCGGAAGGAACGTCGTGAGCGTGAGCAGCTTGTTCACAGACGGGTCCCCACCCAGACGAGGACGCCGACGGCGCCGAGGAGGAAAGCGAGCGCGTAGGAGCGCACGAAGCCCGTCTGGAGCAGCCGACCGACCGCGGCCAGCCGGCGCGTCCCGGTGCCGACGCCGTTGACGAGTCCGTCCACGACCTTCGTGTCGAAGACGTTCGCGGTGAACCGGGCCGCCGCGGCCCCGGGGTTCACGAACACCGTGGAATAGGCCCTATCGACGTACCAGCCGCTCCCCGCTGCGCGCGGGAGCGGCTGGAGCCGCTCGCGGAGGGTGAGCCACTCGACCCGGCCGGACGCATAGACCCACCAGGCGAGCGCGAGCGCGCCCAGCGCGATCGCGGTCGCGATCCCGGACAGGGCGAGGGTCGGCAGCCCCTCGCCGTGCGGCACCGGCCCGGTGACCGGCTCGAGCACCCGCGCCAGGGTTCCCTCCGCAGAGGTCGAGAGGAGCGGTCCGGCGAGGATCGCGCCCGCCGCGAGGGCGAGGAGCGGCACGGTCATCACGAGCGGCGACTCGTGGGCGTGCTCGGCCGCCTCGCTCCTGGGCGATCCGAAGAACGCGAGGAACACCAGCCGGCCGATGTACAGCGCGGACAGGAGCGCGCCGAGCGTCCCCAGGAGGTAGATCCAGGTGCGCCCGGTGTGGTTCGCGATCTCGAGGATCTGGTCCTTCGCGAAGAAGCCCGCGAGCGGGAACACGCCGGCCAACGCGAACGCGCCCACGACGAAGGTCCACCCCGTGATCGGCATCCGACGGATCAGCCCGCCCATCCGCTGCAGGTCGGTCTCCTCGTGCATGCCGTGCATCACGGAGCCAGCGCCCAGGAACATCAGCGCCTTGTAGAACGCGTGGGCCACGAGCATGAACATCGCGCCCGTGTAGAAGCGCATGCCCGCCGCCATGAACATGAACCCGAGCTGGCTCACCGTGGAGTACGCGAGGACACGCTTGATGTCGTCTTGGGCGAGGGCGCACGTCGCGGCGAACAGCGCCGTCACGAGCCCGACGATCAACACGACGGTCAAGGCCACGCCGGACAGCTCGAAGAGCGGCGCGCTCCGCACGACGAGGTAGACGCCCGCCGTCACCATCGTCGCGGCGTGGATCAGCGCCGAGACCGGCGTGGGGCCGGCCATCGCGTCGGGGAGCCAGACATGCAGCGGCACCTGCGCCGACTTCCCGATCGCACCGGCGAACAGGAGCAAGGAGATCGCCGTCGCCGTGCCCTTGGCGATCGTGTCGCCGGGCGCTCCGAGGACGGCGCCGAAGTCCAGAGAGCCGAACCCTGCCACGATCAGGGCGAGGCCGATCAGCATCAGCGTGTCGCCGATCCGCGTCGTGACGAAGGCCTTCCTCGCGGCGCTCGCGTTCTCGGTCTTCTCGAACCAGAAGCCGATCAGCAGGTAGGAGCAGAGCCCCACGCCCTCCCAGCCCACGTAGAGGAGGAGGTAGTTGTCCGCCAGGACCAGCAGGAGCATGAAGAACACGAACAGGTTCAGGTAGGCGAAGAACCGCCCGTACCGCCGATCGCCCTCCATGTAGCCGATCGCGTAGACGTGGATCAGGAGTCCGACGCCGGTGACGACCAGGATCATCGTTGCCGAGAGGACGTCGAGACGCAGATCGGCGCCCACGGCGAAGCGCCCCACCGAGATCCAGTCGAAGAGGTGCTGGATGTGGACCCGGGACTCGGCCGACCGCTCGAGGAGCGCGATCACGAGCCAGAGCGAGAGCACGAACGCAGCGCCGACCGACGTCGACGCGATCCAGCCGGCGGATCGTCCGAGCCTCCGTCCGGAGAAGAGGTTGATCACCGCGCCCAACAGCGGGACCGCGGGAACCAACCACAATGGGCTGAGGGAGCTCGCCTCAGGAAGCGACGGGCCGAGCATCATCCCGCGAGCCCTCTCGCTTGGTCGACGTCGACGGTCCCCCTCCGCCGGTAGACGGCCACGATGATCGCGAGGCCGACCACAACTTCCGCAGCCGCCACCACCATCGAGAAGAACGCGAGCACCTGGCCGTCGAGCGCGAGGTGCATCCGCGAGAACGCCACCAGGGCGAGGTTCACCGCGTTCAGCTGGAGCTCGACCGACATGAAGATCAGCAGAGCGTTCTTCCTGAGCAGCACGCCGAGCGTGCCGAGCGTGAAGAGCACACCGGAGAGCACGATGAAGTACGCGATCGGCGTCCTCACGCGCCCGTCTCCTTCACGGC
>JAJNBA010000042.1 GCA_021155985.1 Actinomycetes bacterium
GACAGGTCCGCGAAGGACTTCGATCGCAGGACCTCGACGGCGCTCGCGACGATCCGGATCGCGGCCTCCTCCCCCGGCTCCGGCTCGTCGTCGCCGTCCTGGAGACCGTGCCACTCGGCGGCGGTGGCGCCGGCGCGGACCTCCAGATCCGCGGGCTGATCGCCCCCGTCCATCCCGGGTCGCGCGAGCGTCGGGAGGTCCAGCTCGATCCTCAGCTCCCCTTCCGGCTGCATCGCCCGGTACCAGTCCTCGAACGCGAGGTCATAGGCGGCAAGGTCCTCCAGGCGTCCGATCATCGAGACCCGCCCGGCCCAGTAGAGCGAGGTGCGGTCGGTGAGACCGAGCGCCACCACCGCCCGGAGGAACGTGAGGATCCTGCCGGTCCCCACCGGCAGACCGCGAGCGCGCAGCTCTCGCCCGAACGCGACCAAGGACGCGAGCGCCTCGACCCCGGCGGGGACCCGCTCAGCCATCGCGTTCGCCGACGACCTCGGCGAGCCGCGGCGTCACCAACCCCTGGTCCTCGTGATCCTTCACGACGGCACCCAGCGTGTCGCGCGCCGTCTCGGGGCTGAGCCGCTCCGCCCCGAGGAACGCGAGCGCGTTCGCCCAATCGATCGTTTCGGCCACGCCGGGCAGCTTCGCGAGGTCGAGCGAACGCAGCCTCGCCACCGCCTCGGCCACGTCGCGCGCGAGCGCCTCCCTCACGTGCGGCGCGCGGGCGCGGACGATCTCCACCTCGCGATCCAACCCCGGATGGTCGATCCAGTGGTAGAGACATCGCCGCTTCAACGCGTCGTGCAGCTCGCGCGTGCGGTTCGACGTCACCACGACCGCGGGTGGCGACTCCGCGGCGACCTTCCCCACCTCCGGGATCGAGACGGCGAACTCCGAGAGGATCTCGAGCAGGAACGCCTCGAACTCGTCGTCTGCGCGATCGAGCTCGTCAACGAGCAGGACGGCCCCGGAGCCGGCTCGGATCGCAGCGAGCAGCGGCCGCTCCACGAGGAACTCGGGGCCGAACAGATCCTCGACGTGCCGCTCGGCCTCGGACGCGTCGAGGGCCCGGACCGCCAGCAACTGCCGGGCGTAGTTCCACTCGTAGAGCGCTTGCGACGCGTCGATCCCCTCGTAGCACTGCAGTCGGATCAGCCGGCGCCCGAGGAGCTCGGCGAGCACCTTCGCCACCTCGGTCTTCCCGACCCCGGCCTCTCCCTCGAGCAACAGCGGCTTGTCCAGCGACAGGGCCAGGTGGATCGCCGTGGCGAGCCCCCGGTCCGCCAGGTAGGCGTGCGCTCCCAGCGTGGCCTGGAGCTCCTCGACGGAGCCCGGGACCCGGCGGGCGGCGTCCGGCGTGCTCATGGCGCCCAATGCTACGCAGGAGACGGCCGGTCCGCGGATCATCGGTCGGATGTCCACGCTCACCGGGCCCGGTTCGACGGCACCCCGCCTCCTGCGGTTGAATGGATATCTTCAGGCCCCCACAGGAGAGGCGCGGATGGCGGAGATCGTGCTGGACCATGTATCGAAGGTCTACGGCGCGGAGGGGCCGAGCGCGGTGTCCGACCTGAACATCGCGATCGAGGACGGCGAGTTCATCGTCCTGGTCGGACCGTCGGGTTGCGGCAAGACGACGGCGCTCCGGATGGTCGCAGGACTCGAATCGATCACCGAGGGCACGATCACGATCGGCGAGCGCGTGGTGAATGCCGTGCCGCCGAAGGAGCGGGACATCGCGATGGTGTTCCAGAACTACGCGCTGTACCCGCACATGACCGTGTACGACAACATGGCGTTCGGACTCAAGCTCCGGAAGTTGGCGAAGGACGAGATCGACCGCCGAGTGCGCGAGGCGGCGAAGATCCTCGGTCTCGAGGAGTTCCTCGACCGGAAGCCGAAGGCCCTGTCCGGCGGCCAGCGGCAGCGCGTCGCGATGGGGCGCGCGATCGTCCGGGAGCCGAAGGCGTTCCTGATGGACGAGCCGCTGTCGAACCTCGACGCGAAGCTCCGGGTGCAGATGCGATCGGAGATCGCGCGCATCCAGCACGAGCTCTCCACCACGACGCTCTACGTCACGCACGACCAGGTCGAGGCGATGACGATGGGCGATCGAGTGGCGGTGATCCGCAAGGGAGTCCTCCAGCAGGTCGATTCCCCCCAGTTCCTCTACGACCATCCGGAGAACCTGTTCGTGGCCGGCTTCATCGGCTCACCCGCGATGAACATGGTCGAGGCGACGCTCGCGCGATCGAACGGATCCTCCACGATCGAATTCGGCGGGTATCGCCTCGCCGTTCCCGACGACGTGTTCGCGTCGCGCCCGGCGTTGAAGGCGTACGAGGGCAAGCAGGTCATCGTGGGCATCCGTCCCGAGGATATGGAGGACGCATCGCTGGTTCCCGACGCACCCGCCGACCGACGACTCTCGTCGGGCGTGATGCTCCGAGAGGCACTCGGTGCCGACGTACTCGTGCACTTCATGATCAAGGCCCCGGCCGTCATCACGGAGGACACCAAGGAGCTCGCCGGGGACGTGGGGCAGGAGGCGATCGAGGCAGCGGAGAAAGGGGCGATCGCCGGGGAGTCGGAGTTCCTGGCGAGGCTGAACCCCAGGACCGAAGCGCAGAAGGGGCAGCCGATCGACCTCGTGGTCGACGTGAACCGGCTGCACTTCTTCGACCCCGAGACCGGGCAGGGGATCTACGAGGACGGAACAGAGCCCGGCGAGCCCCGTTCCGCGTAGGAGCAGATGGAAGGGGAAACGAGGGCGACAGGATGGCCGAGAGAGTGAGGGGAGACGGTATGCGGAAGTTCCGGATGCTCGCGCTGACCGCGGTGATCGTGATGATCGCGGCGGCGTGTCAGGCGGAAGAAGGCGGCGACGGCGACGGCGACGGCGGCACCGAGCAGAGCGAGAACAAGGGGACGGTGAACGTCCTGAGCGCTCTCTCCGCCGAGGAGGGTGAGGCCCTCCAGGCGATCATCGACGACATGATCACGCCGGAGGTCGACTACACGGTCGAGATCGAGGCGTCCGAACAGTTCGAGGAGCAGTTCCAGATCCGTGCGGACAGCGGGACCCTGGACCTCATCCTGCTGCCCCAACCGGGAGCGATCCCCGAGAAAGCCGAGGCCGGGAGCGCCGTGTCGCTCGAAGACATGGGCTTCGATATGGACGAGCTCGCATCGACGTTCGGCGAGTACTACCTCTCGCTGGGAGAGGTCGACGGCGCGCACTACGGCTTCCCCACGAACGCCAACTACAAGAGCATGGTCTGGTACGCGAAGGATGACTTCGAGGCTGCCGGGTACGAGATCCCGACCACCTGGGACCAGCTGATCGCACTATCTGACCAGATGGTGTCCGACGGCAACACGCCGTGGTGCGTCGGGTTCGAGTCCGGGACGGCCACCGGCTGGCCGGCGACGGACTGGATGGAAGAGATCATGCTCAAGACCGCCGGGCTGGAGACGTACCAGCAGTGGGCCAGGCACGAGATCCCCTTCAACGATCCCGCGGTGGTCGCCGCCGGGGAGATGTTCGGGGAGATCATGTTCACGGAGGGCTACGTCCTCGGTGGGGCGGAGAACACCACCGCTCTCCCCTTCGGCGACGCGCCGCTCCCGATGTTCAACAAGCCGGCCGACTGCTACCTGCACCATCAGGCCACGTTCATCTCCGCCTTCTTCCCGGAGGGCACGGAGGCAGGGGTCGACTACGACTGGTTCCCGTTCCCCGAGATCGACACGGCGGACACGCTGATGGCCGGGGAGCTCGCCGTGGCGTTCGACAACCGGCAGGAGATCGTGGACTTCCTCGAGCGATTCAGCGCGGAGGATGTCCAGTGCGCGATGGCCGGCGATCCCGGGCTCGGCAGGCTCTCACCGAACGTGAACGTGGGAGAGGACTGCTACGCGAACCCGATCCTCGGAGAGGCCTCGGGGATCCTCGCGGACGCGCTCACGAACGGGACCGCCGGGTTCGACGCCGGCGACCAGATGCCGGCGCAGGTGGGATCGGGGAGCTTCTGGACCGGCATGGTCGAGTACATGCAGCAGGGTCCGGATTCCCTGGAGACCGTGCTCGCGGACATCGACGCGAGCTGGCCGGAGAGCTAAGCACGGCATCGATCGGTTCCGTGCGTGAGGGAGCGGCCCCGAAGGGGCTGCTCCCTCACGCGTCGCGGCCCCCTGGTGCCGCGGAGAGGATGCGCGTGTGACGACGGGAAGCGAGCTTCAGCCGAGCGGGGAAGGCACCGTCGAGCAGCCTCCGGTCACCCGCGCCCCCGCGATCGGCGTCTTCCTCCTCCGGGTGCTCGGCGCCGTCGCGATCCCGATCGTGGCGTTCTTCCTCTTGTGGGTCACGTTCGACTTCCTGCGTGACGAAGACGCGAACCGTCTGCTCGTCGTGGGGGTGGCGATCTTCGTCGGTGTCGCGGGCGTCTTCTTCCTGTACTGGGGGATGAACCGGGCGATCGAGTTGCTGCCCGAGCGGTACCGCGAAGGCGTCCGTCCCTACGTCTTCGTGGGACCGGCGCTCGTGATCCTGAGCGTGTTCATGATCTATCCGGTGATCAACACGATCCTGATCAGCTTCAAGGACTCGGTCGGAGAAGACTTCGTGGGGCTCGACAACTTCGAGTTCGTCTTCACGGATCGGTACATGCTCCGCGCGATCCGGAACACCGCAGGCTGGATCATCCTGGTCCCGCTTGCCGCGGTCAGCATCGGCTTGGCGTTCGCGACCCTGGCGGATCGGCTGGGTCGGGGGGAGTCCATCGCCAAATCCCTGATCTTCCTGCCCATGGCGATCTCCTTCGCGGGCGCATCGGCCACCTGGACCCTGATCTACGCCTTCCGACCCGAGGAGTTCGGGAGCAACATCGGGCTCCTGAACGGCATCATGATCGGACTCGGTCAGAACCCCGTGCCGTGGCTCCAGCAACAGCCCTGGAACAACCTCCTCCTCATGGTCATCATGGTGTGGATGCAGACGGGGTTCGCGATGGTGGTCCTGTCTGCGGCGATCAAGTCGATCCCGGACGAGATCCTCGAAGCCGCCCGGATCGACGGCGCGTCCGAGCTCCAGGTCTTCCGGCGCATCATCGTCCCGACCATCCTCCCCACGATCGTCGTGGTGACCACGTACATGGTCATCAACGCACTGAAGGTCTTCGACATCGTGTTCGTGATCGGGAGCCCCGAGGCGAACGGAACGGTGGTGATCGCCGAACGGATGATCGACTGGTTCTTCATCAGCAACCATGACGGTCGCGCCGCCGCGATCGCCGTGGTGCTGTTCGTGGCGATCGTGCCCGTGATGATCTGGAACATCCGTCGGTTCCGAGAGGAGGAGGCGATCCGATGAGCGTGACCACCGCCCCTCCGGCGGCCGAACCGATCCCCGTCCGAGGGAAGGGCCTCGAGCCCCGCACCGGCGGCTGGTTCGTGCGGATCGCCGTGCTCGTCATCGTCGTGATCTGGATGATCCCCACGGCCGGCGTGCTGATCACGTCGTTCCGACCGGAAGCGCTCGTCGACACGACCGGATGGTGGACGGCCCTCGCCCATCCGTTCGAGACGAGCCAGTGGACGCTCGAGAACTATCGACTCGCCCTCGACACCGGCGGGTTCGCGAGCGCGTTCCTCAACAGCCTGGCCGTCGCGATCCCGGCGACCGTGATCCCGATCGCGATCGCCGCCTTCGCGGCCTACGCGTTCTCGTGGATGGAGTTCCGAGGCCGGTACCTGATGTTCATCGCGGTGGTGGGCCTGCTGGTGGTCCCCTTGCAGATGGCGCTGATCCCGATCCTCCGCCTGTACAACGAGGGTGCGATCGTCGCGAATTACTACGTCTTCCCCGACCTGGACCTGAACGGCACGTTCCTCGGCGTCTGGCTCGCGCACACGGCGTTCGGCTTGCCGCTCGCGATCTACCTGCTCCGCAACTACATCGGCTCGCTGCCGTCCTCGATCATCGAGTCCGCTCGGATCGACGGTGCCGACCACTTCACGATCTTCTGGCGGCTCATCATCCCGCTGTCCGTTCCTGCCCTCGCCGCCTTCGCGATCTTCCAGTTCCTGTGGGTCTGGAACGATCTCCTGGTCGCGTACGTGTTCCTCGGGGGAAGCCGGGAGACCCGGGTGCTGACGCTCGCCCTGCAGGGACTGGTCGGACGGGAGGGTGAGAACTGGCACCTCCTCACGGCGGCCGCCTTCATCTCGATGGCGCTTCCGCTCTTGGTGTTCTTCTCGCTGCAGAAGTACTTCGTGCGAGGCCTCACCGCCGGCGCCGTCAAGGGCTGATCGCGATGGTCCGGGGACGGCGGAGCGCCGCGGCCGGCGTGGAACCGCTCACGCCCCGTCAGAAGTGGCGCGCGATCCTGCTGTCGACCCTCCTGCTCGTGCCCGCCTACCTCGCGATCGTCGTCGGCGTGATCGCGGCGGACTCCGAGAGCGCCAACGCCCCGCCGGCCGGCCCGCCCATCGCGTTCGGGCTCGCGTTCCTCCCGTTCGTGTTCACAGCGCTCGCCCTGCTCTCGACCCATCCACGCGCGCCGGGAGCCATCCTCAGAGCGATGGGCCTGTCCCTGCTCGTCGGCATCCCGGTCGCCGCGATCGCCCCCGACCTCGTCACCGCGCTGGTGGCGGGGATCGGCGCGGGCGGCATCGCCGCGCTGCGGGCGGACCAGGAAGGCGTGTGGAAGGCGCGCGCGCTCGCGGTGCTGGCGGTCTCGGCGTACGCGTTCGTGATGATCCGGGTGGTGCCGGACGTAACGCTCCTGCTCGCTCCCACCCTCCCGTTCACCTGCCTCGGGGTCGCTGACCATCTCGTCGAACGGCGGAGGGAGCACGCGGGAGAACGCCTGGCCGCGGATCGACCTTGACGCGGTTCGGCCGGTTCGACGACGTCGCTCGCGAGTACGTCATCACGCGCCCCGACACCCCGCTCCCGTGGATCAACTACCTCGGGAGCGAGGAGTTCTTCTCGATCATCTCGAACACGGCCGGCGGCTACTCCTTCTTCCGGGACGCGCGGCTCCGACGCCTCACGCGGTACCGCTACCAGGCGGCTCCGACCGACACCGGCGCCCGCTTCCTGTACCTCCGTGACGCCGCGACCGGCGCGTTCTGGTCGCCCTCGTGGCAGCCGGTCCGGACCGAGCTGGAGGACTACCGGTGCCGCCACGGGCTCGGGTACACGGTGATCGGCTCCCGGACCTCGGGGATCGAGACGGAGAGCCTCTACCTCGTTCCCCTCGCAGCGTCGCTCGAGATCTGGCGAACGAGGATCACGAACCATCGCGTCGACACCGCGAGGCTCTCGCTGTTCGGCGCCGTGGAGTTCTGCCTCTGGGACGCGTGGGACGACCAGACGAACTACCAGCGGAACCTCTCGACCGGCGAAGTGCGGGTGCTGGACGGGGTCATCTACCACACGACCGAGTATCGAGAGCGGCGGAACCACTTCGCCTACTTCGCGTGCTCGGAGGAGGTGTCGCGGTTCGACACGCAACGGGAGGAGTTCCTCGGGCCGCACCGAGGCTGGGATCGGCCGGCGGCGGTGGAAGACGGGCGATCGCGGGATTCGATCGCTCACGGTTGGGCGCCGATCGCTTCGCACCAGGTGGAGCTCGAGCTGGCGCCGAACGAGACACGGGAGATCGTCTTCCTCCTCGGCTACGGGGAGAACCCAGCGGATGCGAAGTTCGACCCTCCGGGATCGACGAGGCTCGACCGCCGCGCCATCGTTCCGGTGATCGAACGCTACCGACGCGGTGATGAGATCGACGTCGCACTCGAGCGCCTGCGGGATCGATGGGCCGAGCTGCTCGACGTCGTACGGGTCACCACACCCAGCGAACACGTCGACCGGATGGTGAACGTGTGGAACCCGTACCAATGCATGGCGACGTTCAACCTGTCCCGGTCCGCCTCGTCGTTCGACACGGGGATCGGACGGGGCATCGGATTCCGCGATTCGAGCCAGGATCTCCTCGGCTTCGTGCACATGGTGCCCGAGCGGGCGCGGGAACGGATCCTCGATCTGGCGGCGACGCAGCTGCCGACGGGCGGCGCCTACCACCAGTACCAGCCGCTCACGAAGCGAGGGAACGACGCCATCGGGTCGGGGTTCAACGACGACCCGCTCTGGTTGATCCTCGCGGCCGCGTCCTACGTGAAGGAGACCGGCGACCGGCAGATCCTGGACGAGCCGGCCCAGTACGACAACGAGCCCGGATCGGAGACACCGCTGTACGAGCATCTCGGCCGGGCGCTCTCCTTTACCACGGACCGGCTCGGCCCCCACGGTCTGCCGTTGATCGGCCGGGCGGACTGGAACGACTGTCTCAACCTGAACGCGTTCTCCGAGGAGCCCGGCGAGTCGTTCCAGACCGTCCCCAACCGAGAGGGCGGGGTGGCCGAGTCGGTGTTCATCGCGGGGCAGTTCGTCCTGGCCGCGGAGGAGCTCGCGGCGCTCGCAGAGCTCCACGGATCGGCGGAGGACGCCATCCGCATCCGGAGCGATCGGGAACGCATGGTCCAGGCGATCCGGAACCACGGCTGGGACGGCGACTGGTTCCGGCGCGCGTATGACTTCTTCGGTCGCGCCGTGGGATCGGCCGACGACGAGGAAGGCCGGATCTGGATCGAGCCGCAGGGCATGTGCGTGATGGCCGGCGTCGGGCTGGACGACGGCCGCGCCGCCCGCGCCCTCGACGCGGTGGACGAGCACCTCGCCACGCCGCACGGCCTCGTGCTCCTCGCGCCCGCGTACTCCCGCTACCACGTCGAGCTCGGCGAGATCAGCTCCTACCCGCCGGGGTACAAGGAGAATGGCGGGGTGTTCAGCCACACGAACCCGTGGATCGCGATCGCCGAGGCGATGGTCGGCAACGGCGATCGCGCGTTCGAGCGCTACCTGCGGATCAATCCCTCCACGCGGGAGGATGTCTCCGACGTCCACCGGTGCGAGCCCTACGTATACGCACAGATGATCGCCGGCAAGGAGGCGGCCACACCCGGCGAGGCGAAGAACTCCTGGCTCACGGGCTCGGCGGCGTGGAACTACGTGGCGATCACCCAGTGGATCCTGGGCATCCGTCCTGAGCACGACGGCCTGCGGATCGATCCGTGCCTGCCGGCGGGGTGGGCGGGGTTCGAGGCCACGCGCCGATTCCGCGGGAGCACCTACCGGATCGCGATCCACAAACCCATCGGCGTCACCGGGCGGATCACGTCGTTGCTCGTCGACGGCCGGCAGGTCGACGGGAACGTCGTCGCTCCTGCTCCCGAGGGTGCGGACGTGGCGATCGAAGGCAGGGTCGCCTGATCCGGTGAGGTCTCATCGATCGCGGGTCGCGCCCGAGGCGAGCGCGGACGCCGCGGAGGCGACGACCGGCACGAGGAACGCGATCCGCAGCGTGGTCAGATCGGCGATGAAGCCGACGAGCAGAGGGCCGACGATCGAGCCCGCATAGCCTGCGGTCACCACGAGCGGCAAGGCACTCGCGTGCCCCTGGCGGAGGGTCCGGCCGGCGGTCCGGAACGCGAGGGGAACCACGGGACCGAGGCCGAGGCCGACGATCCCGAGCGCGGCAACGGTCGGGACCACGCGATGGGCGATCAGCATGGCTGCGAGCGCCACGAACGCGCCCGAGGCGCCGAGCCGAGCGACGGCGGGTTGGCCGAATCGTGCCACGAGCCGATCCCCGACGAACCGCGACGCCGCCATCCCGGCCGAGAACGCGACGACGCCGAGCCCTGCCGCGCTCGGGTCGGCACCCACCGACTCGCGGAGGAAGACGGCGCTCCATTCAACCGCGATCCCCTCCACCAGGAAGGACCCCGCCGCGACCAGACACAGGAGGAGGACCCGGGGCGGGTTCGCTCGGTCGCCGCTGGGATCCTCGGGCCTGCCGACCGGGAGCTCCTTCGGAACATCCTCCGGGTTCGGCAGCCACCGAAGGAACACGGCGCTCACCAAGACGACCAGCGCGGCCGAGATCGGGAGGTGGGTCCCGATCGACAGGCCGCCGGCGATGCCCGCCGAAGCGAGCGCAGCGCCGACGAACAGGGCCACGCTCCAGGTGCCGTGGATCGCCGACATCACCCGACGTTCGAAGCGGCGCTCGACGGCGACCGCCTCGATGTTCATCGCCACGTCGATCAGGCCCGCCAACAGGCCGATCCCGAGGAAGACCAGCGTCAGCAGCGCGAGGTGCCCTGCCGACGGCAGGAGCGCGAACCCGACACCCATCAGGGGGATCCCGGCGCGGACGACGCGTCGTCCACCCCAACGTCGGATCGTCGGGTCCGCCACACGGGTCCCCGTGAGCAGCCCGATCGCGAACCCCGTCAGGGCGATCCCCAATCCGGAGGCATCCAATCCCGCCTGGGCCTTGATGCGCGGGACCCACGGCCCGAGGAGGCCGGACAGCACCGCGTGCGCCGCGAACGCGGCGGTGACCCCCGCCCGTGCACGGCGCATCGCGCGCTGATCCTCCCCGGCGGTCGCCATCGAGAGAGTCTGGGCGAGCGGGCCGTGAACCGGCACGTCCCAGGCCGTTCGCTAGTCTGCCCCCCATGCCCGCGTCAGCTCCCGACGCCGGCGCGTCGCCGTGGTGGCGCGCCGGCGTCCTGTACCAGATCTATCCACGCTCCTTCGCCGACTCCACGGGGAACGGACACGGCGACCTCCGAGGGGTCATCGCGCATCTCGACCACCTGGCATGGCTCGGGATCGACGGCATCTGGCTGAGCCCGATCAATCCTTCGCCCGACGCGGACTGGGGATACGACGTGGCGGACTACACCGATGTCGATCCCGATTTCGGGACGCTCGAGGACCTCGACCGATTGGTGACGGAAGCCGCCGATCGAGGGATCCGCGTGCTGATCGACCTCGTGCCCAACCACACGAGCGACCGGCACCCGTGGTTCGTCGAGGCGAGGTCCAGCCGCTCGTCCGAGCGTCGCGACTGGTACGTGTGGGCGGACGGCGGTCCGGACGGCTCACCGCCCAACAACTGGCGATCTTCCTTCGGTGGCCCCGCGTGGACCTGGGACGAGACCACCGAGCAGTACTACCTCCACAACTTCCTGCCGGAGCAGCCGGACCTGAACTGGTGGAACCCCGGCGTCGCCGACGCGTTCGACGACATCGTGCGGTTCTGGTTCGACCGAGGGATCTCGGGGTTCCGGATCGACGTCGCCCATGCCCTCGTCAAGGATCGATCACTCCGGGACGACACGCCGGCCCTCGACACCGACCATCCCAGCACCCGCCGCCACGGTCTGCGCTCGGACTTCAGCATGAACCGGCCCGAGGCGCACGACGTGCTCCGGCGGTGGAGGACGATCGCCGATCGGTACGACCCGCGACGCGTGCTGCTCGGCGAGACATGGGTGCTCGACCTCGAGTCGCTGGCGCGCTTCTACGGGAGCGGAGAGGACGAGCTGCATCTCGCCCTCAACGTGCCGTTCGTCTTCTCGACCCCGGGTGCGGAGATGCGGGAGATCGTCGAACGGACCGAGGGGACGCTCCCCGCCGGCGCGTGGCCGCTCTGGAACGGCTCCAACCACGACGCCGGCCGGTTCATGACGAGGTGGTGCGACGGCGACGAGCGTCGGGCGCGCGCGGCGCTCGTGATCCTCCTCACGCTGCGCGGCACCCCGTTGCTCTACTACGGGGACGAGATCGGCATGCCGAACGTCGACGTCCCCCGCGACCGACTGAAGGATCCCGTCGGCCGGCGCCACTGGCCGGAGGACCCGGGCCGGGACAAGGGGAGGACGCCGATGCAGTGGACGCGCGAGGGAGGATTCTCGGACGCCGACGTCGAGCCGTGGCTCCCGATGGGCGAGGCCCGTTCCCGCAACGTCGCCGACCAACGCGACGACCCCGCCTCCTTCCTCACGTTCTGCCGGAAGCTGATCGGCGTGCGACGAGATCGAGAGGACCTCCGTACGGGTTCGTACGAGGGCCTCGGATCACCGGAAGGCGTCTGGGCGTGGCGGCGCGGCTCCGGGACGATGGTGATCGTGAACTACGCGGACGTCCCGGTGACGCTCCCGACCGCTTCGGGCACGGTCCTGATCGACACCGAGGGACAGCGGGCCGGAGAGCAGATCGAGGGCGCGCTCCGGCTCGAGTCCTGGGAGGCGCTGGTCCTCGACGAGCGGCCGGACGCCTAGCGCCCGTCCGGCCCGGGGCCGGTCGCAGCGACCGGGATCACCGGGATCTTGATCCCCTTCTCCGTGAGCCGGCGGCTGATACGCTCGCGGAGGAGCCGTTCCACGTCCATCACCTTCGAGGGCCGCGTGTCGGCGACCACCCGGAGCACGAGCGCGTCCTGCCCCATCCGCTCGACCCCTAGCACGTTCGGAGCCTCGTGGATCCACTCGGAGAGGGTCCGATCCCCTTCGAGCTCCGTGAAGAGCTCCTCGAGGATGCTCCGCATGTGCTCGACGTCCTCGCCGTAGGCGGCCCGGACGTCCACGATCGCGCGCGCCCAGCCCTTCGACCGGTTGCTGGCGACCAAGATGTTCCCGTTGGGGACGAAATGCAGCGTCCCGTCGAACGCACGCAGAGCGGTGATCCGCAGGCTCAGGCTCTCGACGCGGCCGGCGACCCGGCCCGAGGGCGTCTGCACGTCGACGTTGTCGCCGACACCGAACTGGTTCTCGAGCAGGATGAAGAAGCCGGAGAGCGTGTCCTTCACCAGGCTCTGCGCACCGAAGCCGAGGGCCACGCCGGCGACGCCCGCGCTGGCGAGCAGCGGAGCGATGTTCTGGTCGAGCTCGCCGAGCGCCATCAGGATCGCGAGCACCCAGATCACGACGACCAGGCCGGTCGACAGCGCACCGGTCAGCGTCGTCGCACGCTGGAGGTTCAGCTCCTGAGTGACGCTCGCAGTGCCCTCGAGCTTCCTGCGGAAGCGAACCACCACGAGCCGCGACACGAGCGTCACCAGGACCGCTGCGCCCAAGATGATGACGATCCGCACCCACGGCTCCGCGAACCAGTCGGTTCCTTCGCCTTGCTGGGCGAGTATCAGCGACTGCATGGGCCCTCATGCAATCGGGCTCGACGCCAGGCGTCAACGACGTGGGGGCGTTCGGCCGTCTGGCAGGCGGATGGTCCGAGGCTCTACGCTTCGCGTCGATGTCGACACCGGAGGCGCTCGGACGGAGCCACCCGCGTCAGTACTACGAGACGCTGGTCGAGGCGAACCCCACGGCGATCGTCGCCTGCGATCCAGAGCTGATCGTCATGTCCTGGAATCCGGCCGCCGAGCGCCTGTTCGGCTACGCGGCTGCCGAGGCGATCGGACGGCATGTCGACGAGCTGGTGGGCGATCACGAATCCATCCGCGCGGAAGCCGAGGCGATCAGCCGGCGGGTGTTCGCCGAACCGATACAGCTCGTGACGCGCCGCTCGAGGAAGGACGGGTCACTCGTCGACGTCGTGATCCGATCCGTGCCGATCGTGATCGACGACGAGCTCGTCGGCGCGTTCGCGATGTTCGAGGACGTCGGCGAGCTGGTTCGCCAGCGCCGTTTCTTCGAGTCCCTGGTCGAGATGAGTCCGGCGGCGGTCATCATGGTGGACGAGCACGTGAACATCAGCCTCTGGAACCCAGGAGCCGAGCGTCTGTTCGGCTACACGGCTGCCGAGGCGATCGGCGCGAACCTGGACGACCTGATCGCGAAGGATCCCGCGATCCACGCGGAGGCGACAGCCTGGAGCAGTGAGGCGTGGGAAGGCGATTCCTTCCGACGGATCGGTCGGCGAACCCGGAAGGACGGATCGCTCGTCGACGTGGAGATCGTGGCCGTCCGTGTGCTCCTCGAGGGCGCTCCGATCGGCTTCTACATCATCTACCACGACATCACGGAGCTCGAGCAGACGCGCCGCCGTCTGGAGGCGCGGATCGACGAGCAGATGGCCGAGCTGGTCCGCACCGGAGAGCTGGCCCGGTTCCTCCCCACCCAGGTGGCGGAGGGATTGCTGGGCGGACACCTCAGATCCGACGAGTCGTTCGAACGTCGCAGGATCACGGTGCTGTTCGCGGACATGGTCGGCTTCACCGATCTCGCCGAGAGCTTGGAGCCCGAGGAGCTCGCGGAGGTCCTGAACGGGTTCCTCAGAGAGATGACGGCGGCAGTCATCGCCTGCGGCGGTTCCGTCGACAACCTGATCGGGGACGCGGTCATGGCCGTCTTCGGGGCGCCGCAGGCGATGGAGGAAGCGGACCAGGCGTGGGCCGCCGTCCAGGCGGCGATGGAGATGCGGCGCCGATGCCACGAACTGGCCGCCTCCCTTCGAGAGCGCGGGATCCCCGCAGACCTGGACATCCGCGTGGGTGTGAACACCGCGCACTGCACCGTGGGGGTCTTCGGCAGCGAGGTGATGCGGGCCTACATGGCGGTCGGATTCGCCGTCAACGTGGCCGCCCGGCTCCAGACCTCCGCGGATCCCGGGTCGATCCTCTGCGGGTTCCGCACGTACGCGCTGGTCAAGGACCGGGTTCGGGCGGAGGAACGCGGGGCGCTGTCGGTGAAGGGCGCCCTGCGGCCGGTCGAGGCCTGGGAGATCGTCGGGCTCGCCGACGCTTGACCCGCGTCGGTCGGCGGATCATCGGCCGGCGTCGTGATCGATCGCTTCGAGGACGCGAGCGGTCGCCTCGAGGACGAGGCGCTCCCGCAACTCCGAAAGCTCCTCCTCGGTCATCGCGGCCATGGGAGGCGTCGCGTGACGGCCGTGCTCGCGGAACGCGTAGGCCGACTCGCCGTGCTCGGCGACATCGACCCCCGCCTCCTCCGACTCCGGTGTCACCCGGAACCCCACGAGCCGATCGACGACGAGGAGGATCAACCAGGTGGCCCCGAACGAGAACGCCAGCGTGACGCCGGCCGCGGCGGCCTGCCGCCCGACCTGGAGCCATCCTCCGTCGGCCCCCGCCGGATTCACGAGGAGGCTCGCGAACACGCCCGTCAACACGGCGCCGACCAACCCGCCCACCATGTGCACACCGACGGCATCGAGCGAGTCGTCGTAGCCCATCCGTGCCTTCAGCTCCACCGCGGCGAAGCAGACCGCTCCGCCGATCAGACCGATCGCGAGGGCGGCCACCGGCCCGACGAATCCGGCGGCGGGCGTGATCGCCACCAGCCCTGCCACGGCGCCGGTCGCTCCCCCGATCGCGGTGGCCTTCCCGTGCCGGAGCCGCTCCGGCACGAGCCACCCGATCAGAGCGCCGGCGGCCCCCAGATGCGTGGCGAGGAGGGCCGAGGACGCGAGCCCGTTCGCGCCGAGCGCGCTCCCGGCGTTGAACCCGAACCACCCGAACCAGAGGATGCCCGCGCCGAGGACCACCATCGGGACGTTGTGCGGCGCGAAGTTCCCCCTCGGGTACCCGCGGCGCTTCCCGACGAACAGTGCCGCCGCGAGGGCGGCCGCGCCGGCGCTTATGTGCACCACGGTGCCGCCGGCGAAGTCCAGGGCGCCGATCCCGGCCGCCCCGAGGAACCCGCCTCCCCAGACCCAGTGCGCGAGCGGCGAGTAGACGAGGAGCGACCAGAGCGCCACGAACGCCACGTAGCCCCCGAACCGGACCCGCTCGGCGAACGCGCCCGCGATCAGCGCCGGGGTGATCACGGCGAACATCAGCTGGAACGCCGCGAACGCCGTGTGCGGCACGGTGGGCGCGAGCGCGTGCGGCACCTCACCGACCCCGCGGAACCCGACGTGCGCCAGGCCGCCGATCACCCCTCCCACGTCCGGGCCGAACGCGAGCGTGTAGCCGGCCAGTAGCCACACGACGGAGACGATCGCGATCGCGGCGACCGCCTGCATCATCGTTCCCAGGACGTTCTTCGACCGGACGAGGCCTCCGTAGAACAACGCCAACCCCGGCGTCATGAACAGGACGAGGGCCGCCGCCCCCAGCACCCACGCGGTGTCACCGGTGTCGATCACGCTCGCTGGCCCCATCCCGAACCCCCCAATCACTCGCGGATGGGTCCTTTATGGGGCCCCGAAGGCTCGGACCGGTGACGTCCGTGTTTCGTTCTCGTAAACGATGCGGTGGGTCAGTCGTCGAGCCGGTGCTCGAGCTTGGCGAGCCGCTTCTCGAGGTCTCGGACGCGACGGTCGCCGTCCTTCTTCCCTCGCCTGCGGAGCGCGAACCTCGTGACGACACCGAGCACACCCACGCCCGCGACGGCGCCGGCCGCTCGCTTCGCCACCTTCGCCGCGGCCGGCAATCGGCCCTCGAGCTGCCGGAGCTCGCCGTCGAGACGGTTCCTCGTCGCCTCGATCTCCTTCATCGTTTCAGCTGCTGTTTCGCCCACTGGACGTCCTCCTTCAGCGACTCTTGCGTGAGCTCGGGCGTCGATGCGCTGGAGCGAAGCCATCCGCGAGCGGCCACGATCGCCACGGCGGCGAGCACGCCGAACACAGCGGCCACGATCAGCATCGCGGCCCATCGGGGAAGGACGAGGTCCAGCGCCTCGGCGCCGGCCATCCCGAGGAAGCCGATCACGAACAATCCCAGCACGGCCGCGGCGCCGAAGACGCCGATGGCCTTGGCGCGCGTGCCGACCATCTCCCCGATCTCCTGTTTGGCGAGCTCGATCTGCTTGCTCACCAGCGTGGAGATGTCCGCGGCGATCGACCGGAGCAGCGGACCCGTGCCCCTCCCGCCGTTGATCGTTGCGGATGCATCCGGACGCGGCGTCCCCGGTGGCGGCATGCCGGCCTGGGGAGCACCTCCGCCTCCGTCGTCTCCGAACTGAACCTCCACGGTCTCCTCCTCCCTACGCTCCTCGACCCGTGCGTGGTCGCGGAGCGCTCGTTCGTCTGCTTCCATCAGTCTGTCGGGGTCGAGCGCGCGTGGCCACAGGCGCCGCGCACGGACGACGTTCATCTCCGCTCCCAGCAGGGTGACCTGCGCTCCAAGGTAGATCCACGTGAGGAGCCCGATCACGACCGCGAAGAACCCGTAGGTCTCCTTCGCCGACTCCAGCCTGTGTCCGATCACGTACCCGCCGAGCGCCTGGAGCACGGTCCAGGCGACCCCGGCGAAGAGGGCGCCGACGAAGACGTCCCGCCACCCGACGTCCTCCACGGTGAGGACCCGGTAGGCCACAAGGAAGATCGAGACGTTGAGCAGGAGGGTCCCCGCGATCCCGGCCAGGCGAACGGCGACCGGTGCGTCCTCCGTACCCGCGGCGACGCCACCGAGGAAGCTGGCGAGCAGGACGAACACGCCCAGCGTGAGGAGCATCAGCACGGCGCGGAGCACGGCGATCGGGAAGCTCGGCTGCCGCTTCATCGGGACGTCCCAGACGTGATCCATCGCGTTCTGGGCGGCCTTGATCCCGGCGAGTCCGGCCCAGAGCGCACCCGCGATCCCGATTGCGAGGGCCACGCCCTTGTCCGGCAGCGACTGGACGTTCGCTCGCAACTGATCGCCTATCACCGGGAACTGCGACAGGGCCGCATCGACGAGCCGGTCCTGCATGTCCGACTCACGGAGCAGGATCCCCGAGAGGGTGACGAGAACC
>JAJNBA010000043.1 GCA_021155985.1 Actinomycetes bacterium
TTCTTCGCGATCCCCGTCTTGCTGATCGTCTGGTACTCGTTCGGGTACAAGCCGGATATCTTCAACACGGTCGCGACCGACCGGCTCTCCTTCGAACGATACACCGAGTCCTTCTCCGACACGTTCCGGAGCGTATTCAGCGGCACGCTCCAGATCTCGATCGTCGGCACCATCCTGTGCCTCCTGATCGGGTTCCCCTTCGCGTACTGGCTCGCGGTGAAGGTCCCGCCCCGATGGCGGGGGCTGCTCCTCGGGCTCACGATCGTGCCGTTCTGGACGAACTTCCTCGTCCGTACGATCGGCTGGCTGATCCTGCTCCAGTCGCAGGGCCCGCTGTCGGGGATCATGCAGGACCTCGCACTGATCGGCGGACCGCTCGACGTGCTGGACACGAGGGAGGCTGTCCAGCTCGGTGTCGTCTACAACTACCTGCCGCTGATGATCTTCCCGCTCTTCGTCGCGCTGGATCGGCTGGACCCCGCGCTCAGAGAGGCGTCGAAGGACCTCGGAGCCAACCGATGGAGAACCTTCCGGCAGGTGACCCTCCCCCTGGCCATGCCAGGGGTAGTGGCGGGGCTGCTCCTGGTGTTCATCCCGCTCACCGGTGATTACATCACCGCCCAGGTGCTCGGCGGGGCCAAGGGCAACATGGTGGGCGCGCTGGTGGCGAGCCAATTCCACACGGCCCAGAACTGGGCACTCGGATCCGCGATGGCGGTGATCCTGATCTTGATGATCCTCGGCTCGGTGGCGGTGTTCGCCGCGATCGGTTTGGTAGCGCGCGCGCTCATCCGGCGCGCGCGGCGGGTGGACCTCCTCGCGGAGCCCGGGCCCGCATGAGCGCGACCACGATCACCGGCACGATCCGTCACAGGCGCGACGTCACGAACGGGCTTCTCACGGTGTGGGGGGTCGTCGTGTTCGTGTTCCTGTTCCTGCCGATCGCGATCATCGTGATCTACTCCTTCAACGACGGCCGGGCACTGGTCGTCTGGAACGAGTTCGGTCTCCGGCCCTACACGGACGCGATGGCCAACCCGACGATCCGGAACGCCATCTTCACCTCGCTCCGCGCCGCCACCGGCGCGGCGGTGATCGCGACGATCGTCGGCTCCCTGGCGGGGATCGCGCTCGCTCGCAGACCGGGCAAATGGACGTTCGCATTCTTGGCCTTCGTGTTCCTGGTCCTGGTAACACCCGAGATCGTCGACGCCATCTCGTTGCTGATCTGGTACGTGCGTCTCGGCGAATGGGTCGGCGGGCCGTTCGCCCCGGGATTCTTCCTCAACTTCGGGCTGATCCGGCTGTTCATCGGACACGCGCTCTTCGCATCCGCCGTCGTCACGCTGATCGTTCGCGCGCGGCTCGCGGGACTCGACGAGTCGCTCGAGGAAGCGTCCGCCGACCTCTATGCGACGCCGGCACAGACGTTCCGGCAGATCACACTCCCGTTGATGATGCCGGCCGTCTTGGCGGGCGCGCTGCTCGCCTTCAGCTTGAGCCTCGACAACACGATCATCTCGTCGTTCGTCTCGACGGCCGACGCCTCGCCGTGGCCGGTGTTCGTGTTGAGCTCCGTCCGCAGTGTGCTCCGCCCGTCGATCGCAGCGATGTCCACACTCGTGCTGTTGCTGACCCTGTTCGCCCTTGCACTCGTGGCGGTCGTGCTTCGCCGGGGCGGCGCATCCGGCGAGGAAGCCGCGGCGATGATCGTGGGTGTAGAGGCCGCTCCCGGCTCGGCGAACTGAGCCCCACCCTCACGCGATCCCGGCTTCGACCTCGTCCTCCGAACGCGGCCGCGGTCCACCCAGTCGGTGACGCCCGTCGCGTCGGCGGCCCTCCCGAGCTCTCCACGCGGCCACCAGCATCGCCCCCACGCCCAGGATCGACGCGAGCAGCCAGGCCGCCGCGTTCAGGACGGGCACCAGACCGAGGGCGGCGAGGATCGCCCAGCCAGCGAGGAACGCCTGGACGCGGCCCCGCGGGGCGTGGACGAGGGCGCGGCCCGCGCACCAGGCCGCCCAGGTGAGCCCGACCAACCACCAGAGACCGAGGGACAGGAACAGCGCGAGGCCGAGCGGCACGCCGAGCACGGAGACCACGAGTGCCACGGCCGTCACGGGGATGCTGAGGATCACGAGGATCCCCCATCCCAGCGAGGCGAGCGGTGCCGCGCCGAGCGCGTCCGCGACCGCGTCGGCGCCGCGCGGCGCGAGCAGCACCACGACGAGGCCCAGGATCAGCACCGAGATCGAGATCGCGACGGGCCCCAGGAGCTCCCCGAGCACGGCGAGGGGTGCCTCCAACGAGAACCGGAACTCGCCCCGCGTGTCCCCCGCGACCTTCGCGCCCGGCCGGATCTGGACCGGCTCGCCGGCCAGGACGTCGCCGCCGACGCGCGCGCTCTCCGCGAGGCGGATCACCCCGTCGGCGGCGATCACCGACCCGTTCACCTGGCCCGTCACCGTGACCGGTCCATCGAGGACCACCACGTCGCCGGTCACCACGCCGTGCACCTCCACCCGGCCCGAGAAGACGACCACCTCGCCCACCCGCTCTCCCTGCGGCACGGTGACCGTCCCTCGGAACACGATCTGATCCTCCGCCGCGATCTCTGGCGCGGCGACCCCCGGCGCCGGGGTCTCCTGCGCGAGGGCGACCGCAGGCGACGGGCCAACGATGCCCAGGCCGGTGATGCCGAGGCCGGTGATGCCGATCGGGATGAGGAGGTGCCGGACAGACGGGAGACGACGGGCAGGCATGCGCGGGCATCCTACCGGCGCCCTCCCGAGTGTCGGGAACACCCGGTAGGTTGTGGCACGTGGGCCTCGAGGTCTTCTCTCCCGCCGTCCGCGATTGGTTCCGGACCTCGTTCGAGGCGCCCACGCGCGCCCAGCGCGACGGATGGAAGGCGATCGCCGCCGGCGACCATGCGCTGATCCTCGCCCCCACCGGGTCGGGGAAGACCCTCGCCGCGTTCCTGTGGGCGATCGACCGGCTCTCCTCCGAGCCGCCGCCCGACGATCCCGCCGCGCGGACACGCGTCCTGTACGTGTCGCCGCTGCGAGCGCTCGCGGTCGACATCGAGAAGAACCTCCGCGCTCCGCTCGCCGGGATCCAGCACGCGGCCGACCGGCTCGGAACGCCGCTCGCCCACGCGCCGACGGTCGCGATCCGTAGCGGCGACACCCCGGCACGAGATCGCCAGCGCCTGATCCGGCGTCCCCCCGACGTCTTGATCACCACGCCGGAGTCGCTCTACCTGATGCTCACGTCGTCCGCGCGCGAGACGCTCCGGAACGTGCGGACCGTTATCGTCGACGAGATCCACGCGATGGCCGCCTCCAAGCGCGGCTCCCATCTCGCCCTCTCCCTGGAGCGGCTCGAGGAGCTCTGCGACGTGTCCCCGCAACGGATCGGGCTGTCCGCCACGCAACGGCCGCTCGAGGAGATCGCGCGGTTCCTCGGGGGCTCGATCGACGGCGACGAGCGGCCGGTGACGATCGTGGACGCCGGGCATCGCAAGCCGATGGAGCTCCAGGTCGTGGTGCCCGTGGAGGACATGGGCGGCGGCATCGCGCTGGACGCACGGGCGCCGGGGCCTCAGGACGAGGGTCTCGGTGGTCCTCAACCGGGACGCTCGATCTGGCCGTCGATCCATCCCGCGTTGCTGGAGCTGATCCGCGCGCATCGCTCCACCATCGTGTTCACGAACGCGCGACGGCTGGCCGAGCGCCTCGCGGCGAGCCTGAACGAGCTCGCCGAGGAGGATCTCGTGCGCGCCCACCACGGCTCGCTCGCACGCGAGCAACGCCTGGAGGTCGAGGACGCCTTGAAGGAGGGCCGGCTGCGAGCGATCGTCGCCACCTCTTCCCTCGAGCTCGGCATCGACATGGGCGCCGTCGATCTCGTGATCCAGGTGGAGTCGCCCGGGTCGGTCGCGAGCGGGCTGCAGCGGATCGGCCGCGCCGGCCACCAGGTGGGAGAGCCTTCGCGTGGGCGCATCTTCCCCAAGTTCCGGGGGGATCTCCTGGAAGCCTCCGTCGTGGCCGAGCGGATGCTCGCCGGCGAGATCGAGCACACGCGGTACCTGAGGAACCCGCTCGACGTGCTGGCGCAGCAGATCGTCGCGATGTGTGCCGTCGAGGAGCGGGGCGTCGACGAGCTCCTCGACACGATCCGCCGCGCCGCCCCGTTCGCCGAGCTGTCCACGGACGTGTACCTGGCGGTGCTGGACATGCTCGCCGGGCGCTACCCGAGCGACGGGTTCGCGGAGCTGCGACCTCGGGTCGTCTGGGACCGGGCCGCCGGCACCGTCAGAGCCCGTGACGGCGCCGGCCGGATCGCGATCACGTCGGGCGGCACGATCCCCGATCGCGGCCTGTTCGCGGTCTTCCTGATCGACGGCCCTCGGGTCGGCGAGCTCGATGAGGAGATGGTGTACGAGAGCCGTCGGGGCGACGTGATCGTGCTCGGGGCGTCCGCCTGGCGCATCGAGGACATCACGCGCGACCGGGTGATCGTCACACCGGCGCCCGGGGAGCAGGGGCGGATGCCGTTCTGGCACGGGGACAAGCCCGGCCGCCCGATCGAGCTGGGCCGCGCGGTGGGCGCGTTCACCCGCACGCTCCGCGGCTCGCGACGCGACGCCGCGTTGGAGCGACTCCGCCGTGATGTGGGCCTGGACGAGCTCGCGGCGGCGAACCTCGTGTCCTACCTCGAGGAGCAGATGGAGGCGACCGGCGCGATCCCGGACGACCGCACCGTCGTGGTCGAGCGGTTCCGCGACGAGGTGGGCGACTGGCGGATGTGCGTGCTGTCCCCGTTCGGCTCGCGCGTGCACGCGCCGTGGGCGATGGCGATCGAGGCCCGGATGCTGGATCGGTTCGGCCCGGGCGCCCAGGTGCTCTGGAGCGACGACGGCATCGTCGTCCGGCTGCCCGAGGCGGTCGATCGGATCCCCGCCGAGGAGCTCCTGTTCGATCCCGACGGGATCGAACAGGCCGTCGTCCAGGCCGTCCCCCAGACGGCGATGTTCGCGAGCGTGTTCCGGGAGGCAGCTGCTCGGGCGCTCCTGCTGCCGCGCCGCCGGCCCGGACAGCGGACGCCGCTCTGGCAGCAACGGCAGCGATCGGCGGACCTCCTCGCGGAAGCGTCGAAGTTCCCGGACTTCCCGATCCTGTTGGAGGCGACGCGGGAATGCCTCCGCGACGTGTTCGACGTCCCCGCGCTCCGCGAGGTCATGGCGGACCTCCGGTCCCGGCGCACGAGGCTCGTCGCGGTCGACACCGAGCACGCCTCGCCCTTCGCGCAGTCGCTGCTCTTCCGGTGGGTGGGCGTCTACATGTACGAAGGCGACGCCCCGCTCGCGGAGCGACGCGCCGCCGCATTGACCCTCGACCGCGACCTGCTCCGCGAGCTCCTCGGGTCGGAGGAGCTGCGTGAGCTGCTCGACCCTCGCGCCCTCGACGAGGTCGAGGCGGAGCTGCAGCGCCTGGGCGAGGGCAGGCGCGCCCGGTCCCCCGATCATCTGCATGACCTCCTCCGCACGCTCGGTGACCTCACCCAGGACGAGATCCGTGCCCGCGTCGAGAGCGGCGACGCTTCGGCGTTCGTCGAGCGGCTGCTGGCCGATGGGCGGGCGATCCGGATCAGGATCGCCGGGGACGAACGCCTCGCCGCGGTCGAGGACGCCGCCCGGCTCCGCGACGCACTGGGGATCTCCCTCCCGATCGGATTGCCGGGCACCTTCACGGGCGAGACCGACCGGCCGCTCGAAGGACTCGTCCGTCGCTACGCCCGGACCCACGGACCCTTCATCGCCGCGGAGGTCGCCGCTCGGCTCGGCGCGTCCATCGAGCGGGTGCAGGAGGCGATCGCCGCGCTCGAAGCTTCCGACGCGATCGTTCGCGGCGAGTTCCGTCCGGGCGGCTCCGGCCGGGAGTGGTGCGATCCCGACGTCCTCCGTCGCCTCCGTCGGCGTTCGCTCGCCCTGCTCCGGCGTGAGGTCGAGCCGGTCGACGCGGCCGCGCTCGGCCGGTTCCTGCCCGCATGGCAAGGGGCCGACCGCCCGAGGGGGGACGTTGACGCGCTCGCCGACGCGATCGCGAGGCTCCAGGGCACGTCCGTGCCCGCGTCGATCCTCGAGACCGACATCCTGCCGGGCCGTGTTCGCGGCTATCGTGCCGCCGATCTCGACGCGCTCGTGGCGAGCGGCGACGTGGCCTGGGTCGGCGCCGGACCGCTCGGAACCGACGACGGCCGGGTCACGCTCGTGTTCCGCTCCGATGCGCCCACGCTGCTCCCTGCCGCGTCCACCGAACCGCCGGACGGCGAGCTGCACGTCGCCATCCGCGCGCATCTCTCGGAACGGGGGGCCTCCTTCTGGGCGGACCTCGTCACCGCCGCCGGCACGGCGGACGAGCGGGTGCTGGTCGGCGCTCTCTGGGACCTCGTCTGGGCCGGCGAGGTCACGAACGACACCCTCGCGCCCCTCCGCGCCTTCGTGCGGGGCGCCTCGGCGAAGATCCGGACGAAGGGACCCGGGCGTCGGCCTCGACCCGGCGCGCTCCGGCGCACGGGTCCCCCGGCCGGCGCCGGCCGGTGGTCGCTCGTCGCCGGGCTGCGGGAGCCGGCGCCGGCCACCACCGAGCGCGCCCACGCGCTCGCCGGTCAGCTCCTTGATCGCCACGGCGTCGTCACCCGCGAGGCGGTCCTGGCCGAGGGCCTCCCCGGTGGCTTCGTCGGCATCTATCCGGTCTTCAAGGCGATGGAGGAGGCCGGGCACGTACGGCGCGGGTACTTCGTGGCAGGGCTCGGCGCGGCGCAGTTCGCGCACCCCGGCGCCGTCGACCGACTCCGCGCGTTCCGCCCGTCGGGCGGGGAGGCAGACCCCGACGAGGTCGGCGGCACGCTCGTCCTCGCCGCCGCCGACCCCGCACAGCCCTACGGAGCCGCGCTCCCGTGGCCCCCGAGCGAGGGGCGTCCGGCGCGGCAGGCGGGCGCCTACGTCGTTCTCGCGGAGGGCGCACCGGCCGCCTACCTGGAGCGCGGAGGCCGGAGTCTCGTCACGTTCGGCACCGACCCGGCGGCATGGGTCGACGCGCTCGCCTCGCTGGTGAAGGACGGCCGGCTCAAGCGGATACAACTCGGCCGGATCGACGGCGAGGAGGCCTCCGCGCACCCCGCCGCGGCGGATCTCCGCACAGCGGGATTCGCCGACGGCTATCGCGGGCTGACCCTGCGCGGATGAAGCCGCCCGCGGCCGACGGAGGGTCGTGCGCCGCGCGCGGCGTGCGAGGGGCCGGCGCCACCCCGCATCCGCGGGCCGCGGAGGCGGCGGAGGCGGCATTCACGAGCGGGGGCAATGCCGTCGACGCCGCGTTGCACGCGGCCGTGACGCTCGCGGTCGTCTCACCGCACATGTGCGGGGTGGGCGGCGACCTCTTCGCCCTCGTGCAGAACCCCGACGGGAAGCTCGTGGCGATCGATTCCTCCGGCCGGGCACCCGCCGGCGCCGACGCCGAAGGTCTGCGCGGGGCGCACGGAACCACCATGCCCCAGGCCGGCCCGGCCACGATCACGGTGCCAGGCGCCGTCCGGGGATGGGAAGCCGTCCACCGCCAGGGCGCCGTCCGGCCGTGGGCGGAGGCGTTCGGCGCCGCGATCGATGCCGCCGAGGGAGCTCCCATCTCCCACGATCTCGCGTGGAGCATCGCGAGGCGCGTACACGAGCTTCGCTCGGATCCCGGGTTCGCGGAGGTCTTCTACGCCGACGGGGTTCCGTCGGAGGGCGCCCTCCTCCGGCAGCCAGCCCTGGCGCGCACGCTCACGGCGATCGCGGACGGGGGCGCCGACGCGCTCTCCGCGGGGGATCTCGCCGAACGCTTCGTGGCCGGGCTGCGCGCCCTCGGCGCGCCCATCTCCACCGACGACCTCGTCCCGCACGCCGCGGAACTCCTACCGCCGCTCCGGGGGCGCTACCGGGACCTCGACGTCTCGGTGACACCACCGCCCTCGCAGGGCTTCGTACTCCTCGAGGCACTGGCCGCGGTCGAGCGTCTCGGCATCGACCCCGACCCGATCGGCGTGGATGCCGCGACCCTCGCCCGGATCCTCATGGCGGCCTCCTCCGATCGCGACCGTCACCTCGCCGACCCCGGGGCGATGACGATCCACGTGTCCGGCCTGCTGGACGATGGGCACATCGCTGCCCTGTGCGACATCGTGCGTGGCGGCCTCGACGGACATCCGGCCTCCGCCCCCGTCCCGCCGCGCGTGCCGGGCGACACGATCGCGCTCGTCACGGCCGACGCCGACGGGTGGGGTGTGTCGTTGATCCAGAGTCTCTTCAGCGGCTTCGGCGCCGGGATCCTCGAGCCCTCGACCGGGATCATCCCGCACGACCGGGGCGCTTGCTTCTCGCTCGAGCCGGGGCACCCGAACGAGCTCGCGCCCGGGAAGCGGCCGGCCCACACGCTGATGCCGGTGGCCGTCCACCGAGACGGCGTCCTCGCGGCGCTGGCCGGGACGCGGGGCGGCCACGGCCAGCCGCAGATCGACCTGATGACGTTGGTCCGCGCGTTCGACCTCGGCCTCGATCCCTCCGAGGCCGTGGCCGCGCCGAGATGGCTCGTCGGCGGGATGTCGCCGCTCCGCGGAGATCCCTGGATCGAGGTGGAAGGCGCCGTGCCCGCGCCCGTCCGCGCCGCGCTCGCCGCTTCCGGCTTCCAGGTCCGGGCCCTCGACGACCTGGATCGGGCCGTCGGCCACGCGATGCTCCTCCGTGCGGATCGGGGGGCATTCCTCGTGGGGAGCGATCCACGGGCGGACGGGGGAACCCGAGCCGCGTGAAGCGCCGTTCGGCCCATTGGCAACGCCGGGGCCATCTCGCAGACTAGCCGGGATGTCGCCACGACTGCTCCCCGCAGGAGGTGGGCTCCGGCGCGTCCTGGACGTGCTCGGGGGCGCCGACACGATCGTCTGGGAGGCGACGGTCGAGCCCGGCCGGTTCACCTCCGTCTCCGACACGGTCGAGGGTCTGCTCGGATACCCGCCGCGCGCCTGGATCGACGACCCGGTCTCGTGGCTCGGCCACGTCCACCCCGAGGACCGCGATCGGGTCGTGGAAGCGTGGACGAAGGCAGCCGAGGGCCAGCGGCTCGACGTGGAGTACCGCTTCCAGACCGGGGACGGCGACGAGACGTGGCTGTGGCACATCGGGCAGCTGATGCCCGCCTCCGTCCTCCCGCGCCAGCGCCTGCGAGGGCTGATCGTCGACGTCACGGAACGGCGCCGGATGGAAGTCGAACGGGTCGAGGCGCTCCGCGACGTGAGCGAAGGGCGCACGCGCGAGGCCGCATCGCGGTGGGTGGAGGCGGAGGAGCGGTTCCGGGCACTCGAAGAGCAGATCCCCGCGATCACCTACCTCGACGCGATCGACGGTCCCCAGAAGACGCTATCGATCAGTGAGCAGACCACGACGATCCTCGGCTATTCGCCGGAGGAGTGGTACGCCGACCCAGATCTGTGGACGAAGCTCGTGCACCCCGAGGACGCGGACCGGCTCGACGCCGCCGAACGGTCGGGGGGGTTCGCGGGAGGCATCGAGTACCGCGTCCTCACGAAGGATGGGCGCACGGTCTGGCTCCACGATCGCTCCCGGCTGATCACGGACGGCGAGGGTGTACCGCGCTACTGGCTGGGGGTGCTCGTCGACGTCACGGACCGCCGCCGGGTCCACGAGCTCCGCCACGAGCTCGCCAGCGAGCGGGAGCAGAGCCTGCGCCTGGCCGCCGCCGACGAGGCGAAGACGATCGCGATGCAGGCCGTCTCGCACGACATCCGGACGCCGCTGGCCGCGATCCTGGGCCTCGCGATCACCCTCGAGAACAAGGCGGACGACATGTCCCCCGAGGATGTCCGCGACCTCTCCTCCCGGATCGTGCAGAACTCCCGTCGGCTCGATCGGATCGTCACGGACCTGCTGGACCTCGATCGCCTCCAGCGGAAGGGGCTCACGGCCCGGCTGCGACCCGTCGACCTGGGGGCGCTCGTTCGCCAGCTCGTGACGCGGACCGAGGCCGTGACCGAGCGCCGGCTGCAGCTCGACACCGGCCCGGTGCACGTCCAGGCGGACCCGACGATGGTCGAACGGATCGTCGAGAACCTGCTCGCCAACGCGGTGAAGCACACGCCCGGGGATGCCCGGATCTGGATCCGGGTGGAGCGCACCGACGAAGGGGCCCTCATCGTCGTCGAGGACGACGGGCCGGGGCTCGCGCCGGAGGACCGCGACCGGATCTTCGACCCGTTCGTGCAGGGGCCGAGCCCCAGACCCGGCGGGGCGGGGGTGGGCCTGGCGCTGGTGGCGAAGTTCGCCGAGCTGCACGACGGCCGGGCGTGGGTGCAGGAACGGAGCGGCGGCGGCGCTTCCTTTCGGGTCCTGCTCGCGTTCGAGCCGAGGCCGGAGGATCTGCTCGTGCTCCCAGAGGATCCTCAGCCGACCGGGACGGACTCCTCACCGGAGGACAGCCAGGCGTAGGCCTCGTCCTCCTGGGCGAAATGCAGCCGGAGGATGGCGTAGAGCCCGTAGAGCACCCGGCGGAGGTCGACGAGATCGTCCGGCGTCGGGCCGTCTTCGGGAAGCTCGTCCAGGAGCTGCCGGAACACCCGCGCCAGATGCGAGATCTCCAGATGCGCCCGCGCCATCGAGCTCATCGGGTCCTCGCCACCGAGGAGACGCGCGACCACCGGATAGACGGCGGCTTCCTCCTCCTCCTCGTGCTGCGGCAGTCGTTCCACGACGAACCGGCGAACGGCTTCGAGCTCGCGGCGGACGTCCCCGGGAGCCAGCTCTCCGAGCCGGTCGGCCACGGACCGGACCCGCGCGAGCTCCGGGGCGAACTCACGGTGCTCGGCGCGGAACCGCTCGGCCACGTCGGTGGTCTCTCGACCGACCGCCGGTCGGCCGCCGCCGCTGAGCGCGCGCAGCGCGTTGAGGATCGCCGCCACGTCGATCAGCTCCTGGATCAGCGCCCCGACCGCCGGCCGGAACAGACCGAACGCGCCGCCGATCATGAACGCGAACGCGAGCCCCATGCCCATGACGACGGACTGGATCGCGATCGCGCGGGATCGGCGGGCGATGGCGATCGCGTCCACGAGTCCGTCGAGCCGATCCGCGACGAGCACGGCGTCGGCCGCCTCCGAGGAGGCGGTCGCGCCCCGCGCGCCCATCGCGACGCCGACATCGGCGGCCGCGAGGGCCGGCGCGTCGTTCAGCCCGTCCCCGACCATCACGACGACGCCGGCCTCGCGCTCCGCCTCCAGGGCCTCGACCTTCTCCGAGGGATCGCGCTCGGACAAGATCCGGTCGACGCCGAGCGCCGCGCCGACGGACTCGGCCACGTCGGGATGGTCGCCGGTGACCATGATCACGCGTTCGATCCCGGCACGGCGGAGCGCTCGGATCACGCGGGGCGCGTCCGGCCGGATCGGGTCGTCGATGATCAGGGCGCCCGCGACCGTTCCGTCGATCGCCACGAAGACGCACGAGGAGCCGTCCAGCATCGATCGCCTGCGCACCTCGCGCGCGCGCGCCGGCATCGGCGCACCCTCCGACACGTAGCTCGACTTCCCGAGCGCCACGCGGTGTCCGTCGACCGTGCCCTCGATCCCTGATCCGTGGCGCTCCCGGACGTCGGTCGGGAACGATAGCTCCAGACCACGGACCCGGGCGGCTCGCACGAGCGCCGCGGCCAGCACGTGCGGCGAAACCTGGTCGAGCGACGCGGCGAGGCGCAGCACCCCGTCCAGACCGAACCCGTCCCCCACCGGGAACGTCTCGATGTCGCTCACCTCCGGGACGCCGGACGTGAGCGTCCCGGTCTTGTCCAAGACGAGGACCTTCGCCCGCGCGAGCGTCTCGAGCACGCCGCCTCCCTTCACGATGATCCCCCGATGCGCGGCCCGGGAGATCCCGGACACGATCGAGATCGGCACCGCCAGCAGCAGTGGGCACGGGGTGGCCACGACGAGGACCGACAGGGCGCGGGTCGCATCGCCCGCCGCCCACGCCACGCCGGCGACGACGAGCGTGATCGGCACGAAGACCGCGGCGTACCGATCGGCGAGCCGGACGAACGGTGCCTTCTGGCGCTCGGCCTCCCGCACGAGCCGCACGATCCCGGCGTACGTGCTCCCCTCGGCGGTCGTCGTCGCCAGGAGGTCGAACGCGCCGCCGGCGTTCACCGCGCCGGACCGGATCGGATCCCCGTCGGCGCGTTCGACCGGGCGCGACTCCCCCGTGAGGGCGGACTCGTCCAGGACGGCGTGGGTCGAGGCGATCCCGTCGACCGGGATCACCGCGCCCGGTTTGACCAGCAAGCGATCGCCGCGCCGCACCGCCCCGACCGGTCGCTCGACGAGACCGTTCCCCTCGTACCGCGACACCGTTCGTGGCGCGCGATCGAGCAACGCCGACAGCTCGCGGTGCGCCCGCCGGTCCGCGAAGGCCTCGAGCGCCTCGCCGGAGGCAAGCATCAGGGCGATCACCGCACCGGCGAGGTACTCCTCGAGGGCGAGCGAGCCTCCCATCGCGAGCAGCGCGATCACGTCGACGCCCGGCTGGCGTCGCAGCAGTCCGATCACCACGTCGCGGAGCAGCGACACGAGGGCGACGGCGGTGGTGACCGCCCACGCGACGTTCGCGGCGTCGGGCAGGCCCATCCAGGTGAGGACGCCACCGGTCGCGAGGCCCAGGATCGACGTCGCGAGCCAGACCCGAGAGAGATCCCGGGAGCCGACGGCCACCGTCAGGCTCTCCCGAGGGTGGCGCGGACATGGAAGGTGCGTGCGACGCCGTCCATCGCCATGTCCAACTCGTAGGAGAGTCGCTCACCTTCCCGGCGGTACCGCCGGGCGATCTCGGTCACGGGTGAGCCGGTGGCGGTGCGGACGATCGCGGTCGACGCCAGGCTCACGGTCGTCCCCTCGACGGTCCCCTCGGCGACCTCGGCCACCCCGATCGGATGTGCGAGCGTGAGGTCCACGCCGCCGTCGCCCAGCGGGCGGAGCGTGCCTCGCTCGAAGTGCAGGGGCGCTCCCCCCGGCGTCCAGCTCGACTCGGTCACCAGCAGGAACTCGTCCCCGACGTGCTCGAACGAGAGCTCCTCCGTGTAGCGGAACGGCGCCACCCCTGGGTAGATGCCTTCCCCGTCGCCGCGCCACGCGCCGAGCAGGAAGGCGAGCGGTTCGAGTGCGACGGGAAGCTGGATGGCCATGCGCCCGAAGCTATCACGGGGTTCCGTCACGACCTGCGTGGACCCGGCGGGCCGGATCTCAGCGCGAGTCGAGGCGATCCGCGACGATCCTCTGCAGGTCGAGGAACGACCCCGAACCCGCGTCGCCGTCGGTGTCGGGCGAGCCGGTCGCGTGCAGGTCAGGAGCGGGCCCGATCCGTTCGATGCGCTCCGTCACACCCGCGAGGTGGGACTCGAGCTTGGCGAGACGGTCGTTCAGGACGGCGACCCGGTCGTGCATGGCCGTCTCGTCGGTGGGGCCGGGGACCGAGACCGTGAGACCTCCATCCGTGACGGCGAGGGTCTCGTCCTGAGCGGCGGGCTCGGCGTCCGCCGACGCCTCGGGAGCGTCCTGCCGGTCGGCGTCGGCCTGCTGCTCCGGTTCGTCGCCGCGGAGCTCCGCCTGGAGGTCGAGGATGTTGATGAGGACCTCTTCCTGGTATCCGCCCATCCGTTCAGCCTTTCGGTGTCCGCCGCAGCGGCCCCCGTCCCTCGTACGGGTGATGCTACGTCACTGCATGCTCGCCGACCAACCCGCCTTTCGGCTACGGTTCTCCGACCGTGCGAACCCTCGTCCGTCTGTCCGTGACCCCCGTGAAAGCCCTACGTCTTTCGCATCCTCGCGAGGCGGACCTCACCGCGGGTGGCATCCCCACGGACCGCCGGTTCTACCTGATCGACGATGCGGGCGCGCTGTTCGACGCCTCCGACCTGGGGAGCCTCCTGCGCATCGTGCCCGACTACGACCCCTCGACCGAGCGGCTCCGCTGCACGTTCCCGGACGGCTCCGTGGTGGAAGGGACGGTCGACGGGCTGGGCGCCACGGTCACGACCGACTTCTTCGGGCGCCCCGTGGAGGGTCGCCTCGTCACCGACGGGTTCTCCGAGGCGTTCTCGTCCGCCCTCGGCCGATCCGTCCGGCTCGTCCGCGTGCAGCGGGACGGCGACGGACAGGACGTGCATCCCCTGACGATCGTGTCCTCGGCGAGCGTCCGCGCCATCGGTACGCACGGCGACCGCCCGGACCTCGATGCACGTCGGTTCCGGATCCAGCTCGAGATCGACGGATGCGACCCGTACGAAGAGGACTCCTGGGACGGCGATCTGGTGCGCGTCGGCGAGGCCACGATCCGCGTTCGAGGACAGATCCCCCGCTGCATCGTGACCACGCTCGGCCCCGACACCGGGGACAAGGACTTCTCGACGCTGAACCTGATCGCGCGCACCCGGCCGCGGATCGAGGGGCGCCGGGGGTTGCCGTTCGGGATGTACGCGGAGGTGGTCGAGCCCGGCCGCGTGCGGGTGGGCGATCCGGTGGAGCCGGTCAGCGCTCGTCCGACGGAGGCGACGTCCGTCGCCGGTCGGTGAACAGCCACGAGAGCGCGAGCCACGTGACGATCGGCGCCGTGCCGAGCACCCCGAAGATGAGCCCGAACTTCAGGATGTCCACGATGACGTCCAACCTCGTGCCTCCGCTCCTCGATCGCGGACAGCCTACCTGAGGCCGAGCGCCCGAAGCCTTCTTCGGATCGACCTGCGATAGCCTCGAGCCATGATGCCGTGGGCGCGGTGGGCGATCCTCGCGGCGTCGGTCGTGGTGCTGGTGGTCTTGTTCGTCCTCCTCCGGCCCGACGACGGAAGTGAAGGCGCGACACCCACCCGGTCGAGCCCGAGCGTCACCGAGACCTCCTCCCCGAGCGACGGCGTGTCGCCCACGCCCTCCGGGAGCCAGGCACCGGAGCGGACGTTCATCGAGGTGACGTATCGCAACGGGGAGGTGCAGGGACCGACGTCCTTCACGGTGCCCCAGGGCGAGCGGATCCGGCTTCTCGTGCACGCCGACGTCTCGGACGAGGTCCACGTCCACGGCTACGACCTGTCGGCCGACGTGACGCCGCAGGAGGCGGCCCGGATCGACTTCGTCGCGAACGCGGCCGGCCGGTACGAGGTGGAGCTGGAGGGCGCCGGCGAGCCGCTGTTCGAGCTGGAGATCGTTCCCTGATCAGGCGGGGCACGATCCTCGCCGCGCTCGTGGCGACGGTCCTCGCCACCGCCGTCCCCGCGTTCGCGCACGGGCCGCTGGCCGGTCGGCGCGATCTCGGCGTTCCGCTCTGGCTCGTCGTCTTCGGTGCCGCGGCGGCGCTGATCATCTCGTTCGTCGCGCTCTCGGCGCTGTGGACGGAGCCCCGGTTCGAGAGCCGTCCCCTGCCTCGTGCCAGGCAGTCGTGGATCCAGTCGGTCCTGACCAACCGAGCGCTCGAGTGGGCGATCCGCATCGCGATGTTGGTGGTCTTCCTCGTCGTGGCGATGGCGTCGGCCCGGCGTGCGGGCCCTCTCGAGACGATCGGCCCGATCGTCATCTACGCGTGGTTCTGGGTGGGGCTCGCCATCGCCCACGCGCTGCTCGGCAACCTGTGGGCCACACTGTCCCCCTTCGACACGATCGGCCGTCTCGTCGGGTTCGACGACGAGCAGGGATCGTCCGGTCGTCCGTACCCGTCCTCGTGGGGCCGATGGCCTGCGGCGATCCTGTTGTTCGGATTCGTGTGGGTCGAGCTCGTGGACCCGTTCGGGTCCTTCCCGGGCCATCTCGGGATCCTGATCATGCTCTACACGCTGATCCAGATGGCGGGGATGCAGCGCTACGGGCGTCGGGCGTGGCTCGAGAACGGGGAGGCCTTCGGCGTCTACTTCGGACTGATCGCGGCGATGGCGCCGCTCACCCGTGACCCGAACGGGTACGTCGTCGCACGTCCGTTCCTCGCCGGTCTCGCGCAGGTCTCCCCCCGGCCGGGCCTCCTGCCCGTGATCATGGTCGCGCTCGGATCGACGACGTTCGACGGCTTCTCCCGATCGCGCCTGTGGACCGATGCCACCGCCGAGCTCACCGCACTCGCCCGCACCGCGGCGTCCACGGCGGGGCTCCTCGCCGTGATCGGGATCGTGACCCTCGCCTACGTGGTGGCGATGCGGATGGCCGCCGGCGTGGTCGAGGGTGCGTGGCGTCCCTTCGCGGTCCGGTTCTCTCCTTCGCTCGTGCCCATCGTGCTCGCCTACGTGGTCGCCCACTACTTCTCGTTCCTCGTCCTCGAGGGGCAGCTGGGACTCCTCCACCTGTCGGATCCCTTCGGTCTCGGCTGGGATCTGTTCGGGACGAGCGATTGGGTCATCAACCTCGCGCTGCTGTCACCGACGGCGATCTGGTACGTCCAGGTCGCGGCGATCGTGATCGGGCACGTCGGCGGCGTCGTGCTCGCCCACGATCGCGCGATCGCCCTGTACGAGCGCGGGGACGCGGTGCGGACGCAGTACGCTTTGCTCGCGGTGATGGTGCTGTTCACCGCCAGCGGGCTGTTGATCCTCTCCGGATGAGGGTGCTGCTCGCGCATCAGGGAGGGTGGGACGAGATCCTCCTGACGGTCGGGTTGGTCCTCGGGATGCTAGGGCTGTCACGGTGGCGGCGTCGGAGACGGACGCCGTCCGACCCGACCGCGGGACCGAACGCCTGCGCCTACTGCGGTACGTCGCTCACACCGGCCGGCGTGCGGTGTCCGTCGTGCGGCTTCCGCACACGTGCCGGCTCGTGAGCCTTCGCCTCCCGGGCCGATAGCATCCGCCCGTGCCTCGCTTCGGACTGACCGGCGTCCACGTCCGTGGGTTCCGGTCCCTGAAGGACACGAGCTTCCGGCCGGGGACGATCTCGGCGATCGTCGGCGAGCAGAGCGCGGGCAAGTCGAACCTGCTCACCGCGATCTGGGCGCTCGTGGATCCGAAGGCCGCCCCACTCGAGGCGGACGATGTGCCCGAGGACGATCAGCCGTCGACGACGTCGATCCGGATCGTCGGTGAGCTCGCCGACGGATCGACGATCTCGGTGACGGGCACGCCCCCAGACCCCTCCACCTCGGAGGGACCGGCCCGCCCCCCGGCCCTGTTCCTCCCCGCGGGTCTGCGCGATGGGACGATCGTCGCGCCTCCCGGTCCCGGAGGGGCGTCGGACCCGGCGATGGAGCTCATCCGTGCGGCGGTCGACCGCGCGGGTGCTCACGGCTCCTCGGAGGTCGGGACGACCGCGTCTGCGCACGGGCTCGTGGCGGGATTGGAGTCGTGGCGGGAGGCGGGGATCACCGGCCTGATCGTGTTGATGGAGGAGCCCGAGCTCTTCCTCCCACCCCAAGCGCAGCGCTACCTCTATCGGCTGCTCCGAGCGGTCGCAGCCCAGGGCAACCAGATCCTCTACTCCACG
>JAJNBA010000002.1 GCA_021155985.1 Actinomycetes bacterium
TGTCGTTACGTGGCCGTAGCCGCTCTGCTTCGACCTACGGCACTGGCTGCCAAGCGATCGCACCGGCCGGATAACGGCCCTGTTGGACGACCAGTTGAGTGATGCCCGATCCATCGGGGCGCATCACGGCGATCCCGGAGTCCGCGACGAAGGCGATACGGCTTCCGTCCGGAGACCAGGTCGGATCGTCCACATATCCGAACGAGGAACCTGTCGGCACGAGCTCCCGTTCCGGACCTCCTGACGCGGGTATCGCGAAGATCCCCCAGTCCTCGCGACGGATCGACGAGTAGACGATCGTGCTTCCATCCGGGGACCAGGCTGGAGCAAGGTTGCTTCCCTGGCCCGTGCTCGCGAGCACAGTCCGTCCAGTCCCGTCGGCGTTCACGATCGCGATCGCAGTTCCCCCTGTGGCGCCACTCGTCTGGAAAACGATCCGCTCGCCGTCCGGTGACCAGGATGGTGACCGAGCGCCACTCGCCACCATGCGTAGCCCCGTCGCGTCGGCGTTGACGACGTAGAGGTCTCTCGGACAGCCGTAGTAGAAGACGTCGTCTGGGCACGGTTCGGAGGCGCTGCTCCCGGCGAAGGCGATCTTCTTCCCATCCGGTGACCAGACTGGCCAGGCGTCGTTCGCACCGTCAGTGAGCTGGGTCAGATCGCTGCCATCGGGATCAGCGAGCCAGATTCCCAGACGACCTACGAGGCTGACGGCGAGTCGTTCGCTATCGGGCGAGAAGGCGACGTGATCCGGTACGAACGGACCGGATGCGGGAAACACGGTGTGTCGCCCGGTGCCGTCGGAGGAGACCGCCTCCCAATCGGTCGGGACTCCGGCGCGGATCTGCGAACGGAAGTAGATCGAGCCGTTCCCGGACACCGCACTGATGCTCGGACTCGGAGTAGGAATGGACCCGCCTTGTGGGAGCTCGAAGGCCCGAAGATTCATGCCTTCGGCTACCCATACGCTCGTCCTGGAGACAGCGAGCGGCCTGCCGAACGGGACGCCAACCCTGGGGCCAAGCTGACCGCTCACGGGATCGAGCCGCCGGAGCGATGCGCCGTCGCCTTCGACGAGCCACACGTCCCCGTCATCTAGGAGCCGAGCGCAGCACCGCTGCTTCGGGAGATCGAGGATCATGGACACCTCGCCCGTCGATTCCTCGATCCTGACGAGCGCCTGTCGGTCGGTCGCCTCGTAGAACTCCTCGCCGAACTCCTCGACGGGCCGCGCCCAGTTCCCGACCAGCCACAGAGATCCCCCTCGGGCTATCGGCGTCCCCATTGAGAGTCGGCGCCCGGCCTCGTCGTCGATGCTCCCTTCCTGTTCGGCTTGATGCGTCTCGGGATCGACCTTGATCACGCCACCGAGGCCATTGTCCAACCAGATCCCTTCTCTACCGATGGCGACCCCTCCGAGGCTCTCGGGGGGCAGAGGGACCACGTCGACGACTGTGTTCGACGCGGGATCGATGTGAGCGACGGCTCCTCGCGCCGTGGAGACCCACACGCCGCCCTCGTTCGCATCCACATGCGTGGGAAGGAATTTCCAGTCGCTCCCCGGTTCCTCTCCGGGAAGGACGAGTGGGATCGTCGCGACGACATCGGCGGTCTCGGGATCGAGTCGGAGGAGCGTCGCATCGGTAAAGCTTGCCAGCCAGATGCTTCCTGCCCCCGCCGTCAGGCCCGTCGGAGATGTCACGGGGACCTCGGCTGTCACCTCACCGCGCACCGTGTCCACCTTCACGACGAACCCTCGGCACGCAGGGCCGTCGCACCCTGGGTCGGTGGTGAGGGCCCACAGCGCATCTCCGTACACGATGGCCTGGAAGGGCTCGCCAGGCAGAGGGATCGAGGCGACATCGGCTGGGCCGGGCGGCGGTACCGGCCTGAAGGCATATGCGAGGCCACCCACGATCGCAGCGGTGATGAGCACCGTCGCGAACGGCAGCGCGATCCGTCGGCGACGCCTCCGCCGGTCCAACCGTCGATCCACTGCCGTTCGAGCTCCCGCCGAAGGAGTGATCGCTGAGAGCTCCCTGTCGAGACGCTCCTTCAACTCAGCCATCTGTATCTGCCGCTCCTCCCGCGAGGGACGTCTTCGCTCGGTGGACGCGGCTGCGTACCGACGACGGCGAGATGCCGAGGATCTGTCCCGCCTCTCGGGCGTCGAGACCCAGCCACTCGACGAGGAGGATTGCCTCCCGCTGTCCACGCGAGAGCGTCATGAGAGCGCCAATCACTGAAACGATCACCTCGGGCTCTGCGTCCGATGAGCGCTCGGACTCTCGGGACCATCGAAGGGGGCGTGCCAGCCGACGGAGCCGACTGCGATTCAGATTCACCGCTGTCCGGTACACGTAGCCGGCTGGTGACAACATGTCTCTCACTCGCTCCCAGCGTTCGAGAGCCCTTGTCATCGCCTCCTGGGCCAGTTCCTCCGCCTCCACCAGGTCCCCCGTCATCCCGAACATGAGTCGCAGCAGCGGCGTGTACTCCTCGTCGAAGAACGCATCGAAGTCCCGCACACCAACGGCGCTCGGGTCCTGTGTGATCACACCGGATAGCTAACTCCCGTCAGCACCGGAACGTTGCATCGGGGAGACCGGCACTGAACGGAAGCTGGAGCTATGAGCTGGAGGCGAGCGCTGTGCGGCCGTGCCAGCAGCGACGATAGGCGGTCACACCGCCGCTGACCTGCGGAAGCGCGCCGGGAGGGAGTCGAACCCCCAACCTTCTGATCCGTAGTCAGATGCTCTGTCCATTGAGCTACCGGCGCCGGGAAACGGAAGTCTAGCAGCGCTGTAATCTGGCTTTCTCGGCCGGATCTCCTGGCTGACGAGCGAGCGTCCAGCACCCATCATCTACCGGGCGAGAGGTGCGGGGAGCTAGATGGGTGACAGCGAGACATCGACAGACGAGCGTTTGCTGACCAGGTGGCGACTACGCCTGCAGCGGTTGCGGCTGCGGTTCAGCGATCCGGCCCTCGAGGCGGCCTTCCAAGCCGAGCGCTACCGCCACAATCTCGCCAACATCCGATTCGCCTTCGTTGCCGGCGTGGCGCTCTGGGTCGTATGGGGCCTGCTCGTGCGCCCCTACATGTTCGTCCTGGCCGACCTGAGACTCGACGCGGTCATGCGGTTCGGCGTGTTCATCCCCATGTTGGTCGTCGGCTTCGTGCTGACGTTCACAGGGCTCTTCGACCGGATCTGGGAGTGGGTGTCGGTCGCGATCGCGACGGCGACGCTCCTGCTTTGGGTCTTCTACGTCTCGAATGTGTTGACGCTGCCATTGGAGTACGGATACGTCGGAATCATCCTGATCACCGCGTTCACCTACACGTTGCTACGACTCCGGTTCGTCCTCGTGGCATTGATCACTCTGGTCGGCATAGCCGCGTACCTGACGTACGCTTTCGGGGCGCCATCTATCTTCGACGTCAGCAAGACCCTGGCCGTGCTCTACCTGGTCTCGTTCGGCTTCCTCGGCATGGTCGCCACGTATCGGATGGAACGGTTCACACGTGATCTTTTCTTGCGCGAACGCCAGCTCGACGAGGAACGATCGCGGTCCGACGTTCTCTTGCTCAACACGTTCCCCGAAGCCATCGTCGAGCAGCTCAAGTCCGGATCCATGGGGCGGATCGCCCAGCGCTTCGATGAAGTCAGCGTGGTGTTCGTCGACGCGGTCGGATCGACGGAGCAGGCTGCACGCTCGTCACCGGAGGCCTTCGCCGATGCCCTCGACGATCTGTTCCGGCGCTTCGATCGACTCGTCGAACAGCATGGTCTCGAGAAGGTCAAGACGATCGGAGACGCGTACGTAGCCGTCGCCGGCGCGCCGATCCCGGTCGCCGATCACACGCAGGCGTCCGTCGCGATGGCGCTGGACGTGCTGGCCGAATCTGAGGAGACGCGGTGGCCCTCGGGCGACCCGATCGTCGTCCGCGTCGGGGTCGCGACCGGACCCGCGGTGGCCGGGGTGATCGGCGACCTTCGCTTCGCCTACGACCTGTGGGGTGACACCGTGAACCTCGCGAACAGGCTCGAGGGGCAGGCGCCGCCCGGCAGGGTGTTGGTGTCCGAATCGACGGCCACGGCACTGATCGATCGGTTCGAGTTCGGCCCGCCCGAGACGCTCGATCTGAAGGGGAAGGGACCCACGACCGTCCGTGTCCTCCTCGGGGAGAGATCGGACGGCCCGGTCGGAGCGAGGCCACTCGAGGTCGAACGACGGATACGAGGAAGCTCGCGGTGAGCCGCTTGCGACGGCGCGTCCTTGGCGCAACAGCCATGCTGGTCGTGTGTGCCCTCGCGGCGGCATGCACCGCCGTAGAGGTCGGCCGGCGGCTGGATCCGGGCGAGGAGGGCATGATCGGCGTCGGCGTCTCGGGCGCCTTCGCCGAGAACCAGATCGTCGCGGAGATGTACGCGCAGGTGTTGGAGAACGCCGGCTACGAGGTGGAGCGACACATGGACCTGCGGTCCCGGGAGACGTCGCAGAGTGCCTTGGAGGCGGGCCAGATCGACGTGAAGCCGGAGTACCTGTCGTCGCTCCTCCTGTTCCTCGACCCGGACGCGGAGGCGTCCGCCGACGCCGTCGACATGGCCCGGCTCAACGCCCGGCTGCTCCGTCCGCGAGGGATCACGCTGCTCGCACCGTCGCCGGCCGAGGACACCAACCAGTTCGTGGCGAATGCGAAGACGGCCGAACAGTTCGACCTGACCACGATGAGCTCGCTGATCCCGGTCGCCGATCAGCTCACGCTGGGCGGGCCGCCGGAATGCCCGGTGCGGCCGTTCTGCCTCCCGGGATTGAGCCGGGTCTACGGGCTCGTCTTCAACGACTTCACGCCGCTCGACGCGGGAGGGCCACTGACCGTCGACGCGCTGCGGCGCGACGAGGTGCAGGTCGGGCTGCTGTTCTCGACGGACCCGAGCATCGAACAACACGGGCTCGTCCCACTCGTCGATGACAGGCGCCTCCAGGACGCGGAGAACATCACGCCGGTGATCCGTTCCGAGAAGCTGAACGACGAGATTCGACGGTTGCTCGACGCCGTGAGCGCACGACTCACGTCGCATGAGCTGACCGACCTCGTGGGGCAAGTCCTGATCGACGGGCAGGATGTGGTCACCGTCGCCACCGGATTCCTGACGCAGCACGACCTCCTGTGACACCCCGATCGGGCCCGCAGCTCAGTCCCCTGACGAGAGACGATCGGCGGAGACGGGAGGATTCGAACCTCCGAGGGAGTGTTACCCCCCTAACCGCTTAGCAGGCGGCTGCTTTCGGCCACTCAGCCACGTCTCCGCGACCGAGTCTATCGAGGACCCGGCTCCCGCCGGTCGGGGGTAGGCTCCTCCGCGGCATGCCGGACGTCGTCGTCGTAGGCGGGGGGATCGTGGGTGCTGCGTGCGCATACGAGCTGGCGCGTGCCGGCGCGTCCGTCACGCTCCTCGAGCGGGAGGAGCTGGCCGCAGGCGCCTCGGGCCGCAACAACGGCCTGTGGGTCACCCCCACCGATCCACAGCTGCTCCCGATGGCGCGCGTGGGCCTCAGGCGCTACCTCGATCTCGTCGACGACAGCCCGGTCCCGTACCGGCTCGACCGAGATCCGATCGGGCTGCTCGCGGTCGCCCTCGACGAGAACGAGATGACCCTCGGAGCGCGGGCCCACGATCCCTACCGCGCGGCTGCCGTGGAGGTGGAGGAGCTCGGGCCGGAGGACGTCCTCCGCTTCGAACCCGCGCTCTCACCTGAGGTCCTCGGCGGCTGGCTCGTCCACCACGGCCACCGGCTCGCCCCGGCGGCTCTCACGGTCGCGCTCGCGTTGATGGCGGCCGATCGAGGAGCGACGATCCGACATCATCTTCCGGCGCGGGCGCTGATCGAGCGCGCGGGGCGCCTGGTCGGGCTCGTCACGGACGAGGGCCGGATCGACGCCGACGAGGTGGTCGTCGCCACCGGCCCGTGGGCCCACGCGCTGCTTGATCCCGTTGGTCATCGGTTGCCGATCGCGGGAGCCCGCGGTTGGCTCGTCCGGCTCGACGCGGGTCCCGTCCCGCTGCACCGCCTCGTGGCCTCGGCAGGGTGGGAGCTGGCGACCGGGCGATGGGAGGACGGCGCCGTCCGTGCCGGCTCCCTGGAGGACGTGTCCGCGGCGACCTCGACGCTCCTGCATCCGACGACCGACGGATCACTGATCGCGGGTTCGTCCCGGCAGCCGGTGCTCACACCCGAGGCCGAGGAGCCCGGCGTTCCCGCGATGATCGTCCGTGGCGCGATCCGGCTCGTTCCGTCCCTCGCGGAGGCGCACGTGCGGTCGGGGTGGTGGGGGATCAGGCCGATGACCCCGGACGAGCGTCCGTTCGTCGGCAGGCTCTCCGACGGTCTGTCCGTCGCCGCGGGGCACGGCTCGGAGGGCGTGATCCTCGGCGCCGGCACCGGGCAGCTGATCGCATCCCTGCTGCTCGGCCACGACCTCCCGTTCGACCCGGCGCCGTTCGACCCTGGTCGTCTCGGGATCGTCGCTGGGTAGGATTCCCCGGTCATGGCCGTCCTCGCCCTCGGGATCTCGTTCCGGCGTGCACCGATCGACCTGCTCGAGCGGCTCGCGTTCGCCGACGATGACCTGGTGAAGGCGTACCGGCGCGTCCAGGACGTGGGCGACGTTGAGGAGGCGGTGGTCCTGTCCACGTGCAACCGCGTCGAGATCTACGGGGCCGTCCCGAGCTACCACGCGGGTTTCCTGACGCTGAAGCGACTGCTCGCGGAGACGCGAGGGGTCGCGGAGTCGGACATCGCGGACGGCCTCTACGCGCACTGGGAACGTGACGCCGTCGAGCACCTGTTCTCGGTCGCCGGGGGACTCGATTCGATGGTGCTCGGCGAGACGCAGATCCAGAGCCAGGTCCGGGAGGCGCTGCGCATCGCCGAAGGCGAAGGCGCGGCGGGCTCCCGGATGCAGGCCCTGTTCCACGCGGCCTCGCGGGCGGGGCGACGGATCCGTCAGGAGACGGCGCTCGGGGCCGCGCCCGACGCGTTCGTCGAGCGGGCGGCCGCGCTCGCCGAGGACGTGCTCGGCGACCTGTCCGGCCGATCGGTCGTGGTGATCGGCGCGGGCACGATGGCCTCGCTCGCCGTGAAGCATCTCCGCCGCCGGGGCGTGGGATCGATCCGGATCCTGAACCGTTCGCAGCCGCACGCCCGCTCGTTGGCCGGGCGATACGAGGCGGAGCCCGGTGACCTCGAGGCGCTCCCGGACGCGGTGTCGGGGGCGGACCTCCTCGTCTCTGCGACCGGAGCGACGGGCGTCGTAGTGTCTGCCGAACTGGTGCGCGCGGCACGGACGCAGGACGCGTCGCCGGTCGTCCTGCTCGACCTGGCCGTACCACGCGACGTCGAGCCGGACGCGGGCGGCCTTCCCGGTGTGACCCTGTTCGACGTCCGTGCGTTGCGCGACCGCGGCTCCGCGGAGGAGGACGAGGCGATCGCCCGCGCACGCGAGATCGTCGCCGAGGAGGTGCGCCGGTTCGTGGTGCGTCGCCGCGGCGACGAGCTCTCGCCCGTGAGCCGCGCGATCCGTCGCCGCGGCGACGCGGTCCTGGAGAGCGAGCTCGCGCGACACGCCAGCCGTCTCGCCGACCTCACCCCCGACGAGATCGCGGCGGTCGAAGCACTGGCGCGAGGGATCGTCGCGAAGCTGCTCCATGACCCGATCGTCGCCCTGAAGGAGCGGTCGGAGCCGGGCTCGGGCGGGGCGCACGCCGCGCTGCTCGCCGAGTTGCTCGACCTCGACCCGTCCCTCCTCGAGGAGTGACCACCCTCCGGATCGCGACGCGGCGCTCCGCCCTCGCGCTGGCGCAGGCGGAGGAGGTGGCGGCGCTGCTCTCGACGAACGCCTTCCGTTCGGAGATCGTCCCGATGTCGACGTCCGGCGACGAAGGGGTCGCATCCACGGAGTCGCCGTCCGGGATGAAGGGGCTCTGGGTCGACCGGATCCTGGAGGCGCTCCGCACTGGCGAGGTGGACGTCGCGGTCCATTCCGCGAAGGACCTCCCTGCCGGAGACGAGGAAGACATCGTGATCGCCGCCGTCCCGAAGCGCGCCGACCCGCTCGACGTCCTCATCGGCCGCGAGGCGACGCTGCCGCCGGGGCTCGTGGTGGGCACCTCCAGCGTCCGGCGTCGCGCCCAGCTGCTCGCCGGCTTCCCCGGCATGGGCGTGACCGAGATCCGCGGGAACGTGGACACCCGGCTCCGGAAGCTCGCCGACGGCGAGGTCGACGGGCTCGTGCTCGCGGCCGCAGGCCTCGCGCGCCTCGGCATCGATCCCCCGCATTCCCGGCGCCTGCGGATGGACGAGATGGTGCCCGCACCGGGTCAGGGCTGCCTCGCGGTCCAGGCCCGCGCCGAGGACAGGACCACCAGGGCCGTGGTCTCCGTGCTCGATCATCTGCCGTCCCGGCGCGCGCTCGAGGCCGAGCGCACCCTCGTCCAGCTCCTGGGCGGCGGCTGCGACCTCCCGCTCGGCGCGCTCGCCGCGACGAAGGGGGACCGGATCCGCATGGTCGGGCTCGTCGCCACGGCCGACGGCGCCAAGGTGCTCCGGACGGCCGTGGAGAGCGACGACCCCGCGGTGGCCGCGTCCATGTTGGCCCAACGATTGCGCGCGGACGGCGCGGACCGGATCCTGGCGGAGGTGCAGGGGACGGCGGAGTGAAGCGGACCCTCGCCGGGCGGACGATCGTCGTCACGCGCCCGGTCGAGCAGGCGGAGCCGCTGGTGCGGGAGCTGGAGCGCCGCGGAGCTCGCGTCCTGGTGGCGCCCACGATCCGGATCGTCCCCGCGCGCTCCGCGGCACTCACCACGGCGCTGAAGGACCTCGCCGGCGGCCGGTTCGACTGGATCACGCTGACGAGCCGGGCGACCGTCGACGTGTTGCGCGATCGTCTCGAGTCTCCGCGCGACGTCCGCGCGAAGGTGGCGGTGATCGGCGAGGGCACGGCGGCGGCCTTCCGCCGATGGACCCGGCGCGACGCCGACCTGCAGCCCGCGACGTTCACGACCGCGGCTCTCGCACGCGCGTTCCCGCGAGGGACGGGTCGCGTGCTCTGCGCCCGCGCCGATATCGCGCCGGAGGGACTCGAGGCCGCGCTGGCGGGGAAGGGATGGGAGCCCGAACGCGTGGACGCCTACCGGACGGTGTTCGCGCGATCGCTTCCGCGGGAGGCGCACGACGCGCTCCGCGCCGGCGAGGTCGACGCCGTGACGTTCACGAGCGCATCGACCGTCCGAGGCTTCGTCAACGCACTCAGCGCCGCGCAGGGACCGCCGAGGGTCATCTGTATCGGTCCTGTCACCGCGGCAGCCGCCCGCGACACCGGACTCCGACCGGCCACCGTCGCCCGGCCGCACACCGTAGGTGGACTCGTCGAAGCCGTGGAGCGCGCTCTCGGGCGACGCTAGACCCAGATCTCGCGCAGCGCCCGGAGCGGTTGCAGACGACGACCTTCGCGATCTCCGTCGTCTCGGCCGCGGTACGCTCTGGCCCGTGAGCTTCCCTGATTCACGTCCACGACGCATGCGCCGGACCCCCGCGCTCCGTTCGCTGATCCGCGAGACCGATGTGCGGCCGGGCGACCTGATCGCGCCCCTCTTCGTCAAGGAAGAGCTCACCGAGCCCGCGCCGATCACGTCGATGCCCGGCCAGTCGCAACACACGATCGAGTCGCTCCGCAAGGAGGCCGTCGAGATCGCGGAACGCGGTGTGCGCGCGTTCATCCTCTTCGCGGTACCGGCACGGAAGGACCGGGAGGGGTCGGAGGCCTGGAACCCCGAAGGGATCGGTCAGCACGCGATCGCGGCGCTCCGGTCCGAGTTCGGCGACGAGGCCGTGGTGATCGGGGATCTATGCCTCGACGAGTACACCGACCACGGGCACTGCGGCGTCCTCAACGACCTCGATGAGGTGGACAACGACGCGACGGTGGAGCTCTACCAGCGGATCGCGCTCGCGCAGGCCGACGCCGGCGCCCACCTCGTCGGCCCCAGCGGGATGATGGACGGGCAGGTCGCCGCGATCCGTACGGCGCTCGATGCCGGTGGCCGACAGGACGTGGGGATCCTCGCGTACGCCGCGAAGTTCGCCTCCGCGCTGTACGGGCCGTTCCGGGAGGCGGCCGAGGGAGCGCCTCGCTTCGGCGACCGCACGGGTTACCAGCAAGACCCCGCGAACCTCGACGAAGCGCTCCGGGAGATCCGCACGGATATCGACGAGGGCGCGGACATCGTGATGGTGAAGCCGGCGCTGCCGTACCTGGACGTGATCCGACGGGCGAAGGACGAGACACGGTTCCCGATGGCCGCCTACCACGTGAGCGGCGAGTACGCGATGGTGAAGGCGGCCGCGCAGAACGGCTGGCTCGACGAGCGCCGCGTGGTGCTCGAGCTCCTTACGTCGATCCGGCGCGCCGGCGCGGCCATGATCCTCACGTACCACGCCAAGGACGCCGCGGACTGGCTCCACGGCTGAGCGGCCACACATGGCACGCTACGTCGCGCTCCTGCGGGGGATCAACGTCGGCGGGAAGAACCCGATCCCGATGCCGGCGCTGAAGGCGTGCTTCGAGGACGCAGGCTTCGAGGGCGTGGGGACCTACATCCAGAGCGGGAATGTCGTGTTCACGGGTCCGTCCTCGAGCCAGGCCGCCCTGACCGAGCGCGTCGAGCGGGCGATCCAGAAGACGTTCGCTCACTACGAGGCGAGCGTCGTCGTGAAAAGCCGGAGCCAGATGCGGACGGTCGTCGACAAGGCGCCGGACGGCTTCGGCCGGGAGCCGGAGAAGTACCGATACGACGTGTGCTTCCTGAAGCCGTCTGTTGCGGCGAGGCAGGTGGTAGCCAGCCTCCCGACGAAGGAGGGCGTGGACCGCATCTGGGCCGGCAGCGGCGTCGTCTATTTCTCGAGACTCACGAGCCGAGCGACCTCGAGCCGCATGAATCGGGTGGCCTCGTTGCCCGTCTACAAGCAGATGACGATCCGGAACTGGAACACGACGACGAAGCTGCGGGAGCTCCTGGACGCGGAGACCGCCTGAGATTTCGAAGGATCAGGTTGGCGTCGTGACGGTCGACGGGTCGCAGTTCCCGCCGGAGAGCACGACACACACACGCTCACCCGCCGAGACATCGAACGCGCCCGATCGCAGCGCCGCGAAGGCAGCGGCGCCTCCTGGCTCCACGATCAGCCGGACATCGTCCCACAGCGTTCGCTGCGCGTCGCGGATCTGATCCTCGGTGACGAGGACCATCCGATCGACGCGATCGCGGACGATCGGGAACACGTGATCGCCCACCCGGGCGGCGCCGAGCGAATCCGATCCGAGGCCGCCGACCGGCACGACGACCGGTTCGCCGGCCGCGAGCGCCGACGTCATCGACGCGCAGCCCTCCGGCTCCACGCCGATCACCCGGACCCGGTCACCGCACCACGCCGCGATCCCCGCGAGCGGTCCGCCGCCACCCACTGCCATCAGCACGCTATCGACGTCTGGCACCTGCTCCTCGATCTCGAGCCCGAGCGTGCCGCCGCCGGCGATCACCTCCGGCTGGTCGAACGGGTGCATCACGAGTGCCCCGGTCTCGGCCGCCCGGACCTCCATCGCCTCCTGCGCCTCGGCCCAGTAGCCCTCGACGATCGTGACGTGCGCGCCGTGGGCCTGAACGCGCTCGACCTTCGTCGTCGGCGAGGTCGACGGGATGAAGACCTCGGCCGGCACGCCCGTCTCGCGCGCGGCGTAGGCGACCGCGAGGCCGAAGTTCCCACCGGACGCGGCGATCACCCCGGCCGGAGGGACCTCGCTCGAGAGCAACTTGTTGAATGCGCCGCGTGGCTTGAAGGACCCCGTGTGTTGGAGCAGCTCGAGCTTCGCGACGACGGATGCCCCCTGGAGCTCCCCGAGCTCGAGCACCGGCGTCCGCCGAACGCGCCCGGCGATCCGTTCTGCTGCATCGCGCACGTCCTCGGAGCGCACCGTCTGAGCGAGCACGCGCACACCCTACCGGCGCGACCCACGCGCGTGATCCGCTGTTCGCGGCGGTGACCTCGGCTACGGGGTGAGGCACTGATACATCACGGAGATCAACCAGCGCTCATCTTCGACCCGAGTCACGGAAGCCACGACCGCAGACTTCCGTCTGGCTGCCGCAGGATGAACACGTAGGCGAGTTCGCCTTGCGCCCGAACGGCTCGGCCCGAGTGCTCGGCGGCCGAGTATCCGTTCCTCCCCGTCTCCAAGGCAGCCGCCAGCGCCTCGGTCGGTGTCGCGAAGCCCGAGCCGGCGGCGTGGTCGATGTGATGGGTCCGACGCCCCGTCCTTCCCCGCAGTCGGGAAAGCCCGTCGCTTTCGGGAGGCTGGAGATCGCCAGCTCGGGTCCGTCGCCGAGGCCGACGATGACGCCACCGATCGCTGCAGTTGCGATCGCGCTCGCCACCAGCACAGCCCTTCGGTCCCTCGTGACCCTCCGAGCCGACGCTACCCCTCGAGACCCTCCTCGTCGATCGGACGAACGGGGCCTCCATAGACTGGTCCTGTGAGTCGTTCCGATGACTTCTTCGAGCGCGCCCAGCGCACGACCCCCGGTGGGGTGAACTCGCCGGTCCGTGCGTTCGGGGCGGTCAGAGGCACCCCCAGGTTCGCTGTCCGCGGAGACGGCGCGTATCTCGAGGATGCGGACGGCAACCGATACATCGATCTGTGCCAGTCCTGGGGCGCATCGTTGTTCGGGCACGGTCGCAAGGAGATCGTCGACGCGGCCGCCGAGGCAGTTGCCCGCGGGACGTCGTTCGGCGTGCCCACCGAAGGCGAGGTGCTCCTCGCGGAGCGGATCGTCTCGATGGTCCCCTCGATCGACCAGGTCCGGCTCGTGTCCTCCGGTACCGAAGCGGCGATGTCGGCGATCCGTCTGGCCCGCGGCGCAACCGGGAGGGACGCCCTGATCAAGCTCGAGGGCTGTTACCACGGTCATTCCGACGCCCTGCTCGCGCGCGGCGCCGGCAGTGGGCTCGCGACGTTCGGCATCCCGAGCACGCCCGGCGTCACCGCCGGCGCCGCGCGCGACACCCTGGTCGCACCTTTCAACGACCTCGATCGGGTCGCAGCGCTCTTCGGCGCGAACGAAGGGAACATCGCCGCGCTGATCGTCGAACCGGTCCCCGCGAACATGGGCGTCGTGCCGCCCGACGACGGGTATCTCGAGGGGCTCCGTCTCCTCTGCGACGAGCACGGCGCGCTCCTGATCTTCGACGAGGTGATCACCGGGTTCCGGATCGCGCGGGGTGGCGCCCAGGAGCGTTTCGGCGTCACCCCCGACCTCACCGCCCTCGGCAAGGTGATGGGCGGCGGTTTCCCGTGCGCCGCGTTCGGAGGCAGACGTGACCTGATGGAGCAGCTCGCACCGGTCGGCCATGTCTACCAGGCGGGGACGTTGAGCGGGAACCCGGTCGCGGTGGCGGCCGGCCTGGCGGCCCTCGATCTCATCGACGCCGAAGACCCCTACGGGGGACTCGAGACCGCCGCGGAGGACCTCCAGGCCGGCCTCGCCTTGGCCTTCGACGCCACCGGGTTCGCCGCCACGGTCAATCGAGCAGGCTCCCTGTTCAGCGTGTTCTTCTCGGACGGTCCCGTCCGGAACTTCGACGACGCCAAGGCCGCGCACCACGAGCGATTCGCGCGGTTCTTCCACCACATGCTGGACGAGGGCGTGTACCTGCCTCCATCGGGCTACGAGCTGTGGACGCTGTGTACGGCGTTCGGCGACGTGGAACGGGAAGCGGTGCTCGGGGCGGCCAGTCGCTTCCGCGACTGACCGGCCCCGACGCTCACACCAGCGTGAGGGTGGTGTCCTGCACCAGCTCCGGCTCGTCGCCGTCGGACGCCGGCTCGGTGGCGATGCAGAACGTCCCCACGATGTGCTCGCCCGCGTCGTGCGTCGGCGCGACGCGGCACCACATGCGCCCCTCGATCCCCGGGAGGCTGAACGTGACCGTTTCCCCCGTCAGCGCGGCCGCGTGGGCCTCGAGGATCGGGAGGCTCTCCCCTTCCATCCCGAACGCTTCCAGGAGCTCACGGCCGTCGAGGAAACGAGGGTGGATCCCCAGGTGTTGGGACGCCACCCACGAGACCCCACGGAGGCGGAGCGACCCGTCCGTCGTCCACAGGACCGCCGGGAAGTGATCCCCATCGTCGTCGGATGGGACGGGATCCCGGCGAGGTGGGGACCAGTCCACCGTGTCCGTGATCCCGATGAGCTCCCACTGTCGCATGTCCCTCTCCTCCTCGGTGCGGCTCCCCTTCTCTACCCGATATCGGGTAGCAACCTCCCCGGGAGTATCGGCGAAGAGAACCAATTCGGCCTTCCCCGTGGGGCCTAGGGCTTCCGGAGGAGGAGCAGCGCCCTGCAACGGATGCACCCACCGCTGGCACTATGGAGGCGAGAGTCATCGACGAAGAGAGGAACCGATATGGCAACAGAGATCGCGACCTTCGGCGCCGGCTGCTTCTGGGGCGTGGAGCATCTGTTCCGAAGGGTTCCCGGAGTCACCGAAGCAACCTCCGGCTACAGCGGGGGCTTCGTCGAGAACCCCTCGTACCAGCTCGTCTGCACGGACACGACGGGCCACGCGGAGGTCGTGCGGGTGACGTTCGACCCCGAGGTCGTCTCCTACGACCAGCTCCTCGAGGTCTTCTGGGCGATGCACGATCCGACCCAGGTGAACCGACAGGGACCGGATCGAGGCTCGCAGTACCGGAGCATCGTCCTCACCCACTCGGACGAGCAGCGGGCGGCGGCGGAAGCGTCCCGGGATCAGGTCCAGCCTCGGTACGAGCGCCCGATCGCGACGGAGATCCAGCCGTTCACGGCCTTCTACCCGGCGGAGGACTACCACCAGCGCTATTACCTGAGGAACGGGCACGAGCCGTACTGCCACGCGATCCCGCCGGGCCTGCTCGAGGACCTGGGACTGGTGCCCGCGTAGTCACCGTCACGGTTCGACCGCGGACGGGAGACCTGCGAGGCTGCACCCGTGGCCGACCCTCGTCCTCCCGCACATCCAACCGCTGCTCGATCGCTTCGTTGAAGTCTGCTCGAACGACGAGCGGATCGTCGCGGCGTTCCTCGGCGGCTCCCACGGGCGCGGCGAGGCGGACGCGTACTCGGACGTCGATCTCTGCGTGATCGCGAAGGACGACGCGTACGAGACGCTCGCCGGCGATCGCCTTGGGTTCGTCGGGCGCCTCGGGACGCCGCTCTTCTTCGAAGACTTCGGGTTCGCGAGCCTCGTGTTCTTCGTCCTCGCCGACGGGATCGAATGCGAGCTCTTCTTCGGGAGCGAGGAGCGATTGGAGGAGCTCTCGCACTTCAAGGCTCCGGGCGTCGCGGAGGCGAACCAGGCGATGTATCCAGTCGCGCTCGAGGCAGTGATGGTCAGCCTTGACGACCTCGTTGACTCGCGCTAGCCGTCTCGGAAGCCGACGAGCCTGTGCGAGCCGTCGCAGAACGGCTTGTTCTGGGAGTACCCGCACCGGCAGAGGGTCTGGCGGTTGCGGACCTCATACGGCTCGCCGTCCGCTCCGACGACCCGCACCCCGCCGCGCACGAACAACGGCCCGTTCCGGAAGACACCGATCTCGGGCTGGTAGTTCGGCTCGTGGTCGGGCGAGTCGACCGAGTCTGCCCATGCGAGCCTGCCCGACGGGCAGAGTTGAACCATCCGGCCCATGCGCTCACGGACGGCGGGATCCAAATCACCGAGCATCTGCCATACGCCCGTGAACCGGTCCTTGCAGTAGCCGGCCTTCGTGCAGATCGACAGGTCGTCGCTGATGATCGCTCCGTCCTGAGCCTGGAACACGTCGGTCCTGTCGTCGCGTGGGCCATGATCCGCCCGCTCCGTGACGTCGACGCGTGGTTCCTCGAGGTGGCTGTCGTCGCAGAACGGCTTGTTCCCGCTCTTACCGCAGCGGCACAGCCGATACGTCTCGCCCGCTTCCAAGGGCTCGAAGGGTGCGTAGTCGACCGGCTCGCCGAACTCGGTCTTGACCGTCCTCGTCCGTGCGATCGGCAGCGGACCCTTCACTTCGTAAGGGCCGTTCTCCTCGATCCGGATCTCCGGTTCCGACATGGGCGGCATCCTCCCACGTCGTACCATCCCCCGTGAACCCAGGTCCGCGCCGGGTGACAAGGAGGTGCGGCGTGGCTGAGGACACGATCGACCAGTACACGAAGGCCCTCGGTGATTGGCGCGGGGAGATCGTCGGTGAGCTCGACGCACTGATCCGCCGCGCGGCTCCGAAGGCGACCGGCTCGATCAAATGGGCCCAGCCCGTCTACGAGCAGGACGGCCCCTTCGCGTACGTCAAGGCGTTCGCCTCGGCCGTCAACCTCGGGTTCTGGCGGGGTGCCGACCTCACGGACGCCGATGGCCGCCTCGAGGGGACCGGCGACCGGATGCGTCACGTGAAGATCCGGGGGCCCGAGGACGTCGACAAGGCGCGGTTCACCGCCTGGGTCAAGGAAGCCGTCTCGCTCAACGCCGAGAAGGGCGACCCCACGAAGGCCCGCTAGCTCGCGGAGGGTTCTCGATTCGGTCCCACCGTCCCGGTATCCTCCGAACGCGTGTTCGATGAGCTGAACCCGGAGCAGGAAGCCGCCGTCCGTCACGGCGACGGACCGCTCCTCGTCGTTGCCGGGGCCGGCAGCGGCAAGACGATGACCCTGGCGGCGCGGGTGGCCTCGCTGATCGAGCGCGGGACGAGGCCCGAGCGCATCCTTCTCCTCACGTTCAGTCGCCGCGGGGCGAGGGAGATGCTGTCGCGTGCCGAGCGGCTCACCGAGAAGGGCGACGCCGGCCGCGTGTGGGGTGGCACGTTCCACGCGGTGGGGAACCGACTCCTCCGCCTCCACGGCCGGGTGCTCGGGCTCACGCCCGACTTCACCGTCCTCGACCAGGCGGACGGCGCCGACGTGATGAACCTCCTCCGCGACGAACTCGGCTATTCGTCCCGCGAGCGGCGCTTCCCGCGCAAGGACACCCTGGCGGCGATCTACTCACGGACCGTGAACGCCGGCGAGCGGCTCGTCGACGTCCTGAAGGGTCACTATCCGTGGTGCCTGGACGAAGCCGAAGGCATCGTCGACATCTTCCGCGCCTACACGGAACGCAAGCGCCGACAGCATGTCCTCGACTACGACGACCTCCTGCTGTTCTGGAAGGCCCTCGCGACCTCGCCGGCCACACGGGCGCAGCTCGCCACGATGTTCGACCACGTCCTCGTCGACGAGTACCAGGACACGAACGCGCTCCAGGCCGACATCCTCGAGGGCATGCGCCCGTCCGACGGCCCTCGGAACCTCACGGTCGTCGGAGACGACGCCCAGGCGATCTACGGGTTCCGCGCCGCCACCGTCAAGAACATCCTGGAGTTCCCCGAGCGATTCCCGGGTACGACGGTGATCAAGCTCGAGCGGAACTACCGGTCGACGCCGCCGATCCTCGCGGCGTCGAACGCGGTGATCGCGCTCAGCCCGCAGCGGCACGAGAAGACGCTCTGGTCCTCGCGCGAAAGTGAGTTGCTCCCCGTGCTCCGCGCCTGCCTCGACGAAGCCGAGCAGAGCGACGCCGTGTGCCGGACCGTCCTCGGGCATCGGGAGGAAGGGGTCCCCCTGAAGGCGCAGGCCGTCCTGTTCCGCGCCGCCCACCACTCCGATCATCTCGAGGTCGAGCTCGCCCGCCGGAATATCCCGTTCGTGAAGTACGGCGGCCTGAAGTTCATGGAGGGGGCGCACGTCAAGGACGCGCTCGCGTTCCTGCGGATCCTCGAGAATCCGTTCGACGAGGTCAGCTGGTTCCGCGTCCTCCAGCTCCTGGAGGGGATGGGTCCGGCATCGGCGCGTCGGCTGATGGACGACCTCGAGGTCCGGCGGATCGACGACGCGGAGGCGGCCTCGCCCCTCGCTCGCTTCCTGGAAGAGCCACTCGCGGTGCCGAAGGCCGCGGCGCAGGGCATCCGGGACATCAGGACGGCGCTCGGCGACTGCCTCGACGCCGACGCGCTTCCCCCCGCCGGCCAGCTCGCCCGGCTCCGGACGTTCCTCGAGCCCCTGATCGCGAGGAAGTACGACGCCGCCGCGTCCCGCACGCGTGACCTCGAGCAGCTCGAGCTGCTCGCCTCGGAGTCCGCATCCCGCGGGCAGTTCCTCGCCGATCTGACGCTCGACCCGCCGTCGTCCACCGGTGACCTCGCCGGGCCGCCGCACCTCGACGAGGACTACCTGATCCTGTCGACGATCCATTCGGCGAAGGGGCTCGAGTGGGACGTGGTCCACGTGATCCACGCGGCCGACGGCATGATCCCCTCGGACATGTCCACTGGCGACGACGACGAGATCGAGGAGGAGCGGCGCCTCCTGTACGTGGCGCTCACGCGGGCGCGGGACGCGCTCCACGTGACGTACCCCCAGCGGTACTACCGGCGGCCGCGAGGCCTCGAGGACTCGCACTCGTATTCCCAACGCTCGCGGTTCCTGCCGGACGAGGTCCTCTTGCACTTCGAGGTGGTCGGCCCGCAGGTCGTGCCGGTCCCCGACGTCCCCGAGCCCGTCACCGCGGCAGCCGACGTGGACGCGTTCCTCGCCGGTCTCTGGGCCGACTGAACCCGACCGGGCGGGTGTCCGTAGACCCATCAATCGCGGAGGCCCCCCGACCCGCCTCCGCTGTTGGGAGGGATCGGCATGCACCATCGACGCACGATCGCAACACTGATCGGCGTGAGCGCCCTCGTGATGACGCTGGCGCTCGCTCCGATGGCCCAGGCCGTCACGCGGATCACGGTCACGATGACCGGCGCCGCCGAGCGGCCCGGACCCGGTGATCCCGACGGATCGGGGACCGCGTCCTTCACGATCAATCGCGGTCTCGGCGAGGTCTGCTGGGAGATCGAGGTCACGGGCATCACGCTGCCGTCGATCGGCGCCCACATCCACGTCGCCCCGGTGACGGATCCGGGTCCGATCGTGGTCCATCTGACCGCTCCCGACGCGACGGGCGTGTCGAGCGGATGCACGACCGTCGATCCGGCGCTCGCGAAGGCGATCTCCAAGAACCCGGCTGCGTTCTACGTGAACGTTCACACCACGGACTTCCAGCCGGGAGCGATCCGAGCGCAGCTCGGCTGAATCCGACCGGTTCGCGGTCCGGCGGCCCGGAGGGGACCGCCGGACCTTGCCTCTATCCTTGGGGCGTGGAAGGCGCACTGCTCGATCTGTACGACACCGTCGCGAGGACCCGCTGGCGTGAGCTGTCCGATCGGATCTCCGGTGAGCTGGGCGTCGACGTCGCGGCGCTCTACCGTGCCTACGGCCTCACGAGAGCGGAGCGGAGCATCGGCGCTTTCGACGGGCCGGAGGGCGACATGGCGGCGATCGTCGAGGCGGCCGGGATCGGATCGACACCCGAGCTGATCGACTCGCTCGTCGCCTTGGAGCGGCGGTTCACGGAAACTGGCGTCGAGCTCTGGGAGGACTCGCTGCCCGTCGTCTACGAGCTCCGGCAACGGGGCATCAAGACGGCACTCGTCAGCAACTGCTCGCATTCGACCCGGGGGATCGTCGACCGGCTCGGCCTCGTCGATGCCTTCGACGAGGTCGTGCTGTCGTTCGAGGTCGGGCTCCGCAAGCCCGACCCTGCGATCTACCGCGAGGCGTTGCGACGGGTGGGCGTCGAGCCGGACCGGGCCGTCTTCGTCGACGATCAGGAGGAGTACTGCGACGGAGCCGCTTCGATCGGGATCGAGACCTACTTGATCGACCGGACCGGTGACGCCACGCCCGACGAGAACGGACACCGGGTGATCCGGGACCTTCGGGCGCTCCTAGCCGTAGACGCTTGACTTCTCGCCCGCGGCCCCGGCATCGGTCAGCATCTTCGTGACGTCGGTGACCTCCGACGCTTTGGGAAGTTCCACGTCCACCGGCTCGCCGAACGCCGAGTAGTCGACCGTCATCTCCACCTGCGCGTCCCCGGTCCCCGGAACGAGGTCTCCGAAGTCCATCGTGATCCGCTGGCGGCGTGGCAAGTCCTGGTCGTCGATCCAGATCTGGAACGGGATCTTCCCGTCGATGCCGAGCGCCTCGAACTGCTCGACCGCGGCTTCGAGCTGCTCCGTGGTCTTCGCGTCGGCATCCTCGCCCACGACCTCGGCGAAGCCCTCGAGCACCTTCTGGAGGTCGATCGTCCCGGTGTACCGAGTGGTGGCGATGCCGTCGATGTCCGCCTCGCCGGAGGCCTTCACGTCGAAGACGCCTGCGAACAACCCGGCGTAGGCCGACGGATCGGTCGTCCCCGCCCCGAAGCCTCCGAACTGCGCGGCGGCGGCAGGATCCATCTTCGACGGGTCGAAGCTGACCCACGGCGTCGGCGCGCCCTCGAAGGCCGGCGAGCGCATGTAGAGCACGCCGTCGTCCATGACCATCTCCATCTCGCCGCCCATCATCCCGAGGTCCATCGTCATGGCGGCCTGCTTGGTGGCGTTGTCGACATCCGCGTCCGCCGTGATCGAGAAGGACTGCCCCTCAGCCGACATCGACATGCGCAGCTCCTGGTGGTAGCTCCCCGCCTCGTACACCGCGGTCATCGCATCGAGCACCGAGTCGCGCGGGTTGACGGGGGTTCCTCCCTCGGCGCAGGAGACAAGGATCGACAGTGCCGTGAGGGAGAGCAGGAGCTTCTTCATACAAGCATCATCGGCACGGGTAGCCCCTCAGTCCACCCACGGACGGAAGAATCATCGAAGATCGTCGAGGACGTCGGCGATCGGCTTGCGGATCCCCGTGAAGAACGGGGTCTCGACCTTCGTGTAGAGGCGGGTCTTCGAGTCCCGGAGCCTTCGGATGCAATCGACGAGCAGGGCGAGCTCGTCCGTCTCGAACGCGAGGATCCATTCCCAGTCACCGAGCCCGAACGCGCTCGTCGTGTTCGCGAGGACCTGCGGGAACTCACGACCGAGCACGCCGTGCTCCGCGAGGAGCTCCCCCCGTTCTTTCGGAGGGAGCAGGTACCACTCGGCCGAGCGGACGAACGGGTAGACGCAGAGATAGGTGCGCGGGGCCTCCCCCCGGACGAACGCCGGCTGGTGGTCCGGCGTGAACTCGGCGGGCTTGACGAGACCCATCAGGGAGACGACCGGGTCGAGGAGATCGCCCGCCCGTGTCCTCCGGAACTCGACCAGGAACCGCTGGAGATCCTCGGCGCTCCCCGCGGTCAGCCATAGGACGAGATCGGCGTCGGCCCGGAACGCGACGGTCGAATACGAGCCGCGAACGTCCACCCGGCCGGCCCAGTCCTTGAAGAGGGTCTCGATCTCGTCACCGGCGTTCCGCAGCGCCTCATCCTCGAACAGCTCGGCGCGGAGCTCCTGGCTCGCGGCGAACACCGGATACAGCGCGTAGATCGTCTCGGTCATGCCGGCTCCTTCCGCCTTCCTGGCCGGGAAGCACCCGAGTGCGCGAGCACCTGGTCCGCCGTCTCCTCGGCGGCGCGAGCCAGATCGGACACACCGACGCCGTCGAACGCGCTTCCGACGACGAAGATACCCGGCGGGAGCCCCTCGCGGATCTCCTCGACGAGGGCGCGGTGCCCCCGTTCGTACTGAGGCATCGAGGCCCACCATCGATGCACGTGGGATGCCGCGGGAGGAGGGAGATCGAGCGCAGCGCTCAGATGCCTCGCGCACGCCTCGACGATGTCGTCGTCGGGCGCGTCGAGGACGTCCTCGTCACCCGCACCGCCCACGTAGCAGCGGACCACCGCACGATCCCCGAATCGGGGGTCAGGCCATTTCCGGGACACGAACGTCGCCGCGGTCATCGGGGCGGCCCCGCGGGGGACGACGAAGCCCGTCCCGTCGGGCAACGCGCCCGCGGTTCCGGGTTGGTACATGAGGAACACGACGCCGGTGGAGACGGAGCCGATGGTCGAGAGCCCGGCGGGCGCGCCGGGCCCGAGCAGGGATGCCGAGGCCGGCGCGCCACACGCGAGCACGACGGCATCGACATCCTCCGAGGAGCCGCCCGCGAGATCAACCGTTCGGTCCGTGACACCGGTCACCTCGACGCCCGTCCTGAGGCGCTCACCCACCGATGCGGCGAGCGCGTCCACCAGTTCCCGCATGCCCGACCGAGGCCGAAGGAACACCGGTCCCGGATCGGCGCGAGTCGCGGCACGCTGCGCCGCCTGGGCACCGCGGATCAGGCTTCCCTGCGACGCCTCCCAAGCCACGAGCTCCGGGAAGGTGGCCGGCGCCGACAGCCGATCGACATCTCCGGCGTGGAGCCCAGCGAGCAGGGGCGCGATCGCTCGCTCGGTGACCTCGTCACCGAGCCGTCGGCGCAGCAGTTCGCCGAGCGTCTCCTCCGCGCCGTGCCGACGCGCCCTCTTGACGAGATCGGCGAGGGCGCGAACGCGGCCGCGTGACGACACCCCCGGCCACCGCAGAACGTCCCCGACATCGCCGGGGATCCCGAAGGGCGCTCCGCGGAGGTACGGCACCAGACCGGACTCGGTCCACAGGAACGCTCCTGTCGCGCCCGGCGGGATCAACGTCAGCCCGAGGTCCCTGGAGAGCGCCGACCCCCAGGGCTTCCTCGCCGCCAGCGAATCGGGGCCGGGCTCCAACGCGAGGTCGGCCACCGGAACGGGGGGCGCGATGACCCCCCCGCACGTGCTGGCACGCTCCAGCACCACGGGCTCTACTCCGGCTCGCTGCAGTCGGTACGCCGTGGCGAGCCCGGCGATGCCGCCGCCGACGACGGCGACCCGGGGATTCACGGTGCCGCCTTCACCAGGTGGTCCCGCACGACGTCCGCCAGGACCTCGAGGAACGCGGGGTCGTCGTTCGGCATCTCGGTACGCGCGAACCGGATGCCCGCTCCCTCGGCGATCGCCTTCGCCTCGATATCAAGGTCGTACAGGGTCTCGAGATGGTCGGCCACGAAGCCGGCCGAGCACACGACCACCGCGGGATGGCCCATCGCCGCCGCCTGGAGGATCGACTCCTCCACCGGCGGGCCCCACCACGGGTCGGAGGTCCGGCCGGCGCTCTGCCACGCGATGCCATAGCTGTCGAGGCCGAGCGCTCCGGCGACGAGGTCCGCCGTCTCCTGGAGACCGGCGCGGTAGCGGCACGATCCGTCACACGTGCAGGTCTTGCAGCGCAGCGACCCATCCTCGACGACGCGGGTGGGCAACGAGTGCGCCGTGAACAGGACCTGCGCGGCCGATCGATCGGCCGGAGGCACGTTGTCCAGGGCGTCCGCGACGCGGGCGATCAGGAGGCGCACGAACGAGGGGTGCGCGCCGTACTCGCGAACGAACGAGAACGCCGGCCCGCCTCCCTGGTCCGCCACGGCGGCGAGCACCCGCTCGACGTAGGTCTCCACGGACATCCCCGACCAGTGGGGAGCCATCACGATGCCGACGGCCCGCTCGATGCCCTCCTCGCGCATCTGCCCCACGGCATCCGGGATGAACGGCGGCGAGTGCTTCATCCCGAGGAACGCTCGGAACGGGGTCCCGTCCTCGCTCAGTCGGGTGACCAGCCCCTCGGCCTGCACCTTGGTGGTGTCCAACAAGGGGAACACGTTGCCGATCGCTTCGTAGCGAGCGCGCAGGTCCGCCAGATGCTCCGGCGAGGGCGCCCGGCCCCCGCGGATGTCCGTGTAATAGCGCTCGATGTCCTCAGGTCCGCTCGCGGTCCCGTACGCCATGACCAGCACCCCTGTCGGGGCCGTCACGGTGCCGGTCTCTCGGTCTCGGCATGAACGAGATCGACGAGCCGCTGCAAGTGCTCGACGGGCGTGTCCGGCAGCACCCCGTGCCCGAGGTTGAACACGTGCCCGTCGCGGAGCGCCGCGCGCGCCAACACGTCCTCGGCCTTCCGCTCCACCGCGTCCCAGTACCCGAGCAGGACCGCGGGATCGAGGTTCCCCTGGATCGCCCGGTCGTGTCCGATCACTCTCCAGGCATCGTCCAACGGCAGACGATGGTCGACTCCGATCCCGTCACCGCCCGCATCCCTCATGAGGTCGAGCAGATGGCTCGTGCCGACCCCGAAGTGGATCGCCGGGACGCCCAAGCCGGCGATCGCCTCGAACACCCTGGCCGTGTGCGGCATCACCATGTCGCGATAGTCGTCGCGATCGAGCACGCCGGCCCACGAGTCGAAGAGCTGCACCACATGGACGCCGGCCTCGACCTGTGCGCGGAGATGCGCCACGACGATGTCGGCGAGCACGCCGAGGAGTCGATCGAAGACGGCCGGCTCCTTGAAGAGCAGGGCCTTCGTTCGGCCGAACGTGCGGCTCGGTCCGCCCTCGATCAGATAGCTCGCGAGCGTGAACGGAGCTCCCGCGAATCCGATCAGCGGAATCTCGAGCTCCTTCACGAGGAGCCGCACCGCCTCGGCCACGTACGGCTCGTCCGTCTCGGGTTCCAGCGACCGCAGCCGCTCGAGTCCCGACACGTCCCGGAGCGGGGGCTCGATCACCGGCCCTCGCCCGGCCTCGATCCGGATCGGCACACCGATCGCGTGGAGAGGCACCATGATGTCGGAGAACAGGATCGCCGCATCGAGCGGCATCCTGCGGAGCGGCTGGAGCGTGAGCTCCACGACCTCCTCCGGGCGCCTGCACGTCTCGAGGATGTCCGCGTCCCCACGCCGGGCCCGGTACTCCGGGAGCGAACGACCTGCCTGGCGCATGAACCAGACCGGCGTGCTGTCGACGGGGCGCCGTCGGAGCGCGCGGAGCAGCCGATCGTTGGGGAGGAGCCCGGTCACTCCCTCAGGATACGGAGCTGGATGGGACGGGCCGGGGGGGAGCCGCGGCGCGTCCGACCGCGGCCTCGAGGCGTGACGACCTCGGCCGAAGGGCGTGAGACTGGAAGACGCGAGGAAGGAAGGCACATCACGAGCACCGACACCCTGATCGCGACGTTCGAGCCCTCGTGAGCTCAGGGCGCAGGGTGTCCGTCGATCAGGTCCGGTCGTTCGCGCTCACGCTGCCGCGTACCACCGAGGCGCTTGTGCGCGATCGGGTCAAGTTCCGGGTGGGCCGCATCGTGTACCTGGCGTTCTCTCGCGACGAGACGACGATGGGGTTCGCGTTCCCGAAGGAAGAACGTGAGGCGCTCGTGCGATCGGAGCCCGAGCGGTTCCTGCTGCCGGACCGGTCCGACCTGCGCCACCACTGGGTCGTCGTTCGGCTCGATACGATCGACGACGCCGAGATGCGCGAGATCGTTCTCGACGCGTGGCGGATGGTGGTCCCCAAGCGGGTGGCCGCGGCGTACGACGACTCCGTCAGATGAGACCCGCGGGAGGACCTCCGAGGCGCGGTTTCCCGACGCTGGAGTCTAGGATGGACTTCTCAGAGGAGTAGGCGATGCTTCGTAAGCGCTTCTTCGCACGTGCGCTCTTGATCGTAGCGGTGCTGATGGTAGGCGCGACCCCGGCCTTCGCGGCGATCCACGTGAGACTCGTGGTCGGCGGACCGTACACGTTCAGCCGGGGCCAGGCGCTCGTCGTCGCCTTCGTGGACTGTACCGACGACGTGACGTTCTCGGATCTCCGCTCGGCGGCGGAGTTGACCGTCACGCTGACCCAAGGCCATCGCACCGTCACGAAGGTCACGGAGTTCCAGTGCTGGGGCGACGATGACATCACCGTCCCGTTCCGTGGTTTCCATCCCGGCCTGGCCGCCATCGACGCCACGCTCACTGCTTGTGACGCGGAGAACCTGACGGACTGCGCCACGACAAGGATGGTGACCGAGACCGCATTCGTCATCCGACGATAGTCTCTCCTGCGTCCCTCGCCGCGCCTGCCCCCGGGCACATGACGGCATGCTGGTCAGGGCGGCGTCCTGAACAGATCCATGATCCGTCGGCTCACCGTCGCCGGCCGACGAAGCCAACGTCAACGCTGGGTTCGCGAGGCTGACGTTCGCTTCCTCGTGCCAGAGGTCGGTTTGGCCGCTCTTGATGTCTTCGCGACCGTGCGAGGTGCGCTCTTCTTCGCAGCGCTCTTCTTCGCTGCACTTTTCCTCGTGCCGGTCTTCCTAGCCGTGCTCTTCCGCGCCGCTGTCCTCGCCGCCGTCGTCTTGCGACCAGAGGTCGTCTTGGCTGTCCGCGTCCAGGTGGGACGGGTTCTCGTTCCTGTCTTCGACCTGGAAACAGCCTTCGCCGACGACTTCGTCGCGGGCTTCCTCCCGGAGGAGCCCCGGCGAGCGGTCCTTCTGGATCGCTTGCTCGCTTCTCCGATCGCTGCGCCTACCGCGGCGGCAGCGGCGACGGCGACCAGCGGGTTCTCCTTGATCGCAACGGCCGCCTTCTTGACCCCTTTCCCGGCCGACACGGCGGCATCGCTGGCCACTTGGCCTCCTCGTTTCATGACCTTGCCTCCACCTGTGGCGACTCGTTTGGCACCGCTTCCCACCGTATCCACGGCCTCCCCCGCCTTCGCGACGTGTGCCTTGACGTCCGTGACTCCAGGCATCCCTACCGCCTCCCCGTCTCGTTCATGGATGGTCGCTGCCAAGCCATCTGGTGGCGAGCAGGCCAAGCGTGAACGCCCCGGCCGTGACCAGCAGAGGCTCCCGCTTGGCGAACTCGCTCGCTTCCCGTCCCCACGACTTGCCGTCCGCGATCAATGTCTTCGCATCCGACCTACGGAGGTACGCTGCCAACCGATCAGCACGACCAGCGATGTCCTCCGCGAGGCTCGCTTGCGCCTCATGCCCTTGCTCCCTCAGGCTGCGACTCGCCTCACGCATCGCCTGAGCGAGTGCCTTCGTCTCGACGGCGATCTCCGATGATCGAGCGCCGATCTCGCTCCGAACGCGGTCACCGACGACAGTTCCTGCCACGTCGGAAACGAGGCGAGTCGCCTCTTGTAGCTGCTCCTTGATCTGGGTGCCCGTTCCCTGTGACCCCTGATCGCTGCTCTTCTGAGCCATGTCAACACCCCGCCTCGAAGGTCATGTCAGATCCGCCAGTGCATCCGCCTTTCCCTGGGGAGGACGTGGGGAAACCTTGCCGCCCCGGAGTAGCGACGTACGTCGTTGGGTAATCCGCGGTGAGCTGATGGAGTGCCGAGAGGCGAAAGGGTATGCCATGCATGAACAGCCCGATGAGGACCTCCGTGATCTGCTCCGGCAGTTGCGTCGGGACGGGCGCGTCCTCCTCCAGCAGGAGGCAGAGCTCGCGAAGGCGGAGCTTCGCGACAAGTCGAAAGGGGTCGTACGTTCGGCGGCTCTCTTCGGAGGGGCGGCGCTCTTGGGTTTGATCGCAGCGGGTGCTCTCACCGCATCCGCGGTCCTCGCGATCGCGTTGATCTTTCCGCCCTGGGCCGCCGCCCTCATCGTGGCTACCGCCTCCGCGCTCGCTGCCATGCTCCTCGCGCTTCGCGGTCGCCAGCGGCTGCAGACAGCGATGCCCCTTCTCCCCGAGCGGGCGATCGCTTCCGTTCAGGAGGACATCGAATGGGTCAAACACCAGACGAGATCCAGGAGAACATCGCGAGGGTACGCGCACGGATGACGGAGACGATCCGCGACATCTCCCTTACGGCAGAGATCAGACGCCGCGTGCACGACCGTATCCGCTCCAACGTCAAGGGGGACGCGATGTCAGTAGATGAGGCCTTGGATCGACTCCCCATGCACCAACCTACCGGCGATCACGAGGTGGATCCGGAGATCGCCTCCAGGGCAGATCCGTCAGACACGTCGGGTCCGATCTCGCCCGGCGATGCAGCGCGCCGCGGCCGGGCATTGCTCGCGATAGCCGCGTCCATGGCAGCAGGCATCCTGGCGGGGCTCGCGTCGATGAAGCATCCCGTCCGACCGCCAAGGGATCCGGATGAGGAAGAGAGCCAGTCGCCGCTCAAGGGATCGTGACCCCATCACGTCGTGTGGCGGCTTCCTTCAACCGATCCCAGCAGAAACTCGTCACCCGCGCAGAGGCCCGCTTTGTGCCGCCCATCCCTGCCCTGTTACCTGTACCGACCGTAGTCCCACTACGGCGACTGTGCGTAGGGAATCTCACCTACCGCTTCTGAATGAGACACCACCTCTCGGGGTATGCGGACGATGGCGGCAGCGTCGGCTGAGGGAGGGATGGTATGTCTCGACGGTGGACCGGGCGAGGCGGCGGCCTCGCCATCGGATGTCTCGTTTCCGCGATCACCCTGCTCGGATCCTCGGCGCCAAGAGCCTTCGCGGATACGTCTCCGATCAACGCCGTTACCACCACTGTCGACACAACGGCCGACGATGCGATCGTCGCCGTCGACGAAACGGTGACCAGCGACATCGCCGACGCGGCCCAAGAGACGTCGCAAGAGACGTCGGTGGATGCATCCATCGAAGCCACCACCGATCACGCAGCTGAAACCCCCGATACGACAAGCGTTGACACGTCTGCGACGGGAACGACGGTCGCAGCTCCCGACGTCCTCTCCGAAGCCGCCGGAACCGACGTGGTTCCTGACGGGACGTCCGAAGCTTCGGTCGGTGGGACGGACACCGATACGCCCCAAGAAGTGCCGCAAACGGTCGAGGTGACGCCCGCGGACGTGATCTCGGCCGGTGCGACAGCCGACGAGGATGCCGCCACCGACGCGATCGCGGCTACCCTCGACAGCGCGACCGAAACGACACATGACAGGATCGACGTCGGCTCGGATGCCGTGGCCGACGCGACCGACACGATCTCGGATGAGGGCACGACGGACGAGCAGTCGTCCTCAGTCGCGATCGTCGCGGCATCCGAGACCACCTCCGACGTGGTCGCGATGATCGCGGATACGTCGACCGACGAGCCCGATGTGGTTGCGACAGAGGCGACGGAGGTCGCGGCAGCGATCGGCGACGCGACGGTGGCGGCCGTGTCGATGGTCGAGAACCTGGCCACGGTCGTGGACACGGCGACCGGTTCGGCTGCCGACCTGACACCTGAGATCGCATCGGAGATCACAACCCTCCGTGATACGGCATCGGACGCGGCAGTCGCCGTCGTGGAGACGGTCTCTGATACCGCGGGGATGATGACCGACGTATCGGCAGAGGCGACGATGATCACCCAGGCGACCGCCCAGACAGTGGTCAGGGAAGCATCAGCGACCATCGTCGAGGCGTCCGCGGCGATCGTCGACGAGGCCGTGGACGCGACGGTAGATCTCGAAGGGTCATCCGAGATCTCGTCCGACGTGGGATCGATGATCCCGCTCGCGACGACGGTATCCAGCACGATCACTGACGCGATCTGGGCGACGTTCGAGACCGTCACAACAGAGTCGTCGTCCCTCGATTCCAACGTGGCACCCCTGGAGACGGTCACGGATACGACGGCGATCGCCGCCGACGCCCTCACCTCGGCGTTCGATGCAACGACAGAGGTCATCGCAGGCGTCGAAGAAATACTGGTGTTCGCCGGCCTGGCCGCTCAGACCCTCGTCGACTCCACCACGACGACTGTCGATACGACGACCGATATCACCGCACCCATCGGTGAGACAGCAACCGAGGCGTCGGTGACCCTCTCAGGCACAACGGTTGACAAGCTCTCCGAGACCACGGAGATCACGATCGAACCCGTGACCGAGGTCTTCGGCGAGGGTGACCAAGTCGTCGGGTTGGCATCGGAGATCACGTCCGACACGGTCGGAACGGGACCCGCCGGAATCTCCGACGCCGCGACGACCCTCTCGGAGGCGGCATCCGCCGTGGTCGCGGCGATCGGCGGCGATGGCGCACTCGCCGATCCGACGGCGGTCCTGAACGAGGCGACGGAGACCGTGGCGTCCGATCTCGTCCCGGCGAGCCTCGGGAGCACCGATGAGGCTTCCGAGGGCGCGATCTCGGGACCGATGACGCTCGGCCGGAGCATCCAGGGAGGGAGGTCGCCGATGCGGAACGAGCGGCTCCTCAGCGTGAACCGAAGCCAGACCGAGGGCGAGCGGTTCCAAGGGACCGAGCCGGTGGCTCCGTGCGGGGATGCGTCGAGCCTGGACTGCGCGTTGACGGGGGGTGCCGATGGGATCGACTCCCTCGTCGAGTCGGTCGCCTCGATCATCAGGATCCTGGCGCTCACCGGCCTCACATTCCTTCCGTGGGTCGCAGCCGCTGGCATGCTGGCCTTCCTGGGCGGGCTCGCGCTCGCGGCGTCGAGACGACGACGCGCTGCCGGATCGCTCCCAGAGGCAGCCCTCCCGCGCGGGAGCCACGTGAAGGACGCCTGGGCATACTCGTAGTCGGGCGAGACGAACCAGGCGGGGAGGGGATCCCAACCACGAGCCTCGCGCCGCCGCTGCGAGGCACGACATGGGGATCGCCTCTCGGAGGAAGTCGTGAAACTCATCACGTGGAACGTGAACTCCGTGAAGTCGCGACTCGCCCGAACGAAGGAGCTCCTCCTCCGGCACCGTCCAGACGTGTTGGCCCTGCAGGAGTTGAAGGTCTCGGACGAGGTCTTCCCGTCATCCGAGTTCCAGGAGCTCGGCTACCGGACGGCGGTGCACGGCCAATCCGGCCGGAACGGGGTCGCGCTGCTGTCCCGACGATCGATGACGGATGTTGCGGAGGGCTTCGCCGGCGATCCCGTCCCCGATCAAGCCCGCGTGGTGGCAGCAACGGTCGACGGCATCCGTGTCGTGAACCTGTACGTCGTGAACGGTCGAGCGGTTGGGACGAGCGACTACGAGCTGAAGCTCCGATGGCTGGACGCCCTCGGAGCGTGGATCCGCGCTGAGCACGATCCGAGGGATCCGCTCCTCATCGTGGGGGACTTCAACGTCGCTCCCGATGATCGGGATGTGCACGACCCAGTGCTCTGGCGAGGTTCCAACCTCTGCAGCGAGGCCGAGCGGGAACGGATCGGGTCGCTCCTCGACTGGGGGCTGGTCGATCTCCTACGCCTGCAGAGCGCAGGCCCCGGGCCGTTCACGTGGTGGGACTACAGAGCGGGAGCGTTCCACCGCGGCTGGGGGCTCCGGATCGACCTCGCGCTGGGGACGCCGGCGGTCGCGGAGCGTTGCACCGAGGTGCTCGTGGATCGGGACGAACGCAAACCCACGTCCGGCGAGGGCAAGCCAAGCGATCACGCCCCGCTCGTCGTGAACCTCAGGTGACGCGAAGACCTGCCGACGTTGGCGCATGCGCCTTCCGGACTGCACCGAGGCGATCCACGGATGGCTTCGGCGGGAGGAGTGGGATTCGAACCCACGAGCGAGTTGCCCCGCTAACGGTTTTCAAGACCGTCGCCTTCGTCCTCTCGGCCATCCTCCCGGGCGCACTCTACCTGCGGAAACGCCCCGCCTAGGCGACCGAGGGCGCTCCGTTGCCGCCAATCTGGCGGTGCTTCTCCTGGGCGGGTGGACTTTGGCCCGCTCGGACGAGCATTGGTAGGGCCCTTCGCTCGAGTCGTCGCGACCGCCTAGCCTTCCCCCTTGCTGGCGTCCGGTCCTCCGGCATCGTCGCGTGCTTCACCACTCCCGCTCGGGCCAGCTCTTCCATCACCATCATCCCGCCCGGCTGAACTCCTTTGACGATCGGACGGAGAAATCGACTCGGAGTCGGTTAGGTCCTTTGCTGTCGCGGGTAGTGCTTCGGAACAACTCGACCAGTGGAGGGACTGGATATGACCGATACGAGCACGAAGGTTCAACACGCAACCGGCTCAGCCAAGGAAGCGGCCGCAGCAGACGTGATGGACCTGACCGAGGGGCGGGAGGACATTCCGACTCCCATGCGGGCGGTCAAGAACCTCGGCATCACCTCCGGCATGGCATACACCGCAGGGGTTGCCTCGATCTTCCTGAGCCTCGCGATGTGGTTCTTCCGACGGGGTGGGAACCGCGATACGGCGGAGCGGCTCGCGATCTTCGTGGGACTGTGGCCGCCCACGTTCATGGCGATCGGCAAGGCTCTTGAGGGGTACGAGCACCCGGGGCGCTAACAGGCTTCAGTTGCTCGAGCCCCGCGACGTGCGTCGCGGATCGCGCCAATCGCCGGGGCGCGCGCGTGGGGTCCGATCGCAAGTGTTCGTTCGAAAGCACAGTTGGAACACGGCTGGATGGGGATAGGAGGGATCATGACGAAGCGCATCATCGGCCTCGCCGTCGCAGTAGCGACGACGATGGCCTTCGCGGGAACGGCTTCCGCGCAAGCGTCTGACCCGCGTGAGTTCACGCTCAACGTGGTGCACGGCATCCCGGGAGTGGTCGTCGATGTCTGCGTGAACGGCGAGAAGGCGATCACCGACTTCGAGCCTGGTGAGGTGGTTACCGACGTCAAGCTGCCCGAAGGGACCTACGAGCTGGAGGTCACGCCCGCCGGCGAGCCCTGCAGCGCTTCGATCCTAGAGGTCACGGCCGAGCTCGAGGGCGGTCGGTTCCGGAACTACACCGTGGTGGCGAACCTCGATGACGCAGGCACCCCGAACCTGCTCCTCTTCCGGAACCCCATGCGGAAGACAGCGGCGGGCGAGGCCCGGCTGGTGGTGCGGCACACCGCGGATGCTCCCGCTGTGACCGTGTGGGCAGACGGCTCGCGGCTCAACCGAGGACAGCAGTTCGTGTGGGGCGAGTCACGGCGTTTCAACGTGCCGGAAGGTGAGTACGAGGTCTTCGTATCGCTCGCCGGTCGAACTGATCCCGTGATCGGCCCCGTGGACCTTTCCCTGATGGCCGGGTTCACCTACCAGGTCTACGCGTGGGGGAACGCGGAAGCCGGCTACAGCCTTGCGGTGATCCCCGTGGAGGTTGGCCAGGAGCAGTGACCAGCGCTCGATCGGTAGTGGAGCGGACGGTGACATTCGGTCGCCGTCCCCTCCGCTCTCCCGTTGTGCTGGGAGGCCGGTGGACCCCCCCGATTCGCAGTAGCACAAGTCAATGTGGTGATGCGGGCAGCAACGCTTTCCAGCGCGGCGTGGCCATCATTCTCGATCGGCCGAACGCTCGGTTGTGGCCGCGATGGCAAGCCTCCCCTTCGTGATGGCGATGTTCCGCAAGATGCTGGAGGAGGATCGGACGCGGGCGGGCTGGTCGGTGGGGCAGGCCGCGTGGCGCCCCGGCATGAGCATCCGCGAATATCGGGGGCTCGAGGCCGGCGAGCGCACGGCCGAGCTGGGAGACGATCCACCGGATCTGCGAGCTGTACGGCTGGCCGCAGACGTTCCTCCGGCGCTAGATGACTGCGTCCGGAGCGGTTGTGCCACACACCGAACAGGTGAACTTCCCTGACCTTCTCATGAGCGAGCCACCTAGTGTCGGCAAGGCGAGGAGCCAGTCAGTAATCTCGGCCGCGCTGCTACGAAGGTTCGATCCTGACGACAGGTGGGGAATAGGCAATAGAGGGTCGTGTGCCTTCCGCTGCTCATGGACCCCTTCTCCATGGCCGAGTTTCCCACCAACCCACCCGGTCGAATCATCGTCGTCGATGGCTAGCCTTCCGTTGTGGTGGCGATGCTCCCCGCGATGCTTGAGCTCGCGTGCAGGCTGGTCGGTAGAGCTGGCGGCGCGGCGTCTCCGCGTGAGCATCCCCGAGGCCGGGAGCTCGAGGCCGGCGAGCGGTGGCCGAACTTCGACACGTGGGATCGGATCTGCAAGTCGTTCGGCTGGCCGCAGACCTTCACCGCGTCCTCGGGGTGACCGAGAAGGTTCACGCGGCGTTCATCCGGGTCAGGTACTGTCCCGGCCGAGATGGAGTTGACGGGCGCTGGGAAGAGGCTCGCAGCGGAGTTCGCCGGGATCTTCTCGGCGGAGACGGTGGAAGAAGTCCTGCATGACTCCGCGTTGAGGTGGATGGATGCGCCGATCCAGGTTCACGTCCCGATCCTCGCGGAGAGGTTCTCGAGGGAGAGGCTGAGGGCCGTGGCTCAGGCAGGAGGGCAGATCGTGAAGGACGTGCCCGAGGTTCTCTTCGTCTGTGTTCACAACGCAGGTAGGAGTCAGATGGCCGCCGCGCTCCTTGACCACCACGCGGGAGGCAAGGTGCACGTACGGTCGGCGGGGAGCACCCCGGCCGACGAGATCAATCCTGCCGTCGTTGCCGCGATGGAGGAGATCGGGCTCGACCTCTCGAAGGAGTTCCCGAAGCCCCTCACCACCGAGGTCGTCGAAGCAGCGGATGTCGTGGTGACGATGGGCTGCGGAGACGCCTGCCCGATCTTCCCTGGGAAGCGCTACCTCGATTGGGAGTTGACGGATCCATCCGGGAAATCCGTCGACGAGGTCCGATCTATCCGGGACGAGATCGACGCTCGGGTTCGGGTGCTGCTCGCCGAGCTCATGCCCACGCCGACCTCGTAGCGCTGCGTAGGAATCCGTTGATGCTGGACGTGGGCGAGCGAGTGGTCGCTGCACTGGGCACACCAGCGCGCTAGAACTGCTCGACGTTCTGGAGCGATCCAACGCCGACCGCGCCCCGCTGATCGGCCGGCTGCACCTTTGCGATGACGCCCAGCGCTGGCCGAGCTCTCATGGACCTCGAGGAGGACGACGTGGGCGAGATCGCTCGGTTGCGGCTCGTGGACGGGCTACGCAGGGAGCCAGGCTCCGTCTCACCAGGCGTCTAACGGACGCGGCAACATGGAAGACCAGAAGACGTACCAGGTGGCACGTCGTGGAGACGTACGAGCATGGGGCCCGACGAACCAGAACGCTATGGATCACACGGAGCGGGGTTGAGGGGCCTAGCGCCAAGTAAGGGCACAGCTTTCGGCGGCGCGCGTGAGCTTGCCGCCAAACTGCCGCCATCGGGGGTCAATCGCAGGGTGCATCCGACTGAGCCAGAGTGAGCGACCTGCCCAGTGACCTGCGCCAATGGGCGCGAGGCTCAGCTGGTCGACGCACCAAGACGGTTTTCAAGACCGTCGCCTTCGTCCGCTCGGCCATCCTCCCGCAGCACAGGCTACCCGCGGCTCGGTGGACTCCGTCGATGTCATGCGGCTGCAGAACCGCGCCTACGTGTGACGGCACACGACTTCCGCACCCGCAGCGCCGTTCACGTCGTGCTCCTCTCTGAGCTTCAGCTCGACTCCTACCACGATGAGCACAAGGCTGAGGAGACCCGCGCCGCCCAGGAGGATGACCCTGGTTCGCGACCTCTCGCGGCCCACGAGGTAGGCGACCAGGGCGATACCGGCGAGAACGAGTCCTGCAGCTCCGATGTACACGCCGGGCGAGCAAGCAGTGCCCACGTTCTCCCCTCCCGCGGGGAGCCTAGTCAGCCCTGGAGTGGGAGATGCCGGCCGGGGTACCCTGGCTCGATGCCGGGCCACCCGCATTCCCGCGCCTCCGAGCGTCTTGATCCGCTCGCGTCCGGATCCCGGGTCCGAGAGCTCGTCGAGCAGCTCCCCGTGGTCGTCTACGTGGACACCGACGACCAGCGTCCGTCGACGACCTACATCAGCCCCAACGTCGAGCAACTGCTGGGGTTCCCTCCGCAGCGGTTCTTGGAGGATCCGGGTCTCTGGATCCGCTGCATGCATCCGGACGACCGGGAGCGGATACAGTCGCTCCGCGACGAGGTCTGGTCGAGCGGGGCGCGGTATCGGTCGGAATACCGGATGTTCCGCCGCGACGGCGAGGAAGTGTGGCTCCGAGACTCGAGCGTGCTCGTCCTCAGCGACGAGGGCCACCGTCTCGCGTGGCAGGGCGTGATCGAGGACATCACGACCGAGCGCCGAGCCGAGCAGGAGATCCGCGCATCGGAGGCTCGCTATCGAGCTCTCGTCGAGCGGGTGCCAGCGGTCGTGTACGAGATGGGCCCCGACGACGAACGCCGGACGCTGTTCGTGAGCCCACACGTCGAACAGGTTCTCGGCTATTCGCGCGAGGAATGGCTCGACCAGCCGGACATCTGGATCGAGCTCCTCCATGCGGACGACCGTGAGGTCGTCCTCGCGAAGCACGACCGCCACAACGAGACGGGTGAGCCGTGGGACCTGGAGTACCGGTTGATCGCGAGCGACGGCAGGGTCGTGTGGGTCCACGACCGCGCGAGCTTGATCCGCGGTCTCGAGCGCGGGGCGGCGTGGCACGGCGTGATGATCGACATCACCGCGGAACACGAGGCGACGGAGATGCTGCTCCTCCATAAGGAGGATCTGGAGCGGCGCGTCGCGGAGCGGACCAGCGAGCTGCGGGAAGCGAACGAGCTGATGGCGCTCGAGATCGGAGAGCGCCGGCGGATGGAAAGTGAGCTCCGCGACGTCGAGGAACGGTACCGCCGGCTGGTCGAGAACATGCCGGGCATCGCGTACGTCTGGGACGTCGCACCCGGCGCCGAGAGTCGGAGGTTCGGATACGTGAGTCCTCGGATCCAGGACATCCTCGGCTTCTCGCCGGACGAGTGGCACGCGTCGGCTCGCGTCCACCCGCACGACCAGGCGCGCGTCTCCGAGGCCGTCGATCGCAGCGTCCGGACCGGCGAGCCGTTCGTGATGGAGTATCGCTACCTCGCCAAGGACGGCAAGGTGGTCTGGGTCCTCGACCATGCGTCTCTGATCGCGCGATCGGAGACCGGTGATCCAGCCTCCTTCCAAGGCGTGATGCTGGACGTCACGAGCCGGCTGGACGCCGAATCCAAGGCAGCGGCTGCAGAGGATCGGTACCGGGCGATCACCGAACGCGGCCCGGTCGTCGCGTACTCCTTCGAGCTCATCTACGCGGAGAACGGCGACCCGTCCGTCCAGGTGTCGTACGTCAGTCCGCAGGCGGCCGACCTGGTCCAGTACCCGATCGAACGCTGGATCAACGAGCCGGCCGTGTGGTTCGAGATGATCCATCCGGACGATCGCGACCGGGTGGCCCGATCGACGGCGAAGAATTGGCGAACCGGTGAGCCCTGGATGATCCGCTACCGCATGATCCGCTCCGACGGAACGCTCATCTGGCTCCTCGATGCCGGCCGCCTCCTCGATCGGGACTCACAGGGGAGACCGTGGACCTTCCAAGGCATCCTCCTCGACGTGACCACGGATGAAGAAACGAGAGCCCAGGTCGAGGCGACGGCGGGAGCGCAGCGCGAGGCGCTCGAGGGGGCGCTCGCGATCCCGTGGTCCGAGACGATCCATCCCGAGACGGGGTTCGAGCGGTACACGTACATCGGGTCTCAGGTCTTCGACATCCTCGGCTACACGCCCGAGGAGCTCATGGACGAGCCGAAGCACTTCCCCCGGATGGTGCATCCGGACGATCGTCCCCGGGTCCATCAGTCGGTTCAGCGCTCCGATGAGACAGGCGTCTGGGACGACACGTATCGGATCCTGCGGCGCGACGGCGAGATCCGGTGGCTCCACTCGTTCGGGCGGCGCTCCTCGGCTCCGGGCGTGATCCCCGAGCTGTGGCACGGCGTCGCGATCGATGTGACCGCGTACCGAGCGGAAGCCGGAACGGACGAGGGGGTCGCGGCGGGCGACAGCGTGGTCGACCGAGCTCCGTAAGGGAGACCCTCAGGCCCGGGGTCAGGACCGAGGAGCCAGCACGCGTGCGCGCTCCGGCAGATATGGATGCAGCTTCGCGGGGATCTCCACGCTTCCATCGGGGCGCTGATGGTTCTCCATGATCGCGATCAAGGTGCGGCCGATCGCCGTAGCCGTGCCGTTCAAGGTGTGGAGGACCTCGAGCTCCCCGCCCGCCCGACGCAGCCGCGTCTGCATCCGGCGCGCCTGGTAGTCGGTGGTGTTCGAGCACGAGGTGAGCTCGCGGTAGCGCTGCTGCGCCGGCAGCCAGCCTTCGATGTCGTACTTCTTGGCCGCGGCCCCGCCGAGATCGCCCGCCGCGACGTTCACCACCCGGTAGGGGATCTCGAGGTTCCCGAGGATCTCCTCCTCGATCGCGAGGATGCGCTCGTGCTCGTCCCACGACGTCTCGGGCGTGCAGAACGCGAACATCTCGACTTTGTCGAACTGGTGCAGGCGGAACATGCCCCCCAGGTCCTTGCCGTACGAACCTGCTTCGCGGCGGAAGCAGGTCGAGTAGCCCGCGTAGCGGATCGGGAGGTCGTCCTCATCGAGGATCTCGCCGAGGTGGAACGCCGCCAGGGGCACCTCCGACGTGCCCGCGAGGTAGAGCTCGTCGTCGCGGGTCACGTAGATGTTCACGGCGTCCGTCGGCAGGAACCCGGTGCCGTACATCGCCTCCTCGCGGACGAGGACCGGCGGGATCATCGGCGAGAATCCCTTCTCGACGACGACGTCCATCGCGTGGCGCATCAGGGCGAACTGCACGAAGACGAGATCTCCCCTCAGGTAGACGAAACGGGATCCGGACGTCCGCGCACCACGCTCGGTCTCGAGCATGCCGAGCATCGCGCCGAGCTCCGCGTGATCGCGAGGCTCGAACCCGAGGACCGGTGGTTCCTCGTGGTTGCGACTGACCTCGACGGCGTCCTCGTCCGTGAACCCGTCGGGGGCGCTCTCGTGCGGGACGTTGGGGATCTCCGCCAGGAGGGAGCGGAGGTCCTCCTCGGCTTTGGCGAGCTCCGGGTCCAGCTCCTTGAGCTCGCCGGAGACCTTCGCGACCTCGTCGATCAGCTGCTGCTTCTCGCCACCCTGCGCGGCGCCGATCGCTTTCGACGCGCGGTTCTGCGCCGCTCGCAGCTCTTCGACTCGGGAGGTGACCGATCGGCGCCGCTCGTCAGCCTCGAGCAGCCGGTCCACGGCATCACCGAGGTTCCGCCTCGCGAGGGCGGCCCGGAACGGATCGGGATCCTCCCTGATCCGTCTGATGTCGAGCAACTACGGGACCTTCACTTCCGGTTCGTCCCGCTTCTCCTCTGCGTTCCCTGGCGCCTTCGCCGGCGTGGCACCCTGCGAACGAGCGGCCTCGGTGGGAGCCGAGCCGTCCATGATGCTCTGCCCGTGGAACACGCCGCCCTCCTCGACCACGAGCGTCTTGGAGGTGATGTTGCCGTCGATGCGGCCTCCACGGGCGAGGTGAGCCTTGCCGTTCACCTGGATGGAGCCCTTGAATCGCCCGGCGATGCTGACGTTCTGTGCGCGTATGTCCGCCTCGACCTGACTCTGCGGAGACAGCGCCACATCGCCCTCCGCGTTGATCTGTCCCTTCACCTGCCCGTCGATCCTCAGGTTCCCGGCCGACACGACGTTGCCCTCCAGCCTCGCTCCTGCGCCGACGATCGTGACCTCTCCGTTCTCTGCAGCCATGCCTGCCTCCGTTCCATCGTGGCCCCGACCGCCGCGGGGGCCCGGACCGTCCACGTCGTCCCGTCGCCGGATCATCCGGTCTCGACGGTGGCTTGCCGTCCCCCCATCGCACGCCGGATCGCTTCTTCCTCCTCCAGGGACAGATTGTGCGAGCTCGTGCCCCGGGTGACCTGCTTCGCGTAGACACGCGTCTCCTGCCGTCCGTTGATCGACGTCAGGACGACGCCATCACCGTGATCGTCGAGCAGCGCGCAGGAGAACGAGAGGCGGCCGCCGACGTCCTCGAACGCGTCGTAGCGGAGCAGGGCCACGTTCCGCACGGACCCCTCGATCTCCGCCTGCTGCTTCTTGCCGGTGCCGTGGAGCGCGCGGATCGCCCGTTCGAGACGCTGCATCTGCTCCCCGTGCCCCTGGAGGATGCCGCGGAGCGTCTCATCGAGTCGGACGCGTCCGCCGACGGAACCCCCGGCCTTCCCCGCGTTCGCGATCGAGTACAGCACCGCCACGATGGCGAGCCCGATGGCCACGAGCGCGACCAGCGTCAGGGTGGAGGGCGAGAACACCAGGGCGGCCATGGATGGAGAGAGCGTCATCTACGTGGGGTTTCGCGGGAAGCCCGAGTATACGCCGCTCCGTCGAGCGGTCCGACGAGACGGTCAGTGACCGAACCCGAAGAAGCCTTCCGTGTCGATCCCGTGCCACGGTGGAGCCTCGACGGCCCGCGATCCCGGCCGTCCGCGGAGGATCACCTCACGCAGCTCGACGTCGTTCGTCGGATCTCCGTCGAAGAGCCGACCCCCGGGATTGGCACGCACCTCGATCCAGTAGGTCCCGTTCGGTAGGTCCGTGATATCGAACGACTGCCCCGGCACCCCTTGGAAGTACGTGTCGCCCCATCCCGTCGGGAGGATCTCCCGGATCCAGGTGGAGGTGGCGGAGCCGCACTGACTGAAGCCCATGTGCTCCGGACGCCAGACCGCGCCGTCGACCGTGAGGTCGATCGGATCCGTGGGTGCCAGACAGAACGCTTGCTTCCTGCTTCGGATCGCAACGGCCTCGGCGTCGAGGAGACGATAGCGAGCGAACTGTGTGAAGTGCCAATGCCGATGCCGGTCTCGATGATCGAAATGGAAGGAGCCGACGGGCGCTTGCCCGACGATGACGCCGTCCTCGGCGAAGTACTGGTACGCATCCATCCGATCCTCGTCCGGGGCGCGGAAGCCCTCCACCACGAGCGAAGCCGGTCCCTGATTCCACACGTCGGCGCCGAACTGGAGGTAGTCGCGACCACGCTCATGGCTCGTGCCGATGCCGTAAGCGGGAAGGGCCACGAGGTCGGGCACCGTCGCGGGGCCCGGTGCCGCCGTGACCGGCGCCGGCGTCAGGGCTCGCCGGAACGCGGTCCCCACAGGCGCGGCGGGAGCGCCGCAGAAATCGCAGCCGGACCGTGTGCGGATGCGGATCGCGATCCGCACGGCGGCATCTTCCGGGGCGACACCGAAGAGCGTCCGGTAGCGGGACGCGATGGACACCTTCGCGATGTACCGACCGTTCGGCAGGCGGACGCGCGCGTTCCAGAGCAGCGGCTGGGAGCTCCACCCCTCGTCGATCCCCCAGACCGCTCCGAGCGTCAGCGGGTTGAACCCGCATCCGGTGGGATAGGTGGGGTCGAACGGGCCGGAGCCATCGACCCGATCCGTCTGATAGCCGCCCGGGCAGGCATCGGGCAGGAGGCTCCGGACGAGGGTGCGGTCCTGGTAGAGATCGATGCGGAGGAACCGGTCCAGACCGATCCAGTCCTCGAGGATGTCGGACGGCAGCTCCGTGAGCTGGACGCCGCCGGGCCGGTGGAACGCCTGCCAGACGCGGATCGGGTCGTCGTAGGAATCGCGTCGCACCTGGAGCTCGAACGGTGCGTCGAGGGCCGCGATCGAGACGCCGAGGTCGAGCCAGACCGGTCCGGGGCCGTACCGCGGGATCTCCAGGCGGGATGCGGCGGCGCGCAGCTCCAAACGAGGGGTACCGGCCGGGGCCGCGGGAGCCGGAGGAGCGCTCAACAGGAGGAAGAGTCCCACGAGACCGAGCACGACCGGAGACCGGCGGCGCATGACCTGCTGACACCCCCTCGCCCGCGGCCGACCGCGAGACGGGTTGGACGTTACTGTCCGCCCCCCGGTTCCGCCAGAGGGAAACTCCGAGAGAGCTGGTGGGCGAGGGGGGAGTTGAACCCCCACCCGGGTTACCGGACACGGACCTGAACCGTGCGCGTCTGCCAATTCCGCCACTCGCCCGAGCGTCCGGCCATCGTAGCAGTGGCCCTCGGGCGGCCGGCCGTAGGCCGGCTGGCCGAGGGCACGGGCGGACCTGGGACCAAACGTGATCGCGACCGTCGACCTATCCAGTTCTCGACGGTTCCGCGTCGATACCTCTTCCGGGATGAGCACCAAGGCGGGTGTCGACTTCGACGGATTGATGCGCCACCTGATGGTGGTCGGGTTCGTGGCTCTGACCGCGTGGGTGGCCGCATCCGCGACCGGCATGGCGCTCGGCATCTTGCAGATCTCTCCGAGCGCGACCCTCCGGTTCCTCCTGGCGGTCCTCGTCCTCGTCTTCGCGCGCCGGACCTACTGGGAGATCCAGGAATGGCGCTGGCGGCGCCTTCCGCCGGACGAGCGGTACGGATTCGCGAGCCCGATCTGGGAGCACCCGCGCTCGGCGGAGCTTGAGGCGAGCCGGATCGGAGCCGACGGAGGCTCCGAAGGGGAACCGGAACCCCGGCGGTAGGATAGGCGCGGAGCGCGTCCACCCCACGCGCTCACCGGAAACATCGTGCCGATCCTCCGCGACTTCGAACGACGCCTCGGTGGACTCGTCGAAGGCCTGTTCTCCAAGGCCTTCCGCAGCGGCGTGCAACCCGTCGAGATCGCGAAGCTGATCATGCGGGAGATGGAGGCCGGCCGCAGCGTCGGGGTCTCGGAGGTCTGGGCGCCGAACCACTTCGAGCTCTCCCTGTCCCCGGAGGACGCGACACGCTACGAGCAGGCCGAGGACGCGATCGCCTCCGAGCTGCGCCGGGTCGTCCGCGAGTCGGCCGCCGAGCACGGCTGGGGACTCGTCGGGCCGCCCGAAGTGTCCTTCCTGGTGGACGAGAAGCTGAAGCGCGGCGACCTGACGTGCGTGGCGGCGCTGGTGGAGGGCGAGGACGGAGCCGGTCCCGGGGGCGGGCATGCATCCGTGGTGGTCCGCGAGGACGGCGTTGCCGAGCGGATGATCGCGCTCTCGTCCGAGAGCGTGACGATCGGAAGGCTCGCCGATTGCGACGTCGTGCTCAAGGACAAGGGCGCGTCACGCAAGCACGCCCAGTTGAAGCGGCGCGACGGCACGTGGACGCTCACCGACCTGGGATCGACGAACGGGACGCGCCTGAACGGCCAGACGGTGCAGTCCCGCGAGCTCGCCGACGGCGACACGATCACGATCGGCACGACCGTGATCGAGTTCCGGAGGGACTGACGTGTCATCCGCCGTCGGCATGCTGGCCGATACGATCACGCCGTTCGCGTTGTCGGCGCTGAAGTACGGGCTGTTCGCGCTCCTGTTCCTGTTCATCTGGCGCTCGATGCGCTGGGTCGTGCGCGGCTTGTCGGTCGCGGAGGCCGCGCCCGCCGCGGACCGAGGTGGACGGGCACGCGAGCCGGGACCCACCCTGCCGCCGGGATCGTCGACCCTGCTGGTGAAGGGCCAGTCCGACGCGAAGCCACGCACGGTACGGCTCTCCGCCAGCATGACGATCGGTCGCGCCCCGGAGTGCGAGCTTCGCGTCGAGGACACCTACGCGTCCCAGCAGCACGCCCGGCTCTTCGCGAAGAACAACTCGTGGTTCGTGGAGGATCTCGGGTCCACGAACGGAACCTTCGTGAACGACCAGAAGCTGGCCGCGCCGGCGATGTTGCAGCCCGGCGACAAGGTGCGCGTTGGCCAGACGATCATGGAGCTGCGCCGATGAGTCGCGTGTGCCATCCATCGCGGTGCCTGGCCTCCGTCGGCACCGGGAACGAGCCGCCGCCATGAGGATCGAGGTCGGGTCCGCGTCGGACATCGGCCGTGTCCGCGAGAAGAACGAAGACTCGATCCTGGTCCACCCTCCCCTGTACATCGTGGCCGACGGTATGGGCGGGCACCGTGGCGGAGACATCGCCTCCCAGCTCGCGCTCGAGACGATCGAGGCGCTCTCAGCCGACGGGAAGGGCACGCTGCCGGATCAGGTCCGGAGCGCGAACCGCGCGGTGTGGGACCGCTCGCTCGAGGACGAGCGTCTCTCCGGCATGGGCACGACGCTCACGGGGGCGCTGATCGACGGCGCGAGCGCCTCGATCGTCCATGTCGGCGACTCACGCGCCTATCTCCTCCGCGAGGGGAAGCTCCGTCAGCTCACGACCGACCACACGCTCGTGGAACGGATGGTGAAGTCCGGCGAGATCACCGAGGCGGAGGCGGACGTGCACCCGCACAAGAACGTCCTGACGCGCGCGCTGGGGACCGACCAGGACGTCGAGGTCGACGACGACACGGTCGCGTTACTCGACGGCGATCAACTGCTGCTGTGCAGCGACGGGCTCACGGGGATGGTGACCGAGGACCAGATCCAGGCGATCCTGGAGAACAGCGAGCAGCCACAGCAGGCAGCGCACCGGCTCGTGAAAGCGGCGAACCGGGCCGGCGGGATCGACAACATCTCGGTCGTCGTGCTGGCGGCGGTCGGGGAAGGCGACGAGGCTGCCGCTCGGCCCGGCCGACGGGTCGTCGCACCCTCGCCCAGCACGGTTCGGCGCTGGGCGCTCCGCGCCGGCCTCACCGTGCTGATCGCACTGGTGGTGCTCTTCGGCATCCGATGGTGGGCGGATCGGCAGTGGTACGTCGCCCCGTCCGGCGGGAGCGTCGCGGTCTTCCAGGGGATCCCCCTCACGGTCCTCGGCTACGACCTCGGTCACGCCGTCGAGGTCCACGAGGATGTCCGAGCTGACGAGGTCCGGCAGCTCGGGACCTATGAGGGGTTCGACGACGGGATCCCGGTGGTGGACCGCGCCGACGGCGCGGAGTTGATCGCATCGATGGCGCAGGGCGTCCGGGAGGCTCAGCGGGTCGAGCGCGAGGCGCAACAGGATCAGGGCGAAGGCGGGACCCCGTGAGCGCCCTCCCCGCCCCGGCCTCGCGCCCGAAGACCGGTTTGCTGCTCCTGCTCATCTCCCTGGTGGCGTCGATCGCGGCCTACGGGATGGTCGGGCTCGGGCTTCGAGGTCGTGTCCCGAGCGACATCGTCATCTACGGGCTCACCCTCGGCGGGGCGTACCTCCTGGCGTGGGGTGTCGTGCGATGGGTCGCACCCCGGGCGGATCCCGTGTTGCTCCCGATCGCGGGGATGCTGGGAGGGCTCGGCCTCGCGATGATCTACCGGCTGCTTCCCGCCGACATCGCGGACGAGCAGGCCCTCTGGCTGCTGATCGGGCTGGCTGCGTTCGTGCTCACCCTCGTGGTCGTACGCGACGACCGTGTCCTCGACGGCTACACGTACACGATCGGGCTCCTCGGCCTGATGCTGCTGCTGCTCCCCGTGGTGCCGGGGATCGGCCTGACGATCAACGGGGCGCGTCTGTGGGCACGCGTGGGTCCGTTCACGTTCCAGCCCGCGGAGTTCGGGAAGATCCTGATCGTCATCTTCCTCGCGTCCTACCTCTCGGCGAAGAGGGAGCTCCTCGAGGCTGGGGTCGGACGGCTCGGGCTCCCTCGAGCCAAGGATCTGGGCCCGTTGCTGCTCGCGTGGGGCGCCTCGCTCGCGGTCCTCTTCCTGGAACGCGACCTCGGGGCCTCGATGCTCTTCTTCGGGATCTTCGTCGTCATGCTGTGGATCGCGAGCGGGCGGCTCGGGTACCTCCTCACCGGCGGTCTGCTCTTCGCGCTGGGCGGCGCGATCGGGTACCTGGCCCTCCCTCATGTACAGAACCGCGTGGCCTACTGGCTGCACGCGCTCGAGCCCGCGAACGTGCACGACATCGGCTACGGCCAGCTCGCGCAGAGCTGGTTCGCGCTCGCGTCCGGCGGTCTCGTGGGCACCGGGCTCGGGCGGGGATCGCCCGATCTGATCCCGTTCCCCGCCAGCGACTTCATCCTCTCGGCGTTCGGGGAGGAGCTCGGGATGCTCGGGACGGCCGCGATCCTCCTGCTCTTCGTGGGCCTGATCGGGCGAGGACTCCGCATCGCGTTGGATCGGGTGGACGCCTTCGGGCGCCTCCTCGCGACCGGGCTCACCGTGACGATCGCACTGCAGACGTTCACGATCGCGGCGGGGGTGACGCGACTGATCCCCCTCACGGGAGTGCCACTCCCGCTCGTCTCGTACGGGGGGACGAGCCGAGTGGCGACGTTCATCATGATCGCTCTGCTCGTGCGGATCTCCGCGGGCCCGTGGCAGCCGGCGCGAAGGAGCGCCACCTAGATGGAACGGCGCATCCGTCGCCTCGGGATCGCGCTCGTGGTCCTGTTCACGCTGGTCTTCGGGCAGCTCTCGTACGTGCAGGTCTTCGCGGCCGACGACATCAGGGCCAACCCCGCCAACTTCAGCCGACAGCTGATCGCGGAGTACAACGTCGAGCGGGGGAAGATCATCACGACCGGCGGCCTGGTCATCGCGGAGAGCGTCCCGGCGCCGGGGGGTTCGCGGTACCGCTACGAGCGTCGCTACCCGCAGGGCGACCTCTACGGCTACATCACCGGCTACTACTCGAGGATCTACGGTCGTTCCGCGCTCGAGGAGTCGATGAATACGTACCTCTCGGGCGAGGCGCCCGAGCTCGCGATCTCCACGTTCACCGATCTGCTCCTGGGCAACGAGAAGCGAGGTGCGAACGTTTTCGTGACGATCGACCCGAACCTCCAGGAGGCGGCGCGCACCGCGCTCGGGAGCAACGAGGGAGCCGTCGTGGCGATGGATCCCGTCAGCGGCGACATCCTGGCCCTGTACTCGACCCCCGGATTCGATCCGAGCGAGCTCTCGAGCGGGAGCGACGAAGAGATGCGCCGCGCCTGGACACAGCTGAACGCCGATCCGGAGAAGCCGCTCCTCGCCCTGTCGCACCAGGAACTCTTCTTGCCCGGCTCGAGTTTCAAGATCGTGACGGCGTCGGCTGCACTCGAGAACCGCTTCGGACCGGACAGCGTGTGGCCGAACCCCCACCGGCTGACGCTCCCGCTGACGAACGAGCAGCTCCAGAATTTCGGCGACGACCACTGCAACGGGGGGTCCTCGCAGATCTCCATGACCGAGGCGTTCGAGGAGTCGTGCAACGTGACGTTCGCCGAGGTCGCGCTGGAGCTCGGTCCCGAGCGGCTCGCCGAGCAAGCGCGCGCGTACGGCCTGTGCGGGACGCTTCCGCCCGATCGGACCGCGTGCGACGAGCAGCTCGTGCGGTTCGAGCTCCCGTTCGAGAACGGCCGGTTCCCGGAGCCGGAGTACTTCGAGCGGAACGATCCGCTGCTCGCGTTCTCGGGGATCGGGCTGGACAACGACCTGGTCAATCCCCTGCAGATGGCGCTGATCGCGTCCGCCGTGGCGAACGGCGGCGTGATGCCACAGCCGAGGCTCGTGACCGAGGTGCGCGACGCGCAGGGACGGGTGGCGCGGGAGTTCGGTTCCAGAAGCGCGGGAACGGCGATCAGTGGTGTCTCTGCCGCCGCGCTCACCCAGATGATGATCTCGGTGGTGAACGAGGGCAGCGGGTTCCTCGCGCAGATCCCCGGGATCCAGGTCGCGGGAAAGACCGGCACCGCCACGAACGGAGAGGGGCGGCCGCCCAACGCGTGGTTCACGGCGTTCGCTCCGGCGGGGGGACAACAGCCTCCCCGGATCGCCGTCTCGGTTATCGTCCTCGACGGCGGTGACCTTGGCAGTGAGGCCACCGGGGGACAGGTCGCGGCACCCATCGTTCGCGCCGTGATCGAGGCGTACCTCCGCTAGGCGGCCCGCTGACGAGGCCAAGGGCGTAGGAAGGAACACATGGAGCGGATCTTCGGGGATCGGTACGAGGTCGGGGCGCCGCTCGGCGCCGGCGGCATGGCCGAGGTGTGGCGCGGGCACGACCGGGTCCTCAACCGGACCGTCGCGATCAAGACGCTCCTGCCGCAGTTCGCACGGGACACGAGCTTCGTCGATCGCTTCCGCCGTGAGGCGCAGGCGGCTGCTCGGCTGAACCATCCGGGGATCGTCTCGGTCTACGACTCGGGAACCGACGGCGACACGCCCTACATCGTGATGGAGTACATCGAAGGGCGGACGCTCGCCGACTTCCTCGGATCGGGCAAGACGCTCCCCCCGAAGCAAGCGGCGACGATCGCGCAGGAGATCGCGGAGTCGCTCGGCGCCGCGCATGCCCAGGGCGTGATCCACCGCGACATCAAGCCGGCGAACGTGATGATCACGCGCGAGGGCAAGGTCCTGGTGATGGACTTCGGGATCGCGCGGCTGATCAGCGGCCCGGAGACGGCACCGCAGACGTCCGCGGTCCTCGGCACGGCGTCCTACCTGTCCCCCGAGCAGGCGCAGGGGCACTCCGTGGATGCGCGGAGCGACATCTACGCCCTGGGCGTCGTCCTCTACGAGATGCTGACCGGGCGGCCGCCGTTCACGGGCGAGTCGCCGATGGCGATCGCCTACAAACAGGTGAACGCGACCCCTCCCGCGCCGTCGTCCGCCAACCCCGACGTCCCCGCTGAGCTGGACGCCGTCGTGATGCGCGCGCTGTCGAAGAACCCGGCGAACCGCTATCAGACCGGACAGGAGTTCGCGGAGGATCTCGAGCGGGCGCGAACCGGCGGCCAGGTGTTGGCCACGCCGCTGCTCCCGGCCGGCGGCGAGGCGACCCAGGTGATCTCGCGCCCGCAACCGACGTCGGTCCTCCCGCCACAGGATCGGGATGGGGACACGCCGCGGAAGCCGTGGGTGGCGGCGCTCCTCGCCGTCCTGGTCATGGCGTTGCTCGCGGCCGGGGCGTACCTCGCCGTGACGATGCTCACCGACGACGGCGGCGGCGAGATGGTCGCGGTCCCCCGTGTCGTCGGACTCACGCGGCTCCAGGCGCAACAGCAGCTCGACGAAGCAGGTCTGATCATGGGCGACAGGACCCGACGTGCTTCGGACGAGGTACCGGCCGGTCGGGTGATCGAACAGGATCCTCCCGCCGACCGGCAGGTCGAGGCGGGCAGTGCCGTCGATCTGGTGTTCTCCACCGGTCCGAAAACAGTCGAGGTTCCCCCCGTGACGGGTCTGAGCGTCGCCGATGCCGAAGCGGCGCTGGAGACCGCCGGGCTCGTCCTCGGCGAGCAGACCGAGCAGAACGACGAAACCGTTCCCGAGGGCCAGATCATCAGCCAGGACCCACCGGCCGGCGAGGAGGTGCCGGAGGAGACGCCGGTGAACGTCGTCGTCTCCGCGGGTCCCTCGGTCGTGATCGTCCCCAATCTGATCTGTCGGAGCTACGCGAGCGCCAAAGCCGAGCTCGAGGGACTCGGCCTCCGGGTCGAGCTGGGCGATCCCGTGCTGCCGCGCCCGGAGTGCCCGAACCCCGCCAGGGTGGCGCAGCAGGACACGCCGTCCGGGTCTGCGGTGCCGCCGGACACCCTGATCGTGCTGCACCAGAGCCTGACATCCTCGCCGTCGCCGTCCCCGTCGCCGTCACCGTCGCCCTCCCCATCGCCGTGAGCCTCTGGTTCGCGACCGAGGGATTCACCGAGGATCAGCGGGCGATCCTCGCTCGGTTCTTCACGAACCTCGACGGTCCGGTGTTCGCGCTCGTGAACCTGCCGGAGGTCGTGAAGGGCGCCCTGTTCGCTCGCTATTCGCGCACGACGAAGTCGCTCCGGCGCCTCTTCCTCGACGAGTTCGCTGAGGACCTCGACGACGGCGGCGAGATGACGAATGTCGGCGTCGAACGGGCCGAGCAGCTGTACGACCGGGTGTTCGTGGAGTTCGGGGACGACTCCGTCGCCCAGCTCGGCGGCGTCCACCTCGCGTGCGAGCAGGCGTCACAGCCGCTCGCGAAGGCCTTGGAGTGGGGTCGCCTCGCCGCCTACCTCGAGCAGTCGACGCGGTACATGCGCTACGACGACCAGCCCGGCGGCCGCTGGCGCGCGACCGTGCCGCCGGAGATCGAAGACACCGCGCTGGAGCACCGCTACCGGACGTACCTCGATGAGGTCTTCGGTCTCTACGGCGCGATGTTCCCGCCGATGTACGAGTGGTACGAGCAGCGGTTCCCGCAGGCGCCGGGCGACTCGGACTTCGTGTACCGGTCGACGATCACCGCGAAGACGTGCGACACGCTCCGCATGTGCCTGCCGGCCGCAACCCGTTCCAACGTGGGGATCTTCGCGACCGCGCAGTCCTACGAGCAGCTCCTGATGCGCCTCTCGGTGCACCCGCTCGCGGAGATGCGCGAGTACGGCGCGCTGATGCTCGAGGAGCTCCGGAAGGTGATCCCGGCGTTCCTGAAACGGGTGGACGTCGAGGACCGGGGGGTCGCCTGGGCTCGGTACTGGCGGGGCACGCAGGAGGGCGTCGGGGAGCTCGCCGCCAAGCTGGCGGGCGACGTCGAGGCCGAACCGCGGGAGGAGGTCACCCTCGTGGACTTCGATCCCGAGGGCGAGGGAAAGGTCGCGGCCGCCGTCCTGTACGCGAGCACCGGTCTCCCCGACGACCAGCTCCTCGGGCTCGTCCGCGCGATGTCGCCGGAGGAGCGCGAAGAGCTGCTGCGGGCCAGCGTGGGCGAGCGGTCGAACCGCCGACACAAGCCCGGTCGCGCGTGGGAGCGCACGGGCTACCGGTTCGACGTGTTGTGCGACTACGGGGCGTTCCGCGACCTGCAGCGACACCGTCCGCTCACGATCGAGTGGCAGCGGCTGACGAGCGAGCACGGCCACGCGACGCCGGACGAGATCGACGAGGCGGGGCTCCGCGATCGGTGGGACCCCGTGATGGATGCCGGGCGGGCGATGGAGGGCGCGCTCGTGGAAGCCGGTTTCGACGACGTCGCCCAATACGCGGTGCCGATGGCGTTCCGCATCCGCTTCGTGATGCAGATGACGGCCCGGGAGGCGATGCACCTCACGGAGCTCCGATCGCAGCCGCAGGGGCACCCGACGTATCGGCGTGTCGCGCAAGCGATGCATCGGCTGATCACGGAGGTCCACCCCGCGATCGGGGCGTCATTCGGCTACATGAGCTACGAGGACGTGGATCTGGAACGGCTCGAAGCGGAGCGCCGCACCGAGGCGAAGCGGAGCGCCGGCGGAACCGTCTGAGCGGCCGCCGGAAGCGGTCGAAGGGGTTGCGCGTTCCAGTACCCTTCCGGCTCTCATGGACCGGGAAACCGCGTTGCTCGTCGCGCTCGGGATGCTGATCGCAAGCTCACTCGCGATCGGGATCAGCGGGTGGGTGATCGTGATCCGGGACCGCCGCCCGGCCGGGGCGATCCATCACCGCGCCGACGCGACCGAAGGTCCCTGACGTGCTCGACCTCCTGGACCTGCGAGAGCGGGGGGAGCGCCTCGAAGCCGTCAGGCCCGAGATCGATCCCACCGTCTCCGAGACCGTGCAGCGGATCCTGCAGCGCGTGTTCGTCGAGGGCGACGAGGTCCTGATCGAGCTCGCGCAACGCTTCGACGACGCCGACCTGTCCGAGAGCGGTCTGATGGTGCGCCGTGAGGAGTTCGCCGTGGCCGAGCACGAGACCCCCGGCGATCTCAAACGAGCCCTCGACGCGTTGATCGAACGCTTGCGCGATCTCCACGCCCGCCAGCTCCCCACCGGATGGTGGCAGGAGTCCGACGGGGTCCGCTACGGCGAGATCGTCCGACCGATCCGAGCCGTCGGCTGCTACGTCCCCGGCGGGCGCGCCCGATACCCCTCCTCGGTCTGCATGACGGTGGTGCCCGCGGTCGTCGCGGGCGTGCCCGAGATCGTGCTCTGCACGCCGCCGCGCGCCGACGGGACGATCCACCCCGCGGTCCTCTACGCGGCGAAGCGTGCCGGCGCGACGTACGTCGCGAAGACGGGTGGGGCGCAAGCGATCGCCGCGATGGCGTACGGGACGGAGACGATCCCCCAGGTCGATCGGATCGTAGGGCCCGGCAACGCCTACGTGACCGAGGCCAAGCGGCAGCTCTGCGGGACCGTCGGCATCGACGCGCTCGCCGGACCCAGTGAGCTCGCGATCGTCACGGACGGCGACGTCGACCCAGAGCTCGTGGCCCTCGACCTGATCGCGCAGGCGGAGCACGACCCGCTGGCACGGACCTACCTGATCACCACCGAAGAGCCCGTGATCGCGAAGGTCGGGTCCGCGCTCGAGCAGCTCGTCGCGGAAGCGGGACGGCGCGAGATCGTCGACGCCGCGCTCGCCGCGTCGCGCGGCGTCCTCGTCCGGGACCTGGAACAGGCAGCGGCCGTCGTCGACGATCTCGCCCCGGAACACCTGCTGATCCTCCTCCCCGACGCCGATGAGTTCCTGGAGACCGTGTCGGTGGCGGGGGCGATCTTCCTCGGGGAATGGAGCGCGGTCCCGTTCGGCGACTACGGCGTGGCCTCGAACCACGTCCTGCCCACGTCGGGAACGGCGCGCTTCTCTTCCGGCCTCCGGGCCTCCGACTACGTCACGGTCCGATCGGTCGTCCGGATGTCGCGCACCGCCGCCGCGCAGCACGCGCCTGCCGCGGCGGTGATCGCGAACGCGGAAGGGCTGGTCGGCCACGCGAAGGCGGTGGAGGCTCGGAGGGGTCGCGCGTGAGCTCATCGCCATCACCCCGGCCCGGCCTCCGCGAGGTCGGGCCCTACGATTCTCCGCAGCTCGATCTCGCGGTGCGGTTGAACGCGAACGAGTGCCCCGTTCCCCTGCCCGCGGCCTTCTCGGAAGACCTCGCCGTGGCCGTGCGCGATCTGCCGCTCAACCGCTATCCGGACGGGGAGATGAAAGCTCTCCGCGACGCGCTCGCCGCCCGGACCGGCCATCCCGCCGACGGTGTCTGGCCGGCGAACGGCTCGAACGAGGTGCTCACGCAGCTCCTCCAGGCCTACGGCGGTCCCGGCCGGAGCGCGGCCGTGTTCGAGCCGACATACGTGCTCCACCGCCGCTTGTGCTGGCTCACCCAGACCGAGCTCGTCGAGCGGCGTCTCGACCACCCGTTCCGGATCGGGGACGAGGACATCGCGTGGGCGCACGACGCGGGCGCGGACGTCGTCTTCGTGTGCTCTCCCAACAACCCCACCGGGACCGCCCAGACGCGCGACACGATCGCCGGGCTGGCGACGGCCACACGCGCCCTCGTGATCGTCGACGAGGCCTACGCCGATTTCGGGGACGAGAGCGCGCTGCCGCTCGTCACCGATCACGCCAACGTCGCGGTCGTGCGCACCTTCTCCAAGGCGTTCGCGCTCGCCGGTGCGCGGATCGGCTACGTGCTCGCTGCCCCCGCCCTCGTGGAGGATCTCCGCCGCGTCCGGCTCCCGTATCACATGAGCGCGCTCACGCAGGCGGCCGGCGTCACGGCTCTCCGACACGCGGACGAGGCGGCCGCGAGCATCGACGCGATCCGAAAGCAGCGGGACCGGCTCGTGGAGTCGCTCTCGCGGATCGACGGCGCCACGGTCTTCCCGTCCCGGGCGAACTTCGTCCTGTTCCAGCCGCCGGGTGACGCGAAGGCGATCTGGCAACGGCTGCTCGACCGAGGCGTACTGATCCGCGACGTCACCGGCGTGGTCCCGAACGCGTTGCGCGTGACGGCCGGTACGGAGCACGAGGTCGATCTGTTCCTGAAGTCGCTCGAGGAGGTGCTCGGCTGATGGGCCGCGTCGGCGCCGTGGGGCGGACCACGAAGGAGACGAACGTCACCGTCGAGCTCGCGCTCGATGGCACGGGCGCCACCGAGGTCGCGACCGGTCTGCCCTTCTTCGATCACATGCTGCAGCAGCTCGGGAAGCACGCGAGCTGGGACCTCTCGGTGACATGCACAGGAGATCTGGAGGTCGACGGGCATCACACCGTCGAGGACGTCGGGCTCGCGATCGGACAGGCGCTCGGGGAGGCGCTCGGCGACAAGGCCGGGATCCGGCGATTCGGGTCGATCGTCGTCCCGCTGGACGAGGCCGCCGTCGAGGTGGCGTTGGATCTGTCCGGCCGGAACTTCGTCATCCACGACGTGGACGTGCCGGCCGAGACGATCGGCACGTTCGACACCGGCCTCGTCGAGGACTTCGTGCGTGCGTTGGCGCAGGCCGCCGACCTCACCATCCACGTCCGGCTGCGATCCGGCCGGTCGCCGCATCACGTGGTGGAGGCGGAGTTCAAGGCGCTCGCGAAAGCTCTCGGTGACGCGTGCGCCCTGACGGGCCCAGGTGACATCCCGAGCACGAAGGGAACGCTCTAGGGACCGTGGCCGAGATCGCCGTGCTCGACTACGGCAGCGGGAACCTCCACTCGGTGTCCCGTGCGCTGGCGCACGCCGGCGGGGAGCCGCTGGTAACGCGTGACGCGGCGAGGATCTCAGGCGCCGACGCCCTGGTGATCCCGGGGGTCGGGCACTTCGGGCACTGTGTCCGGGCGATCCGGACGCTCGGGCTCGACACCGCGGTGCTCGACGCGATCGGCCGCGGCACACCGATCTTCGGTGTCTGCGTCGGGATGCAGGTGCTGCTCGAGCGCAGCGAAGAGGACCCCGAGGCGGGGCTGGGCGTCCTCGTCGGAGGATCCCGCCGACTGCCGCCCGAGGTCAAGGTGCCGCACATCGGATGGAACGAGGTCACGTGGACGCGCCCGCACCCGTACGTCGACGGGATCGCCGACGGAACGAGGTTCTACTTCGTCCATTCGTACGCGCCTGAGGAGAACGAGGACGCCGTGGGCCTGACCGAGCACGGGAGGCGGTTCGCGGCCGCCGCCGCTCGTGACCACGTCTTCGCGACCCAGTTCCACCCCGAGAAGTCGGGCGAGGCGGGCCTCGCGATCTACGCGAACTTCGTGAAGGCGGTCTCCCGATGATCGTGATCCCCGCGATCGACCTCCGCGGAGGGCGGGCGGTGCGCCTGCGTCGTGGCGATCCGAGCGACGAGACCGCGTACGCCGATCGGCCGGTCGAGGTGGCGGAGCGGTTCCAGGAGGAAGGTGCACGCCGACTGCACGTGATCGACCTCGACGCCGCGCTCGGGGAGGGCGATAACCGCCAGGCGATCCGGGATATCTGCCGCGCGGTCGTCGTGCCCGTCCAGGTCGGCGGGGGCATCCGTTCGCTCGAGGCGGCCGGGGCGGTGCTCGTCGACGGCGCGGCAAGGGCGATCCTGGGGACGGCGGCCGCGGCGGACGTCACGTTCGTAGGTCGGGCGGTCGAGGAGTTCGCCGAGCGTGTGGTGGTCGCGCTCGACGTCCGCGGGGGCCACCTGATGATCGACGGCTGGCGCGAGGAAGGCCCGGAGCTCGAGCCGGCGCTCTCGGGACTGAACGACGCCGGCGCACCCCGCTACCTGGTGACCGCGATCGCGCGAGACGGCACGCTCGAGGGCCCGGATCTCACGCTCTACAAGCACGTGCTGAAGCTGACCGACCGCCCGGTGATCGCATCCGGCGGTGTCCGCAACGCCGACGACGTGTGGGCGCTCCGAGAGGTCGGCTGCGAGGCCACGGTCGCGGGGAAGGCGCTCTACGAGAAGACCTTGAAGCTGTCGCAGGTGACGAGGGGGTGACCCGATGCTCGCGAAGCGCGTGATCCCCTGCCTCGACGTCGATGCCGGACGGGTCGTGAAGGGCGTGCGGTTCCAGGAGCTGCGCGACGCGGGCGACCCGGTCCAGCTCGCGGCGCACTACGACCGGGCGGGCGCCGACGAGCTCGTCTTCCTCGACATCACCGCGACGCTGGAGGAGCGGAAGGCCACCCTCGACGTCGTCTCCCGCACTGCCGAGGAGGTCTTCATCCCGCTCACCGTGGGCGGGGGGGTCCGCACGGACGACGACGTGGACGCGCTCCTGCGTGCGGGGGCCGACAAGGTCAGTGTGAACACGGCAGCCGTGCGCGACCCGTCGCTCCTGTCACGGTGCGCCGACCGGTTCGGCACCCAGTGCGTCGTCGTCGCCATCGATGCGAAGCGCCGAGGCGAAGGATGGGACGTGTTCATCGATGCCGGGCACACGCCCGCGGGGCGAGACGCGGTGGAGTGGGCGGCCGAGGCGACCGCGCAGCGCGGAGCCGGCGAGGTGCTGCTCACGTCGATGGACCGCGACGGCACGGGCGATGGCTACGACCTCGAGCTGCTGCGCGCGATCGCCGATGCGGTCGCGGTGCCGGTGGTGGCCTCGGGCGGCGCCGGGACCCCCGAGCACTTCGCGGACGCGCTCACGGAGGGGCGTGCCGACGCCGTCCTCGCCGCGTCCCGCTGGCACGACGGCGACCTGACGATCCGGGAGGTCAAGGAGCACCTCGCGTCTCGCGGGATCCCGGTGAGGCTCTAGATGGAGCACGTCGAGCTCGACGATCTGCTCTTCGATGACGAGGGGTTGATCCCGGTGATCGTGCAGGACGCGGACAACGGCGACGTCCTGATGTTCGCGTGGTCGAACCGCGAGGCACTCGACCGGACGATCGCGGAGGGCCGGATGGTCTATTGGAGCCGGTCGCGGCAGGAGCTCTGGCGGAAGGGCGACAGCTCCGGTCACACCCAACACTGGGAGCAGCTCCGCGCCGATTGCGACGGCGACGTGCTGCTCGCCCGCGTCCACCAGGAGGGTGCCGCATGCCACACGGGCGAGCGGTCATGCTTCCATCGCGCGATCAGCTGACGAACGTCCCCGCGGGCACCTGCTGGGTGATGCAGTGCGGTCCGCCGCCGCCGTGGGAGATCATCGCGCCCGGGACGCCGACGATCTCGCGGTCCGGGTAGGCCTTCCCGAGCAGCTCGAGCGCCGGCTCGTCCTCGGACCCGCCGCCGACCGGGACGATCACGGCGCCGTTCGCGAGGTAGTGGTTCATGTACGGGATCACGACCGGCCCGACGCCGTCGATGGTCGCCCACGAGTTCACGGGGCCGTCGAGCACCTCGAAGGATCGACCCGTCGCATCCCTCGCAGACGTCAGCGTCGCTCGATCCTCCGCGAACCGCGGGGCGTTCGGATCGTCGTCGTCGGCGGCGATCGCGAGCATCACCACTCCAGGCCGGACGAGCTGCGCGAGCCCGTCGATGTGCCCGTCGGTGTCGCGGTCCTCGACGAGCCCGTGCGGGAGCCAGATCACGGTGTCGACGCCGAGGAACGACCGGAGCCCGTCTTCGATCTCCTCGCGCGTCAACGACGGGTTGCGGTTGGGATCGAGAAGACACTGCTCCGTGGTCAGAAGCGTGCCCTCGCCGTCGACGAAGAACGAGCCGCCCTCGAGGACGAACGGTGCGCGGTAGCGCCGGATCCCGAAGTGTGCCGCGAGCAGCTCCGGCAACCGCGCATCCCGGTCGTAGGGCAGATATTTCTCCCCCCACGAGTTGAAGCCGAAGTGGACGAGCGCCAGCTCGCCCGCTTCGTTCCGCACGAAGATCGGACCGTTGTCCCGGAGCCACGAGTCGTCGATGGGCTGCTCGAGCGGTTCCACACCCTCGCCGCAGCGCCCTCGGACGTCACCCGCTTCACCGTCATTGCAGACCATCACGACGGGCTCGAACGCCGCGACGGCGCGGGCAGTGGCGGCCCACTCGTCCCGGGCGGCGTCGAGGTGGCCGTCCCACAGCGACCGGTTGGTCGGCCACGACATCCAGGTGGCCTGGTGGACGTCGAACTCGGCCGGCATCGTGAACCCGTCGGACCGGGGCGTGGGGGCATCCATGTTCGAGACCGTATCGGGTCGGGCCGGCGTCCCGCCAGCGCCACGTACACTCCGTGCGCATCTCGGGAGGTGAACGTGCTCAAGCTGGTCGTCCCCAAAGGCTCCCTCGAGGAGCAGACGTTGCGGTTGTTCGAGGCCGCCGACCTCCGCGTGCGCCGAGGTTCCGACCGCGACTATCACGGCACCGTGGACGACGACCGTATCGAACGTGTCTCGATCCTGCGGCCGCAGGAGATCCCCTTGTACGTGCAGGACGGGTTGTTCGACCTCGGCATCACGGGGCAGGACTGGATCGCGGAGACCGAGGCCGACGTGGAGGTGGTGACCACGCTCTCCTACGCGCGCTCGGGGACGGGACACGGGACCCAGGTCGTGCTCGCCGTGCCGAACGAGCATCCCGCGAACAGCGCGAAGGAGATCCCACCGGACACGCGGATCTCGACCGAATTCCTCAAGCTCACCGAGCGCTACTTCGACGACCTCGGGACACGCGTGAAAGTCGTGTGGTCCTACGGCGCGACCGAGGCGAAGGTCCCCGAGATCGTCGACGCGATCGTCGACGTCACCGAGACGGGCCACACGCTCCGAGCGCACGGCATGAAGATCATCGAGACGCTGCTCACGTCGGAGCCGGTCCTGATCGCGAACCGCGACGCACTGGCCGATGGACAGAAGCGATCGGCGATCGAAGACATCCAGACCCTGCTCCTGGGGGCTCTTCGGGCGGAGGGCCGCGTGCTGATCAAGCTGAACGTGAGTGAGGATCGGCTGTCGCAGGTGCTCGCGGTGGTCCCTTCGATGAAGGCCCCCACGGTCTCCCCGCTCTCGGAGGGCGGGTTCGCCATCGAGACCGTCGTCGACAAGCGGGGGGTGAACCGGCTGATCCCGGATCTGAAAGCGGCGGGGGCGACCGACATCCTGGAGCTCCCGATCTCGAAGATCGTGCCCTGAAGGCCTGGCGACGACGGGGGATGGTTGACTCCTCCGCAGCATCTGTGGAAGCATGGGTCGATGTTTGAACGGCCGTTCAATTTCGATCTCGCACCCGGTTCGCGAGTATCCGGCCTCTGAGGCGCCTGCCCGCCGAGGGCGGGCGCCCTTCCGACCTCTCATCGAGAGGTCGTTCTGTTTCCGAGGCAAAGGTTCTCAGGAGCTTTCGGCTCAGTACGGAAAGGGTGAGGTGAGATGGGGAAGACGGCAACGGCGATCGCCCGCGAGGCCGAGGCGCTCGAGTGGCGGTGGGCCCGGGAGCCGCGTTGGGCCGGCGTGAAGCGCCCCTACACCCCCCAGGACGTGATCCGGCTCCGCGGATCGACGTTCCCCGAGCACACCCTCGCCCGTCGAGGGGCGGAGCGGCTCTGGGAGCTGCTGCAGACGGAGGACGTCGTCCCGGCGCTCGGGTGCATGACCGGCGGGCAAGCGGTGGAATGCGTGAAGGCGGGTCTCCGAGCGATCTACCTCTCCGGTTGGCAGGTGGCGGCTGATGCGAACCTCGCCGGGCAGACGTACCCCGACCAATCCCTTTACCCGGTGAGCTCGGTCCCCGCCGTCGTCCGGCGGATCAACAACGCGCTGCGCCGCGCGGACCAGATCGCCTGGTCGTCCGGCACGCTGGACCGAGACTGGCTCGCACCGATCGTCGCTGACGCGGAAGCCGGCTTCGGCGGGACGCTGAACGCGTTCGAGCTGATGGGCTCGATGATCGAGGCCGGCGCGGCCGGCGTGCACTTCGAAGACCAGCTGGCGTCGGAGAAGAAGTGCGGCCACCTCGGCGGCAAGGTGCTCGTCCCCACCGAACAGTTCGAGCGGACGTTGACCGCCGCCCGGCTCGCGGCCGATGTCGCCGACACACCCACCGTGCTGATCGCGCGGACCGATGCGCTCTCGGCCGCGCTGCTCACGTCCGACGTCGACGATCGCGACCGCCGCTTCCTGACGGGCGAACGGACCGCCGAGGGATTCTTCCGGGTGCGCGATGGGATGGAGGCGGCGGTCGCGCGTGGGCTCGCGTACGCCCCGTTCGCCGACCTGCTCTGGTGCGAGACCTCCACGCCCGATCTCGAGGAGGCACGCGTCTTCGCCGAGGCGATCCTCGATGAATTCCCGAACCGGATGCTCGCCTACAACTGCAGTCCCTCGTTCAACTGGCAGAAGCACCTCGACGAGGAGGAGATCGGACGGTTCCGTAAGGAGCTCGCCGCGATGGGCTACCGCTTCCAATTCGTCACGCTCGCGGGGTTCCACGCTCTCAATGCCTCGATGTTCGAGCTCGCGCACGGCTACGCCGAGGAGGGGATGACCGCGTACGTCCGGCTCCAGGAACGAGAGATGGCCCTCGGAGCCGACGGGTACACGGCCACGCGACACCAACAGGAGGTCGGGACGGGCTACTTCGACCTCGTGGCGAGCGTGATCGCCGGCGGCCGGAGCGCCACCACAGCTCTCGACGGGTCCACCGAACGCGCGCAGTTCTGATCCGCGGCGCCGGTGACACGCGGCGCCTATCATCGACGGCCGGACCAGGAGGTGGGCGGTCGATGGATCCAGCGCTCGATGTGATCGTCGTCGGTGGTGGCCTCGCCGGCCTCACCGCGGCTCGGGAGCTCGGCCGGCGCGGCCGTCACGTGCTGCTGCTGGAAGCTCGCGAGCGGCTGGGCGGCAGAACATGGGTCTCTTCCTTCGCCGGCGTCGACGTGGAGATGGGTGGTGCGTTCGTCCACTGGAGTCAGCCGCATCTGTGGGCGGAGGTCACCCGATACGGGCTCGGCATCGTCGAGCTCCCCGAAGCCGAGCGGGCCTTCCTGCGGACGGACGACGGCATCGAGGAGATCGACCCTGACGCGTTCATCGATCTCGCTGGAGGGTTCGAGCGACTCTGTGCGGGGACGGAGGCATACCTCGCCGAACCGATGTCGATCCCCGAAGGCCCGGACGCCGTCGATGCCGACCTCGCCACCACGGCCGAACGCATCGCGGCCCTCGATCTCGATCCGCGGCGCCGAGACCTGCTGGACGCGCTGTGCGCCGCTCTGAGCTCCGCGCCGAACGACCGTGTGGGGTTCCTGACGATCGCCCGGTCGTTCGCCCTGGCCGGCTTCGTCGGAAAGATGCTCTTCGACACGAACGGCCGATGGGTGCTCGAGGGAGGCACCGCCACCCTGGTGGACGCGATACGCCGCGATCTGCGCGCCGACGTGCGCCTCGGCACACGGGTCGAGGAGATCACGCAGGACGAGACGAGCGTGACCGTCCGCACGACGGACGGAGCGCACGTCGCCCCCGCGGCGATCGTCGCCCTGCCGGTCAACGCGCTCGGCGCCGTCCGCTTCGACCCGTCGCTCTCGGAACCGAAACGCGAGGCCGCCGAGGAAGGGCTCGTGAGCCTCGGGGTCAAGGTGTGGGCCAAGCTCGCCGGAGGCATCCCGTCGATGTTCGGGGCGGCGCCGGATCGCTTCCCCTTGTCGTTCGTCGAGACGGTCGGGCCCACGCCCGACGGGGGATCGGTCGTCTTGGGGTTCGGGCCCTCGGCGGAAGCCCTCTCCCCCGACGATCCCGAGCCGGTGGCGGGGGCCATCGAGGAACTGCTCCCGGGTGCTCGCGTGGAGGAGGTCGGCGGCCACGACTGGGTGCGCGATCCCCTCGCCGGAGAGACGTGGGCCTCGTACGGCCCCGGTCGGTCGCTCCGGTGGCTCCCCGAGCTCGAGCGCCGGGAGGGCCGCGTCGCGTTCGCCGGAGGAGACTTCGCCCGGGGCTGGGGCTCCTACATGGACGGCGCGATCGAGACCGGCCTGCGCGCCGGTCGCGAGATCGAGGCTGTCCTGTCATGAACCCCGCGCGCGACGCGCTCCTGATGGCGGCGGGGAACCGATGGCTCGGAGAGCACCTGCCTCGCTACCGGTTCGTCCGCGCCACGGTGCGCCGGTTCATGCCCGGCGAGCGGATGGAGGACGCCCTCGACGCCGCGGGGCGGCTCGCGGAGGACGACATCCCGGCCACGTTCACCTACCTGGGGGAGAACGTGCGCACGGCCGAAGACGCGGATGCGGTCCTCCGGCACTACCTGCGGCTCCTCGATCTGATCGAGGAGCGAGGCCTCGACGCCGAGGTCTCGGTGAAGCCCACGCACCTGGGGCTCGATCTCGATCCGGCCGCCACACTGGAGCGTCTGCACCGGCTCGCGGCACGGTCCGCTGCACTCGGTAAGCACCTGTTCCTCGACATGGAATCGGCGCACTACGTCGAACCGACGCTCGCGATCTACCGCCAGCTGCGGGACGAGTTCGACAACACCGGGGTGTGCATCCAGGCGTACCTTCACCGCACCCCGCAGGACGTGGCGGACCTCCTCGCCGCCGACGGATCGATCCGTCTCGTGAAGGGTGCGTATCGGGAGCCTCGCGACATCGCGATCCACGATCCGAAGAAGATCGGGCAGTCGTTCGAGAAGTTGGCGATCGCGTTCCTCCGGTGGGCCGGCGGCGGCCGCCTCGCCCTCGCGACGCACGACCTGGGACTGCTCGCGGAGATCGAGGGGCGCGCGGCCGCCGCCGGCTTCGGCCGGGACGCGTACGAGGTCCAGATGCTGTACGGCATCCGGACCGCGGACCAGCGTCGACTGGCCGCCGACGGCTTCCGCGTCCGCGTGCTGATCAGCTACGGCACACACTGGTTCCCGTGGTTCATGCGCCGGGTCGCCGAGCATCCGGGGCGGAACGTCTGGCTCGCGATCCGGAACCTGTTCGCACGACGCTGATCACGCACCTCTCGATCAGAGGTCGACCGTCTCCCGATGCGAGATGACGTGGTGGACCGGCAGGCCGAAGGAGGTCTGGACCCGGTGCACGAGATCGAGCCGCAACCATTTCGACAACCGAGGCGGCAGCGTGGAGAGCACGATCGCGTCGAACGTGTCACGCGCGAGCACGTCATCGATCGCTTGCAGCGGCCGGCCATCCCCGACCTCACCGGTCGCCTCGATCCCGACCGAGCGAAATCGCTCGAGAGCGGCCTCGAGTCGCGTACGAGCGATCAGCATGGCCTCGGACTCGGTCCAAAGGTGATCGACGGGAGGACTGGCGGGGACGAGGACATGGAACGTCGACGGCTCCCCCGCGAGCTCCCGCAGGACGGCCAACAGGTGACCTCCGCCGAGGGTCTGGTTCGCGACCACCAGGTATCGACGCATAGGCGTTCACCTCCGAACGCGTCTCTGGGTTCGCATCTCCACCCTACGCCGCGAGTAGCATCGCGGCGATGCAACGGCTCCACGGAGCGATCGCGGCGGCGGTCACGCCGCTCACGGAGGGTGGTCGAGCGCTCGACCCCGATTCGTTCCCGCCGCTCGTGCAGTTCCTCGCAGCTGGCGGTGTCGACGGCGTCCTCGTGTGCGGCACCACCGGCGAAGGGGTCCTGCTCGCGATGGACGAACGACGGCGCGTGGCCGAAGGCTTCCTCGCCGTCCGGCCCGAGGGGTTCCAGGTGGCAGTCCACGCCGGAGCGCAGACCACACGCGACACCGTGGCGCTCGCCGCGCACGCGCTCGAGGCCGGCGCCGACGCCGTCGCCGTGATCGCGCCGCCGTACTTCCCCCTGGGAGCGCGCGAGCTCTTCGAGCATCTCCGGTCCGCTGCCGACGCCTGCGATCCGCTCCCGTTCTACGTCTACGAGTTCGCGGCCCGAAGCGGCTACGCCATCCCGGTCGACGTCGTGCAGCAGCTCCGCCGAGAACAGGGCAACGTCGCCGGCATGAAGGTGAGCGACACGCCGTTCGATGCGATCGAGCCGTATCTGCTCGACGGGATGGACGTGTTCGTCGGATCGGAGCCGCTCGTGCGGGCGGCGATGGAGCGTGGCGCGGTGGGTGCGGTTTCGGGGCTCGCTTCGGCGTGGCCGAACGTCGTCGCCTCCCTCGTGCACGAGCACAGCCCCGAAGCGCACCTCCGGGTGACCGAGCTGCGAGAGCGGCTCGAGGGGCTCCCGTTCCACTCGGCGTTGAAGCAGGTCCTGACCGACCGCGGCGTCCTGCTCCACGCCGACGTACGGCCACCGCTCCGCGGCCTCACCCTCGAGGAGCGCACGGCCGTATCGGCCCTTTCCGGCGCTGCTTGACGCCGGCCGGACGCCCTCGGTAGGTTTTGCACCTGCAATTCCGATCTCAGGGATGGGATTCGACCCGATGATCCGGACGCGAACGGCTGGGCAAGTAGCGGCGATGATCCCCGACCGCCTCTGCGGCTGTCGGGAGGGCTCCAGTGAGGCCCTCGCCGGCCTCGTATACCTCGCCCTGCCGTAACGCCGTCGATCCGGAGCATCCACCGGCCGCCGCGAGGCGGCCCCTTCCGTTCGGCGCCCACCTCCACATCTCTCTCATGAAAGGCACCGATGGCACGTACCGAACAGAGGACCCCACGCCCCCGAGGTCAGGGCCAGTGGGCGCTCGGCTACCACGAGCCGCTGAACGGCGCCGAGCAGATCAAGAAGGAGGCCGAGCCGCTCGACGTGCGCGAGCGGATCGAACGGGTCTTCGCGCCCGGCGGCTTCCGCTCGATCGGCAAGCAGGACCTCCGCAACCGGATGCGCTGGTGGGGTCTCTACACGCAGCGGAAGCAGGGCGTGCCCGGCGAGCGAACCGGAAGCGCCGAGCCCGAGGAGCTCGAGGACGAGTTCTTCATGCTGCGGATCCGGATCGACGGCGGGCGTCTCACCTCCGAGCAGGTCCGCGCGATCGCTTGGGTGAGCGAAACGCATGGGCGCGACATCGCGGATGTGACGGACCGGCAGAACGTGCAGCTCCACTGGATCCGGATCGAAGACGTCCCTACGATCTGGGGCCGACTCGAGGCCACCGGCCTCACGACCGCCGAAGCCTGCGGGGATACGCCCCGCGTGATCCTGGGGTGCCCCCTCGCGGGCATCGACGCGGACGAGATCCTGGACGCGTCACCCGCGATCGCGGAGATCCGCGAACGGTTCGTTGGGACGACGGAGTTCTCGAACCTTCCCCGCAAGTACAAAACGTCGATCAGCGGCTGCGCCGTCCGCTGCACGGACCCGGAGATCAACGACATCTCGCTCGTCGGTGTGGAGCACCCGGACCTCGGCGCGGGGTACGACCTCTGGGTCGGCGGCGGGCTCTCGACGAACCCGATGTTCGCCCAGCGTCTCGGCGCGTTCGTCGCACCCGACCGCGCCGCCGAGGCGTGGGCCGGCGTGACGACGCTGTTCCGCGAGTACGGATACCGGCGCTCGCGCAACCGATCCCGGCTGAAGTTCCTCGTGAAGGACTGGGGAGCCGACGAGTTCCGTCGCGTGCTCGAGAAGCAGTTCCTGGAGGCACCGCTGCCCGACGGGCCCGCACCGCCTCTCGCCCCGATGGAGCGTCGCGACCACGTCGGGATCCGTCCCCAGCGCGACGGCCGGACGTTCGTCGGGTTCGCCCCGCGGGCCGGGCGCCTGACGGGCCATCAGCTGCGGCTCGTGGCCGACCTCGCCGATCGGTACGGGAGCGGCCAGATCCGGACCACAACACGGCAGAAGCTCGTGATCCTGGACGTCGAGCGAGACGCGGGCCCCAGTCTCGCCGCAGAGCTCGATCGCCTCGACCTCCCCACGATGCCCGGGCTGTTCCGCAAGGGCGTGATGGCGTGCACGGGCATCGAGTTCTGCAAGCTCGCGATCGGCGAGACGAAGGGCCGCGCCCGCTGGCTCGCCGAGGAGCTGGATCGGCGTCTCCCCGGGTTCGATGAGGAGATCCGCGTGCACGTGAACGGGTGCCCGAACTCCTGCGCCAGGTTCCAGGTGGCCGACATCGGCTTGATGTCGGCACTCGCGAAGCGGCCGGACGGCACGAGGTCGGACGCGTTCCTCGTGCATCTCGGAGGAGCCGACGACTCCTTCGGAAGGAAGGTGAAGGGAGTGAAGGTGTTCGCCGAGGATGCCGCCGACTACGTCGAGACGCTTGTGACGCGGTACCGCGCCAGACGCGAGGCCACCAAGGACGGGGGCGAGGGACCGACATTCACCGAGTTCGTCCGAGGCCTGGACGACCAGGAACTGACAGCGTTCGCCACGCCGGAGGCGAGCCCATGAGCTCCGTGACGCCTCGCGCGGTCCCCTTCTACTGCCCGTTCTGCGGGGAGCAAGAGTTGCGGCCCGGCGACCCATCCGGGTGGCGATGCGAGGTCTGCGAGCGGCTCTTCGAGCTCCAGCTCGTCGCGATCGGGGGTGAGGCGTGATGGCGGATCGCGACCCCGTCCAGCCCCTGCATCAGCCGGTCCTCCCCGTCTTCGAGGAGGAGGAGGCGTGGGTGGAGCACGCCGCGGAACGCTTCGAGGACGCCGCGGCCGAGGATCTGCTCGCGTGGGCACTGGAGCGTTTCCACCCACGGCTCGCGATCAGCGCAGCCGGGGGCGTGGACGGGATGGTCCTCCTCGATATGGCGTGGCGCCTCAACCCGGAGGTGCGCGTCTTCACGCTCGACACCGGACGGCTGCCCGCCGAGACGTACGACCTGTTCGAGCGGGTCCGTGAGCGCTACGGGATTGCCGTGGAGTTCGAGTACCCGGAGGCGGACGCCGTCTCCGCGATGGCGACCGATCACGGTCCGAACCTGATGTATGGGAGCGTCGACCTGCGGCTGCGGTGCTGCGAGATCCGGAAGGTGGAGCCGCTGAAACGCAAGCTCGCCACGCTGGACGCGTGGGTCGCGGGGCTGCGCCGGGAGCAATGGCGGAGCCGGCGGAACATCGCGAAGGTGGAGCTGGACCGGGATCACGGCGGGATCGTCAAGATGAACCCGGTCGCCGACTGGACCCTGGACCGCGTCTGGGACTACGTCCGGGAGCACGACGTTCCGTACCACGCCCTCTTCGACCAGGGGTACACATCGATCGGATGTGCTCCATGCACACGCGCCGTGGCGCCGGGAGAGAGCGAGCGCGCCGGCCGCTGGTGGTGGGAGCAGGAGACGGACAAGGAATGCGGGATCCATTGCTCGGTCGGCCTCCTGGGATCCGCGTCGGACAGCGAGCGAACCGCGTCGTTGCGGCCGGTGAGCGACGGACGAGAGGCGAGGCCGCGATGAGCTTCGGCTACC